>NZ_JAVRPS010000735.1:0-4913 GCF_032162105.1 Mycobacterium sp. | reverse complement strand
AGCGGTGACTCTTTCGACTGCGTGAGGGTGTTGAGGATGGACGACAACGCGTCCGCGCCCGTCGAGGTGAACGGTGCCAGTGGCTCCGGAATACCGTTGGCCGCCTCTTGCAGGCCCGTAGCCCCAGTCGTCAGCTCTTCCGGATCGACTCTCAACTCGGTCATCGGCGCCCCCGATCACTCAGATCCGAACTGCAAACACCGCGGACCGCCGCCGCTTTCAGCAAATTTTTGGACTGCGCCATCAGAGCTCCCCGAGCCCATCAATTCGCTGAAAGAACGGCGCTCCACTACCTCCAGAAACACGCGAACAGCACCAAGCCGCAAACGGATCGGCACGGCGGCGCATATCGGCATCCCCTCCACAGTTCGTGCAGCAAATGCTACCCGAGCCCCCACCAGCCCGAACGCACGAATTCCGACCTCAGAACTGGGGCCGGGGCCAAAGACACCTCAGAGCTGGGTGATGTTGTCCGGGCCCCAGTAGGCCTTCATCGACGTGATGTTCGCGTCGTCGTCGAAGCTCATCACGCTGATGATCTCGATGCGCATCTTGGCGCCTTCGCCGAGGTCGACGGTGAGCCGCCACAAGAACGCCGCCTCGTGGCCGAGCGCCCGCAGCGTCACCACCTCGGTTTCGGTCTTCGCGCCGAGAACGCCGGCGTAGAAGCCACGAATCGCCTCGCGCCCGATGTGCACCTCGCCACCGGCCGGATCCTCGACGGTCGCGTCGTCCGTGTACAGGTCGGCGATGTCGTCCGTTCGCCCCTCCGCGACCAGTTCGAGATATCTGTGGACGGTCTTGGTGATGTCGTCGGCGCTCGGCATGTGCCGCACGCTACACGGAGACACCCAGTGCGGCAGCGAGTTCCGCCGTAGTCGTGACCGGCAGGTCACACACCCGGCCGCGGCACACGTAGGCCGCGTCGCGGCCACCGATCCGGTCGCGCCCGAGGAGCAGCTCCGAGGAGTCCACGACACCCCCGACCACGACCGCCCCGCCCGGCGCCAACGTCCTGGCCGCCGCCAACAGCTCCGAGTCCGCGGAGTCGCAGGCCACCGCGATCTGGATGGGCCCGCGCACCGCCGCCTCGGCGACCGCCAGCCAATGCCCACCCGACCGCGGCTGCTTGACCAGGAGCGGTGTCGCCGCCGACAGGGCCGCCGATGTCGCAGCGGCATACCGGTCGGCCAACGGGGCCAGATGCGCGGCGAGTTGCAGCGCCTCGGCGATCAAGGCGGCCCCGGACGGCGTCGCGCCATCGATCGGATCGGACGGGCGCACCATCAGCTGCTCGGCATCGTCGGCGGTGTCGAACCACCGGCCCTCGCGGTCGGGGTCGGCGAAGTGGTCCAGTGCGACGTCCAACAGCAACACAGCCGTCTCCAGCCACTGCCCATCGCCGGTCAACTGAAACAACGTCAACAGCCCAGTGGCCAACGCCGCGTGGTCTTCGAGGATCGCCGCGCTGTCGCCGACCCGGCCGCCGAGGCTAGCCCGTCGCAATCGGCCGTCGACCAGGTGCAGCTCGACGATCGCCCGCGCGCACGCCGTTGCCGCAGCCAACAATTCGGGCGCGTCCAACGCCACCGATGCCTCGGCCAGCGCGGTGATCGCGAACCCGTTCCACGCCGTGACCACCTTGTCGTCGCGGCCCGGCTGCGGCCGGACGGCACGCGCGGCCGACAACGCCGCCCGCACCCGGTCGAACCGGTCGCCATCGTCCGGGTCGACCGGCAGCTGCAGCACCGAGCTGCCGTGCTCGAAGGTCCCCGCGTCGGTGACCGCGAACAACCCTGCGGCCCAACGGCCGTCGTCGTCGCCGAGGACGTCGCGCAACTGAGCGGGGGTCCAGACGTAGGTCAGGCCCTCCACGCCGGCGGTGTCGGCGTCCAGCGACGAGGTGAACATGCCGCCCGCCCCGAGCCCGTCGATGATGAACCGCGCCGTCTCACCGGCCACCTTGCGCGCCAACGGGTTTCCGGTCCGTCGCGCCCAGTGCGCGTACGCCCGCAGCAGCAGCGCGTTGTCGTAGAGCATCTTCTCGAAGTGCGGCACCACCCACGACGGGTCGACGCTGTATCGCGCGAAACCGCCCGCGAGCTGGTCGTAGATTCCGCCGCGGGCCATCGCCGTGCAGGTCCGCTCCACCGCATCCAACGACACCCCGGTCCGTTCCCAGCTGCGCAACAACGCCTCCAGCAGCGCCGACGGCGGGAACTTCGGCGCACGCCCGAAACCGCCGCGCGCGACGTCCTCGTCGGCCAGCACGCCCGCCACGGCGTGGTCGCACAGTTCGGACACCAGCGCCGGGCCGCCGCCGGGCAACCCGGAGGCCATCGACCGCAGCTCGCCCGCGATCTGGTCGGAGGCCTGCTCCACCTCGGCGCGGCGGTTGCGCCACGTGTCGTCGACCGCGGCGAGCAGCTGCAGGAACCCGGGCTTCGGGTAGTACGTGCCGCAGAAGAACGGCCGGCCGTCGGGGGTGAGGAAGCAGGTCATCGGCCAGCCACCCTGACCCGTCAGCGCGACCGTGGCGTTCATGTACACCGCGTCGAGGTCGGGCCGCTCCTCACGGTCGACCTTGATGCAGACGAACCCCGCGTTCATCGCCGCGGCGACGTCGTCGTCCTCGAAGGACTCGTGCGCCATCACGTGACACCAGTGGCACGCCGCGTACCCGATCGACAAAAGGATCGGCACGTCGCGGGACGCCGCCTCGGCGAGCGCCTCCGCCGACCACTCTTGCCAGTGCACCGGGTTGTCGGCGTGCTGGCGCAGGTAAGGGCTGGTGGCCGCCCCGAGGGCGTTAGCTCCCTGGCTCACGCCGTGGGGTTCCGTTGTCGGTCACCGCGTCGCCGGGCAGCTCGACGGTGCCGTCGTCGACGGCCTGGTCGGGCTCAGGGTGATCCGGGTCGAACGACTCCGGCAGCTTCTTGAGGTGCCGGTTCATCGACCACACCAGCAGGAACGTACCGATCAGCAGGATCACCACGATGACGAGGCCGAACGGGCTGGCCTTGCCGAAGTCGGGCCCGGTGTCGCGGGGGGTCTCGTCGGCCAGCAGTCCCGCGATCAGCCCCAGCGTGTTGGTCACGGGTCGATCCCGGCGAACAGGTCGTCCTCGGGCAGCTGGACGGGGACGCGGGAGCGGGCCAACTCATACTCCTCGGTGGGCCACAACCGCTGCTGCCATTCGATCGGTGCGGCGAAGAAGTCGCCCTTCGGGTCGATCTGGGTGGCATGCGCGCGCAGCGCGTCATCACGCTGCTCGAAGTACTTCGAGGCCTCGATCCGGGTGGTGACGCGGTGGGCGAAGACGTCGAGCTCGGGATCCCAGTTCTTCAGCCACTTGTCGAACGGGCCCTTGCGGCCGTGCTTGGCGAACTCATCCTGGATGAGCTGCATCCGCTGCCGCAGGAATCCGTGGTTGTAGTACAGCTTCGAGACGTTCCACGGCTCGCCCGCATCGGGATACAACAGATAGTCGCCGGCCGCCTCGTACGCGGCCATCGACACCTGATGGGTCCGGATGTGATCGGGGTGCGGGTAGCCACCGTTCTCGTCGTAGGTGGTCAGCACGTGCGGCTTGAACTTGCGAACGAGCCTGACTAGCGCCTCCGTCGGCTCCTCGAGCGGCACCACCGCGAAACAGCCCTCCGGCAGCGGCGGCAGCGGGTCGCCCTCGGGCAGCCCGGAGTCGACGAAGCCCAGCCAGTGGTGCTCGACACCGAGGATCTCGGCGGCCCTGGCCATCTCGTCGCGGCGGATCTCGTGGATCCGGCCGTGCACATCCGGCAGGTCCATCGCCGGGTTGAGGATGTCCCCGCGTTCACCGCCGGTCAGCGTCACGACCATCACGCGCGCGCCCTCGGCCGCATATCGGGCCGTGGTTGCGGCGCCCTTGCTGGACTCGTCGTCCGGGTGGGCGTGCACCGCCATCAAGCGCAGTTCGCTCAAAACGTGCCTACCTGCTCGTTGTCTCGTCGGGACTCGTACGGACCGTTCCAACAGTCTCGGGTAGTCCTATAGTTCCAGTCCTAGTAGACCGATCCGAACTCAGATCCATCCAAGGGGCGTCACACCGCACATGATCGAGCGTCCCGCCGCCCGTTACGGGCGGCAGCGGCTGTCCACCCGATCCCGGCGACGACTGGCGATCGGCCTCTTCTTGCTTATCGTCGTCATCGGCGTGGTGATCGCGCTCGTCGGTTTCCAGCGCCTCGGCACGGGCGACGTCAAGGGCGAACTCGGCGGCTACCGACTGCTCGACGACGGCACCGCTGAGGTGACCATCTCGGTGACCCGCAAGGACCCCTCCCGCCCGGTCGTGTGCATCGTGCGGGCCCGTTCGATCGACGGCGGCGAGACCGGCCGCCGCGAGGTGCTGGTGCCGCCGTCCTCGCAGGCAACGGTGCAGGTGACGGCCATCGTCAAGACCAGTCAACGGCCGGTGGTCGGCGACGTATACGGCTGCGGAACCGACGTTCCGGCCTACCTCGTGGCGCCCTGACGAATCGCCCGTCGAGCGTCCACCGAACGAACGTCGAAAAGCCAATACGTAAAGATCTGCCGACGCGGCGGTGGTAGCATGGTTGGATACACGGTTCCTGGATGGAGCCGTGTATTGCTGCTTTAACGCGCGGGTATGCGCTTGCGATCGCGGCATTTGGGGAACTTTCTTACGCCAAGAGCGCGAGACGACGACGACAGGAGCGCGACGACATGACCGACACTCAGGTCACCTGGCTCACCCAGGAAGCACACGATCGGCTGAAGACGGAACTCGACCAGCTGATTGCGAACCGCCCCGTCATCGCCGCGGAGATCAACGACCGACGCGAAGAGGGCGACCTCCGCGAGAACGGCGGCTACCACGCGGCGCGCGACGAGCAGGGCCAGCAGGAGGCCCG
>NZ_JAVRPS010000734.1:0-7639 GCF_032162105.1 Mycobacterium sp. | reverse complement strand
CAGTCAGGACCACGGCCCCATCGGTACCCGGGCCAACCACATCGGTTGGTACAGGCCATGGCGCGGACGCCGGATCATCCGGCGCCGGCGGAGCACCCAGAAGACCTCACCCAGGTGGGGCCGGGAGTGGAGAGGCCAGAACCCAAACCCCGCAAGGGGACGCCGCATGAGCGTGTCACCAAAACACACTCAACGGCAACGGTCAAACCGCAGCGCTCGTACTGCTTGGCGTTCGACGTGCCCGGAGACCTCACCAGCCCGATGTTCATCTCGGTCGACTCGCCCACGCGGTCGGTGCGGTACGCGCCCACCGCCGGAGGGGACAAGCTGATCGTCGGCGGTGCTGGGCACCCAGTCGGTCGAAGCGATGGTCCCTCAAGGTCGATCGATGAGCTTCGCCGCTGGACGTTCCTGCACTATCCCGGCGCAATGCAGACCCATTTCTGGTCGGCGCAAGACTACCACTCGATCGACGAGCTGCCCTATGTCGGGGCACTGTTGCCGGGCAACGACAAGATCTGCGTGGCAACGGGTTTCGACAAGTGGGGCATGACCAATGGGGTGGCCGCGGCACTGGCCCTTTCCGCGCGCATCCTCGGCGGTCGGATGGACTAGGCCCGCGCGTTCGCCAGCTGGAGTCCACGCGAGCTGGCAGGTATCCGCACCGCCGTACAGGCCAACCTCGAGGTGGGCTTCAACCTGGTCAAGGGCTGGATCACCCCGATCACCGCACACGCCGCTGCCCCCACCGAGGGACAGGGCGTGGTCAGCGGGCCGCCGTGGCGCCTCCGAGCCACCAGCGTCGTCGACGGGACGCTGCGCACTACCTCGCCCGTATGCCCCCATCTCGGCGGCATCGTGACATGGAACGACGCCGACGAGGCGTGGGAGTGCCCGCTGCATGGTTCCCGCTTCGACGCCGACGGCGAGGTGCTCGAAGGCCCGGCCACTCGCGGGCTGTCCCGTCACCACGAGTAGCGGATGCCTCGATCATGGGCCGAGCCTCCCGTTCCCAAGCAGCCTGCTGTGGGCCCGCGCTTTCGTGCGCACCGAACGATTCGAACCTCGCCCGGCGGGTACCACCGTCGGATGCCCAGCGCGGAGCCTGGGACTTCGTCCCCGACACTCAAACCTCAGCACAGTGGCCTCCGCGGCCCCACAGTGCCGGGGAAATACCCGACTGTTCTGACACGTCTAGCCACATGCGGAACCTGTTCCATCGGTCGCGACATCTGAGTAGTGTGACCCAGATCACAGGTCTAATCGGGGACTGAACTCTTCTCAGCGGACGAGAGGTACTCACCATGACGACGACTGAGCACGCCGATCAGCCCGCCGACGCACCTGACGCCACGACTGCAAAAGGTGGCTTGATCTACCCGGGGATGGGGCTGCTGTTCGTGGTCCTCATCTGTTGCTTCACCGCATGGGGCATCGCCGCCGATCTCACCACGCCGATGGTGGCCGGCTTCAAGCAGATCTTCGACATGAACACCTTCCAGGCCTCGCTGGTGCAGTTGGCGTATTTCGGCGCGTACTTCCTGCTGGCGATCCCGGCGGCGTTCATCAACGAGCGATTCGGATACAAGGCCGGCCTTCTCTCCGGTGTGCTGCTCGCCGCAGCGGGCGCGATCGCGTTCTATCCGGCCAGCAAGATCATGACCTACGAGGCGTTCCTGGTCGCTCTGTTCGCGATCGCCGCCGGGTGCTCGATTCTCGAGACGTCCGCCAACCCGTACGTGCTTTCGCTGGGCCCGGAAGAAACCGCGACCCGACGGCTCAACTTCGCGCAGGCCTTCAACCCTGTCGGCACGAACATCGGTGTGCTCTTGGCCGCCACCCTGATCCTGCCGAAGTTGGACCAACCGGTGAACATGGCCAACCTGACACCGGCCCAGGAACAAACAATCCGCGCCGGCCAGCTTGGTGCGGTGATGGGCCCATACCTCGGCCTCGGATTCGTCCTCATCGCCATCGGGCTGGTGATCGCCATCAAGAAGTCGCCGCCGATCGTCGAGGAGTTCGAGTCGGGAGATCTGGAAGGCCAGCGACCGCTGAAGATCCTCCTGTCGAACAAGCGCTACGTCTACGGCGTGGTCGCGCAGTTCTTCAATGTCGCGGCGCAGGTCTGTACGTGGACATACCTGATCCAGTACTCGCAACAGGCGCTCAACGGATCTTTGCAGCTGGGCGGGTATCTCCTGCAGGTCAGTCTGATCGTGTTCCTCATCTCCCGATTCATCATGACGTGGGTCATCGGGCGGATCCGCGCCACGAAAGTCCTTATGGTCCTGGGCGCACTCGCGGTCGTACTGTGTGTCTTCGCGATGTTCTCGCCGAACGTGGCGGGCGTGGCCGCCGTCGTCGCGTTGTCCTTCTGCCTGTCCTTGATGTTCCCGACGATCTACGGCGTTGCCCTCCAAGGTCTGGGTCCCGCAACCAAATTCGGCGCGGCGGGACTGGTGATGGCGATCGTCGGCGGGGCGATCATGCCGCTGATCCAGGGACGCCTCCTCGACGCGACCAGCCCGGCGATCTCGTTCATCGTGCCCGCCGTCTGCTTCGCCGTCGTCACCAGTTTCGCCGTCTTCGACCTGAAGGCGACGCCCCACCAGGTTGGAGAACGAACAGCATGAGGCGTTATTGGATCATCGCGCTGGCATTCGTCCTCGCGGCGTGCGGTGGCGGCGGCCAGAAGGCCAACTTCTCCGAGCCGACCAAGCGACTCGAAGTGATCTCCTGGTGGGTGTCACCTTCGGAACATCCGGCGTTGGAGGTGCTGCTCAACGCCTTCAAGGCGGGGAATCCCGACGTGGAGGTGGTCGACGGCGCCATCGCCGGCGGTGGCGGTAGCAACGTCCAGGTTGCGCTCGCCGCGCGCCTGCAGGCGGGTGATCCGCCCGACGTATGGCAGACGTTCTTGGGCAGTTCGCTGCGTGCGTGGGTCGACGCCGACCGCATCACCGATGTGTCCGGCGTCTACGAAAGCTCGGGTTTGGATCGCACCATGCCGCAGGCATTGCTCGACGCCGCGACCTATCGGGTCAAGGCCTGGGGCGTGCCGACTGGGTCCCATCGCGGAAATGTGTTGTGGTTCAACCAGCGGATGCTGCGCGACGCCGGCGTGAGGGCGCCGGGTCCCGGCTATACGACCGAGGCTTTCGAAGCAGATCTCGCGAAGGTGGCGGCAAGCGGCAAGACGGCGTTGTGCCTTGGCGGCAAGGACAGGTTCACCGCGACCGAACTGTTCGAGAATACACTGCTCGGGGTGATCGGCACCGATGGATGGGCGAGGATTCGGGACGATTCGTTCGACTGGAGGGGATCTCAACTCAGGCAAGCGCTTTCGCAGTTCGCGCAGATCGTTTCTCGCGCCGATCCGAACGCCGGCGGCCTGACTTGGGATCAGGCGGCGAAGAAGCTGGCCACCGGCCAGTGCGCCTTCCTGTCGATGAACGATTCCGTCTACGGCGAACTCGTCGCGAACAGGTCGGTCGAAGGCACGGACTTCGGGTATGTGCCGTATCCCGGGACCACGGGTGCGTACCTGGCGATCGTCGACACGTTCGTGGTGTCGTCGGATGCCAAGGACGGCATGAACGCGATGAAGTTCATGGCGACCATCGCGGATCCGAAGACGTCACTGGAGTTCAACAAGGCGAAGGGGTCCGTGCCAATTCGGAATGACGTCGACGTGTCATCACTGCCCGCGTATCAGCGACAGGCTTCGGAGTCGTTGTGGAAGGACAAGGTTCTGCTGTCCATCACCCACGGCGAGTTGATGTCGACGGACTTCCAGCACGCTGTGTACGACGCGGTCGCCGCGTTCGTCGGAAGCAAGAACACGGACGCATTCATCGACACGCTGCAGAACTCGATCGAGGTGCCCGTTGCCGGACGATGACCATGGCGATCACGACGGACCGCTGTTTCTGGTGGTTACCATCAAGCCGCGCCTCGACCGCCTCGAAGAGGCCGAGGCACAGCTCCAGTCGATGCGCCAGAACACCCTGAACGAGCCGGGCTGTGTGTTCATGCATTTCCTGCAGCCTCAAGATGATTCGGATACCTGGGTGATGCTCGAGATGTTCCGTTCGCGCGCCGCGTGGGACGAGCACATGCTCCAGCCCTACAACACCGAGGGCAACAAGATTCTCGAAGACCTGCTCCGCGAACCATCCGACCTCCGGTTGCTCCGCGAGAAGTAAGCACTGTTTGTTTGGAGGGTCGAACATGACAGAACTCAACGAGGGCACGCTTTCGGCGTTGCCATCCAATATCGCGACGCCGCCCTATGACCGAACCCGCCTCAAACGAGGTATCGCCCAACCAGCAGGCTCATGCACCGCCTCGGCCGCCGCCCACCCACAGATGCCGAGGCCGAGTACTCCGCTCACCAACAGACCGGGCAACACACCGGTCACACGTAACAAGGTGTGCATGAAACCCGGGATGCTTCACAGCTGCGCGCGCAAAATCGAGGCTAGAGCCAGTTGCAACTGAAGGAGCGAAACGAATGATCAGAACACATACGGTTGTCGCGGGGGAAACGCTGTGGGCGTTGGCGTTGCGTTTCTATGGTGACGCGGAACTTAATCGGCTGATCGCCACCGCCAACGGGATCGCCGATCCCGACGTCATCGATGTGGGGCAACGGCTGATCTTCCCCGACTTCACGAGATACACGGTTGTCGCCGGGGACACGCTGTCGGCATTGGCTGTGCGCTTCTATGGTGACGCCTCGTTTTCTCGGCTGATCGCCACCGCCAGCGGGATCGCCGATCCCGGCGGCATCGATGCGGGGCAACGGCTGATCATCCCGGAAATCACAAGACACACGGTTGTCGCGGGGGACACGCTGTCGGCGTTGGCTGCGCGTTTCTATGGTGACGCCTCGCTTTATCCGCTGATCGCCGCCGCCAACGGGATCGCCGATCCCGACGTCGTCGACGATGGACAGGTACTGGTCATATTCGTCGGGCGCAGCGACGGGTTCGGGCTGACGATCGTCGACCGCAACGAGAACGACCCTCGCTTGAAGTACTACCGGTTCCAGACCGCCGCGATCGGCTGGAACCCCGGCGTCAACGTCCTGCTTCCCGACGATTACCAAACCAGCGGACGCACCTATCCCGTCCTCTACATGTTCCACGGTGGCGCCGACGACTTCCGCCAGTTCGACTTTCTGGGCATCCGCGACCTGACCGCTGGAAAGCCGATCATCGTCGTGATGCCGGACGGCGGGCACGCGGGCTGGTACTCCAACCCGGTCACCTCGTTCGTCGGCCCGCGGAACTGGGAGACATTCCACATCGCCCAGCTGCTTCCCTGGATCGAGGCGAATTTCCGAACGTACGCCGAGTACGACGGCCGTGCGGTCGGCGGGTTTTCGATGGGTGGCTTCGGTGCGCTGAAGTACGCAGCCAAGTACTACGGCCACTTCGCCTCGGTGAGCGCCCACTCCGGCCCGGCGAGTCTGCGCCGCGACTTCGGCCTGGTCGTGCACTGGGCAAACATCACCTCGGCGGTCCTGGACCTGGCCGGCGGCACCGTCTACGGCGCGCCGTTCTGGGACCAGGCCAGGGTCAGCGCCGACAACCCGGTCGAGCGTATCGAGAGCTACCGGAACAAGCGGATCTTCCTCGTCGCCGGCACCAGTCCCGACCCGCTCAACTGGTTCGACAGCGTGAACGAGACCCAGGTGCTTGCCGGCCAGCGGGAGTTCCGCGAACGCCTCAGCGAAGCCGGCATCCCGCATGAATCGCATGAGGTGCCCGGCGGCCACGTCTTCCGGCCCGACATGTTCGTCCTCGACCTCGACGGCATCATCGCCCGGCTGCGCCACGCGATGTAGCGGCGGGGCCGCAGGAGAACTCGCCGATAGCGGCCAACGTCGCGGGTTGGGCGAATCTGGCACGCGCGCTGAGCAACTCGGCGACTGGTCAAATTTCCACTCCAATAGCGCAAGACCACGCGGTTCCCGAGGAGGGGGCCAGCGATACTCGTGAATGAAGAACTTACGCGGCATGTTGAATCCTCGGCGGGAGGATCTCACCACGGTCAACGCACCCACTGCCCAGGCAAACTAGGCGGAGCAACGACTCCCAGCGCCTCCAGCGTGTGTTGCGGATTGCGCGATGTGGTTTCCGTTCGTGGGCGACCGCAGCAAGCCCGCGCCGGCCATCGTCGATGACACCAAACTACGGCCGCTGAGACAACGCCGAGTGCGTCGAGATCGCCCAGACTCGCGGCGAGACCTGGTCGCCGAGCAATTCGGCCTCGGGTGCCTCGCATCAACACTCAACCTTCGGCTGCATCATCTAAGCGGTAGCCGCCGTTTTACAACTCGCTCAGCACTGTGAGGGGCGAACGTCGCGCAAGGCGGACCGTCGTGGCCGACACGGCGGCGATCGCGATGATGATGGTCGCGGCGGCCCACTGAGAAGAAATCGCGGCACAGAGAGCTGGTGGCGGCGGACCGAACACGCCGGGGAGCACCCTCACCAACATTCGTGACAGCGCCAAGCCGAGGGCGGCCCCCGGCGAGACCGCACGCAATCACGCAATAAGGATGGCGGCTTCAGCGAGCGCGAAGACCGCAGTTGGGCGACGGGTCTCTCCAGCGAGCCTGCTGGGTGTCGAGCCGGCCGAGTTGATGCTGGTGGCAGCACACCCGTGGGACCTCAACGGTGCATGCGCGGCCGGGCTGCAGACCGCTTTCATCGAGCGCCCCCTCGAGTTTGGGTCCGACTCGCCCGTCTATGAAGACCCTGGCGCGGATGTGTCGGCCGCAGACCTGCACGAGCTGGCGCAGCGACTGGCGAACTGAGCGGGTTCGGGGCAACCCCCGGTCGGACTCAAACCGACATCGGGAGCGTCACCTGCAACCGCAAGGCGGCAGCGGTGGCAGGGCCGACAATGCCGTCCACCTTGAGGCCGGGGGTGCGTCGCTGGAACTCCTTCACCGCGGCCTCGGTTTCCGGGCCGAAGTAGCCGTCGATGACCAACTCCCCGGCGTAGTCGTCGTAGGCATACTCGAGCCGGCGTTGGAGTTGGGTGACCTGTGGTCCCTCGGAGCCGCGGAGGACAAGACGTCGGCGTACTGCCCGACCGGGACGGGTGGTCTCGGGGTCGGCGCCGGGTTGGCGATGCTGCCGATGCGGGCTTGAATATCGCCGCGCAACACGTCCATGTCGATCGCGCCTGGGTCCCATTTGCCTTGCGCGCGACCCGCGTACTCCTTGTGCCCGATGGTCCGGCTGGAGTTCTGCGCAAGGCGTCGGCTAATCGCCGCGCGGCAGCGAACCAGCGCGAAATACTGAGCATCAGGCCAGTTCGTCCGGTGCGATGCTGTCGGACTGGTCCCGCTATTGGCGCACTCGATGCCGATCATGTGCCAGTTGCCCATGTTGGTCGGCAGCCATGGATACATGCCGACACCGGCGTGCCAGGCGACACCGACCGCGACCACGGTGACCGTGCCGTCCGCGCGATGTGCAGCTGCGAAAGCGGGCCGGGGAGATCGGGGCGGCCGTCGGCGATCGAGGCGGCGCTCGCGTTGTCCGATCCGGTGTGATGCACCATGACCCCGCGGATGTCCTTGAAATCTCCATGGCCGCGGCTTCGCCAACCGGGATAC
>NZ_JAVRPS010000733.1:0-13576 GCF_032162105.1 Mycobacterium sp. | reverse complement strand
GACGAATTCGACGTTGTCGGCGTAGGTTCCGCTGCCGCGCTGGTCGATGACGACGACGACTTCGGCGAGCTCGTCGACCCGGATCTGGAGGTGGCCGTATGCCGTCGCGCCCTCGCCCGGACCGGTCACGGTGATCTCGACCGGCTGCTCGGGCGTGGCGGCCCGCGTCACGGTGACGATGGTCGCCTGGTTGAACGACGAGAATGCCTGCGCCGCAACCCGATCAGCGGGAACACCCGCCTGGCCGAGCCGCTCATCACCGCGACGCACGGATTCCACCGTCACCCCGGTCCGGTCACTTACCTCGATGAGCGCGCTCCCGGTCGCGGGCGCGGATCCGTCGTGCAGGCCGCGCAGGCGCTTGAGCGGGGTGAACCGCCACAGCTCGTCGCGTCCGCCGGGCACCTCGAAGGCGTCGACGTCGAACGAGGTGAACAGTTCGCCCTTGTTGCGGCCTTCCAGCGACTCCGTCAGATTCTGCGCCCCGCCTAATCCCGTCGCTTCGCTCGCCTCAGTCACTATCCGACCGCGCCTTCCATCTGCAGCTCGATGAGCCGGTTCAATTCCAGCGCGTACTCCATCGGGAGTTCCTTGGCGATCGGCTCGACGAACCCTCGCACCACCATGGCCATCGCCTCGTCCTCGGTCATGCCGCGGCTCATCAGATAGAACAGCTGGTCCTCGCTGACCTTCGACACCGTCGCCTCGTGGCCCATCGTGACGTCGTCCTCGCGGATGTCGACGTACGGGTAGGTGTCGCTGCGGCTGATGGTATCGACAAGCAGCGCATCGCATTTCACGCTGGAGCGCGATCCGTGTGCGCCCTTGTTGACCTGAACCAGGCCGCGGTAGGACGTGCGGCCACCGCCGCGGGCCACTGACTTCGAGACGATGTTGGACGACGTGTTCGGCGCCAGGTGCAGCATCTTGGCGCCGGTGTCCTGGTGCTGTCCCTCGCCGGCGAACGCCACCGAGAGCACCTCACCCTTGGCGTGCTCACCGGTCATCCACACCGCCGGGTACTTCATCGTGACCTTGGATCCGATGTTGCCGTCGACCCACTCCATGGTGGCGCCGGCCTCGGCGCGCGCCCGCTTGGTGACCAGGTTGTAGACGTTGTTCGACCAGTTCTGGATCGTCGTGTAACGGCAACGGCCACCCGGCTTCACGATGATCTCGACGACCGCCGAGTGCAGCGAGTCGCTCTTGTAGATCGGCGCGGTACAGCCCTCGACGTAGTGCACGTAGGCGTCCTCGTCGACGATGATCAGCGTCCGCTCGAACTGACCCATGTTCTCGGTGTTGATCCGGAAGTAGGCCTGCAGCGGGATGTCGACGTGCACGCCCTTGGGCACGTAGATGAACGAGCCGCCGGACCACACCGCGGTGTTCAGCGCGGAGAACTTGTTGTCCCCGGCGGGGATCACGGTGCCGAAGTACTGCTTGAACATCTCGGGGTGCTCGCGCAGCGCGGTATCGGTGTCGAGGAAGATGACGCCGAGGGCCTCCAGATCCTCGCGGATCGAGTGGTAGACGACCTCGGATTCGTATTGTGCCGCCACGCCGGACACCAGGCGCTGCTTCTCCGCCTCGGGGATGCCGAGTCGGTCGTAGGTGTTCTTGATGTCGGCGGGCAGGTCGTCCCACGTGGCGGCCTGCTTCTCGCTCGACCGCACGAAGTACTTGATGTTGTCGAAGTGGATGCCCTCGAGGTTGGAGCCCCAGTTCGGCATCGGCTTCTTCCCGAAGGTGCGCAGCGCCTTCAGCCGGACGTCGAGCATCCACTCGGGCTCGCTCTTCTTCGACGAGATGTCGCGCACCACGGCCTCGCTCAGGCCGCGCTGCGCGCTGGCGCCTGCGACGTCCGAGTCAGACCAGCCGTAGCCGTAATTGCCAAGAGAGGCGATGGCTTCATCTTGGGTGAGCTGATCCGGGGTGGTCGTCATCTCGACGCTCCTTGCTGGGTGGTGACGGTTTCGACGCGGGCTGTGCGTCGAATGGTTGGTTGCTTCTCGGGGCCGAGCGGGACGTGCGTCGTGCACGCGCAGTCGCCGTTGACGATGGTGGCCAGCCGCTGGACGTGGGTGCCGAGGATCTCGGCGAAGGCCTCGCGTTCGGTCTCGCACAGCTCGGGGAATTCCTCGGCCACGTGCGATACCGGGCAGTGGTGCTGACAGATCTGCACGCCGCCAAGCGGTCCGGTGACCGGCGTCGTGGTGGTCGCGTAACCCGCTTCGGTGAGCGCGGAGGCGACCCGGTCCGCCGCACCCTTGACGTCACCGTCGGAGGCGTCGGACACCCCGGCCAGGATCGTGTCGATGCGACGGCGCGCGAACGTGTGGATGGCTTCGTCGCCACCGATCTCCCGCAGCTGCCGCATGGCCGCGACCGCAAGGTCGTCGTAGGTGTGTTCCAGCTTGCCGCGCCCCGCGGCCGTGAGCCGGTACCGCTTGGCGGGCCTGCCCCGGCCGTTGTGCTGCCAGCTGGCCGCGGCGTTGGACTCGGCGTCACCGATTTCGATGAGCGCATCGAGGTGCCGACGCACGCCTGCCGCGGAGATGCCCAGTCGTTCACCGATCTGGCCGGCCGTGACCGGACCCTCCAGCAACAGCTGGACGATCGCGCGCCGGGTATGGCCGTCGGAGGTCGGCGCGGCGCCGCCGGCGGACGCCGGCAATCCGGCCAAAGCCGCGCTCGTAGTCTCCGAACCTAATTTCACAACACCATTGTGACGGAATTCGGGAAGGGGTGCTAGCAAGGCGACCCTTACACATCGGCGGCTACGGCGCCGGGAGGGCCGCAGCTACGCTGCTGGGATGGCCGCCCGCCTACGGTCCCTCAGCACGGCCGTCGCCCGCTGGCACGCCGACGAGTCGACCGTCGGGTCGCCGCTCGTCGCAAGCGAGGTGGCCGCGCTGCGGCGCACCCGCGTCTTCGGCGCGACGGGCACCGTGTTGATGGCGATCGGAGCGCTCGGTGCGGGCGCCCGTCCCGTCGTCCAGGATCCCACGTTCGGGGTGCGGCTGCTGAACCTGCCGTCCCGCATCCAGACCGTCTCGCTGACGATGACCACGACCGGCGCGGTGATGATGGCGCTGGCGTGGCTGATGCTTGGCCGCTTCGCGCTCGGCAGCAGGCGCATGTCGCGCAGCCAGATGGACCGCACCCTGCTGCTGTGGGCGCTCCCGCTGCTGATCGCGCCGCCGATGTACAGCAGGGACGTCTACTCCTACCTCGCGCAGAGTCAGATCTCGCTGCTCGGGCTCGACCCGTATCGCGTCGGGCCTGCGACGGGGCTCGGCCTCGACCACGTGTTCACCCTGTCGGTCCCGAACATGTGGCGCGAGACGCCCGCGCCGTATGGGCCGCTGTTCCTGTGGATCGGGCGCGGCATCTCGGAGCTGACCGGCGAGAACATCGTCGCCGCGGTGCTGTGCCACCGCATCGTGGTGCTGTTCGGCGTGGGCCTGATCGTCTGGGCCACACCGCGTCTGGCGCGGCGATGCGGGGTGGCCGAGGTCAGTGCGCTGTGGCTCGGGCCGTGCAACCCGCTGCTGTTCATGCACCTCGTCGCGGGCATCCACAACGAGGCCCT
This sequence comes from Mycobacterium sp., assembly GCF_032162105.1. GTDB lineage: Bacteria > Actinomycetota > Actinomycetes > Mycobacteriales > Mycobacteriaceae > Mycobacterium. The sequence goes on along the minus strand of NZ_JAVRPS010000733.1, from coordinate 9,981 downwards.
GATGCTGGGTCTGATGCTGGCGGGCACCGAGTTCGCCCTGCGGGGGGCACACGCCGCAGGGCCACTGCTGCCCCGGCCGTTGCATTGGCCGCGCGGTCGCGACGAATGGGTCCGATGGATGCCGATGGCGATGCTCATCGCCGGCACCGTGCTGATCGCGCTGTCGTCGCAGGTGAAGTTGCCGTCACTGCTCGCGGTGGGCTTCGTGGCGATGGCGCTGGCGTGCCGGTGGGGCGGCACCTTCAAGGCGTTCGTGATTGCGGGCGGATCGCTGACCGCGCTGTCGATGGCGGTGATCGCGCTGGTCGGCTGGGCCAGCGGCCTCGGCTTCGGCTGGCTGTTCACACTCGGCACGGCGAACGTCGTCCGATCGTGGATGTCGCCGCCGACGCTGCTCGCCCTCGGCACCGGTCAGGTGGGCATTCTGCTCGGAGTCGGTGACCACACCACGGCCATCCTGGGCCTGACCCGCGCCATGGGTGTGATCCTCATCGCAATTCTGGTGTCCTACCTGCTGCTGGCCGTGTTGCGCGGCCGACTGCACCCGGTCGGCGGCCTCGGCGTCGCGCTCGGCGCGACCATCCTGCTGTTCCCGGTGGTGCAGCCCTGGTACCTGCTGTGGGCGATCATCCCGTTGGCGACGTGGGCGACCCGCCCGGGATTCCGCGGCACCGCCATCGCGATCACGCTGGTGGTGGGCATATTCGGCCCGACAGCAAACGGCGACCGGTTCGCGTTGTTCCAGATCCTCGACGCGACGCTGGCGAGCCTCGTCATCGTGGCTCTCCTCATCGCGATCACCTACCGCAGGCTGCCCTGGCGCCCGCTGCCCGACGTCAACGGCACCGGGTCGCCGGAGGGACCGTCGGGCGGGGCCGCGTCCGGACCACCGTCGACACCGGCTGCCAAACCGGACGCTTACGCTAAGTACCCGTGACCTCCCGTTCAGACGTCCCCGTGCTGTTGCGCGGGGTCAGCAAGCGGTACGGGTCGACGACGGCGGTCGACGGGCTCGACCTCGAGGTGCAGCGGGCTGAGGTGCTGGCCCTGCTCGGGCCGAACGGCGCTGGCAAGACCACCACCGTCGAGATGTGCGAGGGGTTCATCCGGCCGGACTCCGGCACGATCGAAATCCTCGGCCTGGATCCCGCCGCCGACAACGCCAAGGTGCGCGAACGCATCGGCGTGATGCTGCAGGGTGGCGGCGGCTATCCGGCGGCGCGCGCCGGGGAGATGCTCGCTCTGGTCGCCGCGTACTCGGCCAACCCGCTCGACCCGGCGTGGCTGATGGACACCCTCGGCCTGACCGAGTCCGCCCGCACCACCTATCGGCGCCTGTCCGGCGGACAGCAGCAACGCCTCGCGCTGGCGTGCGCGGTGGTGGGCAGGCCCGAGCTGGTGTTCCTCGACGAGCCGACCGCGGGCATGGACGCGCACGCCCGAATCGTGGTGTGGGAGTTGATCGACGGAATGCGCCGCGACGGCGTCACGGTGGTCCTCACCACCCACCAACTGACCGAGGCCGAACAGCTCGCGGACCGGTTGGTGATCATCGACCGCGGCGTCGCGGTGGCCGCCGGAACTCCTACCGAGCTCATGGGGCGCGGCGCGGAGAACCAGCTGCGCTTCTCCGCGCCACCGAAACTCGATCTTTCGCTGCTGATTTCGGCCCTCCCCGAGAGCTACCGGGCGATCGAGACGATGCCAGGCGAGTACCTGGTCGAGGGCCACGTCGACCCTCAGGTGCTGGCCACCGTCACCGCCTGGTGCGCGCGACTGGACGTCCTTGCCACCGACATGCGCGTCGAGCAGCGCAGCCTCGAGAACGTCTTCCTCGACCTGACCGGGCGGGAGCTGAGGCCGTGACGAACCGCTTCGCACCAGGCACGTTCACCCCCGATCCGCGGCCGGCGACGGTCCCCAAGATGCTGGCCGCGCAGTTCGGCCTCGAGCTGAAGCTGTTGCTGCGCAACGGTGAACAGCTGCTTCTGACGATGTTCATCCCGATCACGTTGCTGGTCGGCCTGACGCTGCTGCCCCTTGGCTCGTTCGGGGACAACCGGGCGGCCAGTTTCGTCCCGGCGATCATGGCTCTCGCCGTCATCTCGACGGCCTTCACCGGCCAGGCCATCGCGGTGGCCTTCGACCGGCGTTACGGCGCACTGAAACGACTTGGCGCGACCGCGCTTCCGGTGTGGGGGATCATCGCGGGCAAGTCGCTAGCCGTCGTGACCGTGGTGTTCCTTCAGTCGATTCTGTTGGGCGCCATCGGCTTTGCGCTGGGCTGGCGCCCGGCGATCGCCGGGCTGGCGTTGGGGGCGGTGATCATCGCGCTCGGCACTGCCGGGTTCGCCGCGCTTGGCCTCCTGTTGGGCGGCACCCTGCGCGCCGAGATCGTGCTGGCGGTCGCCAACCTGCTGTGGTTCGTCTTCGCAGGCCTTGGCGCGCTGACACTCGGCGGCGGCATGGTCTCGCACGGCGTGCAATGGGTGGCCAGGCTGACGCCGTCCGGCGCGCTGACTGAGGCATTGACTCAGGCGATGACGCCGTCCGTGGACTGGTTCGGGGTGGCGGTGCTTGCGGTGTGGGGTGCGGTCGCAGCCCTGTGCGCGCTGCGCTGGTTCCGCTTCACCTGACCGACGCAACCGGCGCTTGGGAGGACATGACTTCACCTAACCGTCCACCTCGGCCACCGTCTACCTTGGCCGAAGTCGAGCCCTACTACATCCTGTAGTTGATGCTGATCTACGATCGGTCGGTGCCCGTCGGACGGTTGTTGCTGCGGCTGGTGGACGTGCTGCCCATGCCGAGCCTGCGGACGCAACGGCTGGTGGCCGCCGCGGTCGTGCTGACCCAGGGCGGTATCGCCGTCACCGGCGCGATCGTCCGCGTCACCGCGTCCGGCCTTGGCTGCCCCACCTGGCCGCAGTGCTTCCCCGGCAGCTTCACCCCGGTCGCGGTCGCCGAGGTGCCGGTGATCCATCAGGCGGTCGAGTTCGGCAACCGGATGATCACCTTCCTCGTCGTGCTCACCGCGGCCCTTGCGGTGCTGACGGTGACCCGCGCCCGCAGACGTCGCGAAGTCCTGGTCTACGCGTGGCTGATGCCTGCCTCGACGGTCGTGCAGGCCGTCATCGGCGGCATCACCGTGTTGACCGGTCTGCTCTGGTGGACCGTCGCGATCCACCTCCTGGCGTCGATGACCATGGTCTGGCTGTCAGTGCAGCTGTACGTCAAGATCGGCGAACCCGACTCCGGCGTCGCAACGCTCCGCGTGCCGAAGCCTCTGCGCTGGTTGACCGTACTGACGGCGGTGACGCTCTCGGCGGTGCTCGTCACCGGCACGCTGGTGACGGGCGCAGGGCCGCACGCAGGCGACAAGAGCGTCGAACAGCCCGTACCGCGGCTGCAGGTGGAGATCACCACGCTGGTGCACCTGCACTCGACGCTGCTGGTGGCCTACCTGTCCCTGATCGTCGGCCTTGGCTTCGCGCTGCTTGCAGTGCGCGCGCCGCGGCCGGTGGTGCTGCGGTGGGGCGTGCTGCTGGCCCTGGTGTGTGCGCAGGGCCTGGTCGGCACGGTGCAGTTCTTCACGGGCGTGCCCGCGGCACTGGTCGCCGTGCACGTCGCAGGGGCGGCCGCGTGTACGGCGGCCACCGCGGCGCTATGGGCCTCGATGCGAGAACGGGCCGAGCCCGAGCCGGTCGAGGGCTGACTCGACGCCGATGGCGAATTCGCGCTGCTGCCTGGCCCGGTCGGCCGCACCGAGCTGCCGCCAGCCCAGCGACGGCTCGACCAACTCCAGTTCCAGCAGCCGCGGATCCTGCGGGCTGCCGATCACGTCGACGCGGGCGTAGAGGAACTCCGACGGCACGATGCCGAGGCGGTCGGCGGCAGCGGCCAGCGCGGCGTGGCCGACCTCCCACAGCTCGAAGTCCGGCTCGGCGGGCCGCAGCGACTCCTCGGCGTACGTGCCGGAGTCGTCGAAGTCCGGTCTGCTTCCCGGCGGCGGAAGGATCGGCCCCTTGGTGAACGCGTGGGACTGGCGGCCCGCGAGGAACACCATCGCCGTCTCGCCGTCGGCGATCCGCGCGTCGTAGGGCTGCACCAGCACGGTGCGCCCATCGGCCTGCAACGTCGCGGCGTGCTCGCGCGCCGCGTCGGGATCGGTGAACCGTTGCGCGCCAACAGATCCCGCACCGACTGCGGGTTTCACGACCACCTCACCGCTGAACAAGCGCAGGGGCTCGCCAGGGGCGAAGAACCGGCTGGGCACCGTTGGCACCCCTGCCGCGGCCAGGTCGGCCAGGTAGCGCTTGTCGGTGTTCCACGACACCACGTCCGGTGCATTCAACAGATTGGGCACCCGTCGCGTCCAGGCCAGGAATTCGTCGAGCCGCTCGGTGTAGTCCCATGTGGCGCGCACGACCACCAGATCGGCGCGCGCGGCCTCTGGATCGTCCCAGGACAGCCAGCGGGCGTGCAGGCCCCGTGACCGCAGCGCCGCCACCAGCCCCGCATCGTCACCGTCGCCCTCCACGAGAGCGCGGCAACCTGCGAAGACGATGTGCGGATGGCGAACGTCGGGCCTAGCGAGTTTCACCTTGGAATGATAGGTGGCATGCACGCCATCGAAGTCGCCGAAACGGGCGGTCCCGAAGTCCTGAACTACGTCGAGCGCTCGGAGCCCTCCCCCGGCCCTGGCCAGGTGCTGATCAAGGCTGAGGCGATCGGTGTCAACTTCATCGACACCTACTTCCGGTCGGGCCTCTACCCACGGGAGACACCGTTCGTCGTCGGCACCGAGGTGTGCGGCACCATCGCCGCGGTCGGTGACGACGTGGCCGCCCTTGGCGTCGGCGACCGGGTTGTCACCGCACAGGCAGTCGGCGCCTATGCCGAATTCTGCGTGGCACCCGCCGATTTCGTGGCCTACGTGCCCGACGGCGTGCCCGCCGAAGTGGCGGCCTCGTCGCTGTTGAAGGGCATGACCGCGCACTACCTGATCAAGTCCACCTATCCCGTGCAGCAGGGCGACACCGTCCTGCTGCACGCCGGAGCCGGCGGAGTCGGCCTCATCCTGACGCAGTGGGCCACCAGCCTGGCAGTACGGGTGATCACCACGGTGTCGACGCGCGAGAAGGCCGACCTGTCCCGCATGGCCGGTGCCGTGGAGGTGCTCGACTACCCCGACGACGCCACCGAGTTCGGCGCTCGGATCCGGGAACTCACCGGGGGCGACGGTGTTGCTGCGGTGTACGACGGGGTCGGCGCGTCGACGTTCGACGCGAGCCTGGCCAGCCTCGCGCTGCGCGGCACGTTGGCACTGTTCGGTGCGGCCAGCGGGCCGGTGCCGCCGGTCGATCCGCAGCGGCTCAATGCCGCCGGTTCGGTCTTCCTGACCCGGCCGACCCTGGCGCACCACACCCGCACCGCCGACGAGTTCGGCTGGCGCGCGGGCGAACTGCTCGACGCAATCTCCAAGGGCACCATCGAGATCACGGTGAGCAATCGCTACCCGCTGGCCGATGCCGCCGACGCGCACCGTGACCTGGAGGGGCGCAAGACCGTCGGCTCGGTGGTGTTGGTGCCCTGAGACCGGGCGCAGATACCGGACGCGCACGGCTGCGCGTTCTACCCTTGTCGACGTGGCCGAGGACCTGATCGTGTCGCGGGCCCTGGTGATTCCCGCGTCCGATTTGAGTGAACGCTTCTCCAGGTCCTCCGGCCCCGGCGGGCAGGGGGTGAACACGGCTGACAGCCGGGTCGAGCTGTCGTTCGACCTGGCCCGTTCACCGGCGGTACCGGAGTGGCTCCGACACCGAATGCTCCGTCGACTGGGGGGTCGCCTCTCCGACGGCGTGCTCAGGGTTACGGCGAGTGAGCATCGCGCCCAGCTCCAGAACCGCGCCGCCGCGCGCGAGCGCATGGCGCGCCTGCTTCGCGACGCCGCCGCCGCACCTTCCCCGATACGAAGGCCGACCAAGCCCACCAGAGGCTCGAAGGAGCGCCGGATCGAGGACAAGAAGCGTCGTGGCCAGACCAAGCACCTCCGTCGCGGAGGCTGGGACGCGAGTTAATCCGTGGAAGCTAGCGCCCGAACACCGTCGGCAACGCCAGCGCGGAATCGACCGCCAGTGCGCAGAACACGACGGCCAGGTAGTTGTTCGACTGCAGGAACAGTCGCAGCGGCTTCACCGGCTCGCCGCGCTTGACGCCGGAGTACAACTGGTGAGCCATCACCAGGAACCACGCGCCGGCGAGCAGCGCGACCGACGCGTACAGCCAGCCGGTGGCCAACGCCAAAACCAGGGTGGTCACCACGGTCAGCCATGTGTAGATCAGGATCTGCCTGGTGACCTGCCGCTCGGTGGCCACGGTGGGCAGCATCGGCACGCCTGCCGCCTTGTAGTCGTCCTTGTAGCGCATCGCCAGCGCCCAGGTGTGCGGCGGCGTCCAGAAGAAGATGATCGCGAACATCACCAGCGCAGGCCACTGGATGGTTCCCGTGACCGCCGACCAGGCGATCATCACCGGCATGCAGCCGGCCGCACCGCCCCACACCACGTTCTGCGAGGTGCGGCGCTTGAGCAGCAAGGTGTAGACGAAGACGTAGAACAAGATCGTGGCGATGGCCAGCAGACCCGAAAGCAGGTTGGTGGTCCACCACAGCCAGGCGAACGACGCGACGGACAGCACCAGGCCGAAGATCAGCGCGTGCCGGGTGGGCACGGACTCCCGCGCCAGCGGCCGCCGCGCGGTGCGCTTCATCACCTTGTCGATGTCGGCGTCAGCGACACAGTTCAGGGTGTTGGCGCCCGCCGCGGCCAGCAGGCCGCCTACCAGGGTGTTGAGAATGAGCAGCGGGTCGACCGTGCCCCGGTGTGCCAGAAGCATCGCGGGAATGGCGGTGACGAGCAGCAGCTCGATCACCCGCGGTTTCGTCAGCGCCACGTATGCCAGGAGCGTGGTGCGTGTTCGGCTCTGCGCGACGCGCTCGCGAATGCTCACGCAGTTGACTCCTCGGTGGTTCGCGGCAGCGCGCGGCTTCTACTACAGACGATGGTAGACCGCGTTCGGGCGCTTCGAACAAGGCAGGGTCGGTTCCCGTGAACGCCCGACAAACTTGGTCGACGCGGCCTGCGACGCTGCGGCATTCCGCACTAGGGTATTGGTGGACAGCTAGCCAACCCGAGGAGCTCGCTCGTGACCACAGTGGAAGAGATCTCCGCGCTCACCCGCCCCAACCACCCGGACGACTGGACCGAGGTCGACACGCTTGCCGTCGACACCGTCCGGGTGCTCGCGGCCGACGCGGTGCACAAGGTCGGCAACGGCCATCCGGGCACGGCGATGAGCCTGGCGCCGCTGGCATACACCCTGTTTCAACGGCAGATGCGCCACGACCCCAGCGATGTGCACTGGCTGGGTCGCGACCGCTTCGTGCTGTCCGCCGGACATAGCAGCCTCACGCTCTACATCCAGCTGTACCTCGGCGGATTCGGGTTGGAGCTCTCCGACATCGAGTCGCTGCGCACCTGGAAGTCCAAGACACCCGGACACCCGGAGTTCCGCCACACCGAGGGTGTGGAGATGACCACCGGACCGCTCGGGCAGGGTCTGGCGTCGTCGGTGGGCATGGCGATGGCGTCGCGGTACGAGCGCGGGCTGTTCGATCCCGACGCCGCGCCCGGCACCAGCCCGTTCGACCACCACATCTTCGTGATCGCCTCCGACGGCGACATGGAGGAAGGCGTGACGTCGGAGGCGTCGTCACTTGCGGGCACCCAGCAGCTGGGCAACCTCATCGTGTTCTACGACGACAACGAGATCTCGATCGAGGACAACACCAACATCGCGTTCACCGAGGACACCCCCGCCCGCTATGAGGCGTACGGCTGGCACGTGCAGGTCGTGGAGGGCGGCGAGAACGTGGTCGCCATCGAGGAGGCGATCGCGGCGGCCAAGGCCGTCACCGACAAGCCCTCGTTCATCGCGGTCCGCACCATCATCGGCTATCCGGCGCCGAACAAGATGAACACCGGCAAGGCGCACGGCTCGGACCTCGGCGAAGAGGAGATCGCCGCCACCAAGCGCATGCTCGGCTTCGATCCCGACAAGACGTTCGAGGTTCGCGACGAGGTGATCGAGCACACCCGCAAGCTGGTGGACCGCGGTCGCGAGGCCCACCAGAAATGGCAGAGCGAGTTCGACGCGTGGGCCGAGCGCGAGCCCGAACGCAGAAAACTGCTGGATCGCCTGTTGGCCCATGAACTGCCCGAGGGCTGGGACGCCGACCTGACCTACTGGGAACCGGGCTCCAAGCCACTGGCCACCCGGGCTGCATTCGGTCAGGTGCTCAACGACGTTGCGCCCAAGCTGCCCGAACTCTGGGGCGGGTCGGCGGACCTGGCGGGCAGTAACAACACCACCATCAAGGGAGTGAAGTCGTTCGGGCCGCCGTCCATCTCGACTGAGGACTACACCGCCGACTGGTACGGCCGCGTCCTGCACTTCGGTGTCCGCGAGCACGCCATGGGCGCGATCCTGTCCGGCATCGTCTTGCACGGCCCGACCCGCGCCTTCGGCGGCACGTTCCTGCAGTTCTCCGACTACATGCGTCCCGCCGTGCGGCTCGCCTCGTTGATGGACATCGACACCATCTACGTCTGGACGCACGACTCCATCGGACTGGGTGAGGACGGCCCCACCCACCAGCCGATCGAGCACCTGGCGGCACTTCGGGCCATCCCCAACCTGTCCGTGGTGCGGCCCGGTGACCCGAACGAGACCGCCCACGCGTGGCGCACCATCGTGGCGCGTGGCGCGAGCAGCGGCCCGGTCGGTTTCATCCTGACCCGGCAGGGCATTCCGGTGCTGGAGGGCACCAGCGCCGAGGGTGTGGCCAAGGGCGGCTACGTGCTGGGCGGCGGCAACCCCACCGACGACGCCGACGTGATCATCATCGGCACCGGCTCCGAGCTTCAGCTGGCGGTTGAGGCCCGTAAGCAGTTGGCGGAGAAGGACATCACCGCCTATGTGGTGTCGATGCCCTGTGTGGAGTGGTTCGAGAGCCAGTCCAAGGAGTACCGCGACAGCGTGCTCCCACCGGAGGTGTCGGCGCGCGTGGCCGTGGAGGCGGGTATCGCGCAGAGCTGGCACAGACTCGTCGGTGACACCGGCGAGATCGTGTCGATCGAGCACTACGGTGCCTCGGCCGACGACAAGACGTTGTTCCGCGAGTTCGGCTTCACCCCGGAGGCCGTAGTGGCCGCCGCGGAACGATCGATGGACAACTGACGAAAAAGGAGCACCAAATGACTCAGAACCCGAATCTTGCGGCGCTGAGTGCCGCAGGCGTATCCGTCTGGCTCGACGACCTGTCGCGTGAGCGACTGCAATCAGGGAACCTGCAGAACCTCATCGACAGCCGCAGTGTCGTGGGTGTCACCACGAACCCGTCGATCTTCCAGGCCGCGCTGTCGAAGGGCACTGCCTACGACGCGCAGGTCACCGAGCTGGCCGAGCGTGGCGCCGACGTCGACGCCACCATCCGCACCGTCACCACCGACGACGTCCGCAACGCCTGCGACGTCCTGGCGAAGGCCTACGAGGCCTCCGGAGGCGTCGACGGCAGGGTGTCCATCGAGGTGGACCCGCGACTCGCCCACGACACCGACAAGACCATCCTGCAGGCCATCGAACTGTGGAAGATCGTCGACCGGCCCAACCTGCTGATCAAGATCCCCGCGACGCTGGCCGGCCTGCCTGCGATCACCGCGGTCATCGCCGAGGGCATCTCCGTGAACGTGACCCTGATCTTCTCGGTCGAGCGGCACGAGGCCGTCATGGATGCGTACCTGGCCGGGCTGGAGAAGGCCAAGGAAGCCGGCCACGACCTCTCCAAGATCCACTCCGTCGCCTCGTTCTTCGTGTCGCGGGTCGACACCGAGATCGACAAACGACTCGAAGCGATCGGCG
>NZ_JAVRPS010000732.1:0-13300 GCF_032162105.1 Mycobacterium sp. | reverse complement strand
CGGGCGACCATCACGTCGAAGACCCGGTCGACGTCGTCGATGCAGCCGGCCATCACGCTGATGCAGTCCAGCGACTTGCACGCCGGTACCAGGCCGACGGTGCTGATCAGCCCACGCGACGGCTTGAACCCGACGACCCCGTTCAGCGCGGCGGGCACACGGCCCGATCCCGCGGTGTCGGTGGCCACGGCGAACGGCACCTGGCCGAGCGCCACCGCCAGGGCCGAGCCCGAACTCGAGCCGCCGGAGATCATGTCGGCGCCGTAGACGCTGCGCGGGATGGGGTACGGCGTCCTGGTGCCGTTCAGCCCGGTGGCGAACTGGTCGAGGTTGGTCTTGCCGACGTAGAGGGCGCCCGCGTCGAGCAACCGCCGCACCGCAGGCGCGGTGGTCGACGGTACGTAGGCGTAATCGGGACACGACAGCGTCGTGGGCACGCCCTCGACGTCGATGCTGTCCTTCACTCCGAACGGCACGCCGTAGAGCGGGAGTGTCCTGGCGCCGGGGCGGTTCTCGATCGCGGCGGCGGCGGCGAGCAGTTCCTCGCGGGGGACCGTCGACAGCCATGTCCCGTCGTCGCCGCGGGCGTCGATGGCATCGGCTACCCGAAGCGCGGTCTTGGTCGGCGACCCGGTGCCTGCGGCATGAGAGTCGAGGATCTCGGCCACTGACGGCCCGATGGAGGGTCCGTGCGCGTCGTATGCCATGTCTGTCGATTGTCGACAGAATCATGGCGCTTTCGGTACGGCTGTGTGTCGATCGTGTTAGCGATGTTGCTGGCGTCCCGATTCCAAGCCATCTTCGAGACCCAGGTAGTGCAGATGGCCGTGATCTTCGAGCGCCGTGATCACGGTCCGAGCGTCGTTGGACTCCAACGCCGACAGGATCGCCTGGTGCCGGACGATGCCGTCGTCGGACCGGTGGTGGCGGGCCTCCTCTCGGAGGTTCATCGCCATGGGGAGTTGGAGCTTGAGCAGGATGGGTTCAAGGGCGATGTTGAGCTGACGGTTGTCGGCGAGTTCGACGACGGCCGCGTGGAACATCCGATGCGCGTCGTCGCGGTTCAGTTCATCGCCCGCGCGACGCATTCGATCGAGTGCCGCGCGGACCGGTAGGAGTGCGACCGCGGGCTCGGCCAGCGGCAGGGCCATCTCGATGGCGTGCCGTTCCAGGACGTGGCGCAGCGCGAAGAGTTGCAGGATGTCCGTCGACGACCACTCGGTGACCCGCGACCCGCGGCGGGGGAGGTGCTCGACCAGTCCCTGCTGAGCGAGTAGCCGCAACGCCTCCCGCAGCGGCGCCCTGCTGATGCCGAGGTCGGCGCACAGCTGTTCCTCGATGATCTTGTCGCCGGGTTTGAGCGATCCGCTCAGGATGGCTGCCCGCAGCCGATGCTCGGCGACCTCGACCAGGGACGCGGGCAGTTCGGGTCGCGAGCCGTCTCCGTCCAGTCTGGCCGCACCCATGGCAATGCCCCGCTTCTGTCAGAATTCTGCCGATTGTCGACAATCGTAGGAACTTTCCGGCCGACACGCTTCGTTGCGAGCTGGTGATCACCGCGACGTCGGCGTTGCCGAGCCTGCCCGAACAGGCGGATCGCCTCGTCGAACTCGGCGTGCACCGGCTCGCCGGGTGGTCCGAGACGCGGTTGCGCGCGGTGGCCGAAACGGCGGCCGGATCAGCGGCGTTGCTCGCGCTGCACCCGGATCTGGTGCCGGCGTCCGCGCTCACGCCGCTGCTGAGCCTGGCCGGGAAGCCGGGGTTCGTGGTCGTCGACATGGCCGACGTCGACGAGTTCACTCCGACGGTGGAGCTGCCGGATTCGCCCGTCTATCTCGTCGACGGTCTCGACCGCGGCGATGCGATGGCCAATTGGAGTCCCACCGAGGCCGGTCCGGCCATCGCGGCGGCGAACCGAACACCGCTGACCCTCACCGAGGGACTGCACTGGCTGCTGCAGCGCCCCGATACCCTGCAGCGCGGGCGGTGCTTCATGACCATCGGATCCCGCAGGCCCAAGCCGGGTGGCGGGCTGGATAACAGGACCCCGGCGATCTGGATCAGCAACGGCACCGGCCGCGACGGCGCGGATCACTTGGACGCGCCGAAGGTCGGCTGGTGCTGGGCAGGCAATCGGCACACCTGGCTGGGATTCGCCTCAGCCGGGCGCCGGCTCACCGCCGACGGATGACGTCCAGCCGAACCTCCCGTCGCGGTACCACCGCGATCCCTCGGGGCACCGATCGGGGCGGCCTGCGACGGCGTTCACGCTTCGACATCCTCAGCTCCACCGAGTTCATCAAGGTGCCTATCGAGATCGCCAGCTCGTAGGCCGCGAACGCCGCACCCGGACAGCGCCGAAACCCGCCGCCGAAGGGCAAGTACTCAAATGGCGTCGGCGCCTTGGCGAGGAATCGATCGGGATTGAACCGATTGGGGTCGGCCCAAATCGTCGGATCGAAATGCACTGCGGGCACAGCGATGCCGATGATGTCACCGGGCTCCCAGGCAAGGCCACCGACGGTCAGGGGTGCGGTGAGCCGTCGCATCACGATGGGCACGGCCGGATGCATGCGGAGCGCCTCGGACACCACGGCAGACAGGTAGGGGAGTGCGGGCAGCGACGCCGCGCTCGACACGCCGTTCAGCTCGGCGACGGCGCGATCGCGGATCGTAGGCTCGCGGTGAATGTGATAGAGCGCCCACATCAGCGCGCCAGCTGTGGTGTCGTGGCCGGCGACGACGAGCGTGCGCAGTTGCTGATGAAAGTCGTCGGGATCCATTGCCGCGGCGTTCTTTCCGGTGAGCAGCACGCCGAGCACGCTCGGATCAGCGGCATCGGGCCTGCTGGTCCGGACTTGCCGGCTCAGCAGTGCGTCGAAGCGGGCCCGCAATCGGATGAGCCGCGCCCACGGGCCCAATCCCGCAAATTCCTTGCGCAACCACGGCAAGAGCATCAGCGGCGCCGTGTTCGCGTGCATCAACGCCGTTGCGACGTCGGCGACCTCCTGGTATCCCTCGGCGTTCTCGACGCCGAACATGGCGAGCACGATGATTCGCAGCGTGATCGAACGTGCCGCCGTAGCGATGGGTATCCGCCGTCCCGGACGCCACGCCGCCGATTCCTCGGATGCCGCCCGCGCCATCATCTCCGCCCGGGCGCGCATGCGCTGACCGTGCAGTGCACCCATCAGCATCCGTCTCTTGGACCGGTGATCGTCGCCGGAGATGAGGATGACCGAGTTCTTACCGACGATCGGCTCGATCGGATTCGGAGTCGGCGCCTCCAGTATCTCGGCGGGTGCGGTGAGCAGATCACGCGCCGCGTCCGCGGAAGCGAAGAAATGCACCGGGCCGAGGCCGGGAAAGGCGACGGTGAACGGGTCGCGTCGGCCCGTCTGGCGGCGGAAGAAACCGTCCGGATCGAGTCCCGCCCATATGGAGCGAAACGCTGTTGGAATATCGACCACACTTGGTACACGCACCGAAACATGGGATCAGTTCTGGTGGAGGGCTGTGACTTTCGCTACCCGGCGGCTCAGTTGTGGCGGCCGACACCCTGCCGGATGTCACTTCGTCGGATGAGCCAGCGATCGAGCCATCGGGACAGCGTCCTCCCGTCGTCGGGCCCGCCGGCCGCCGCCCTTGGCAATTGGCCTTTCGCGGTAGGAGGCGGCTATCTGCCCCAATCCTGGTGCCGCCTTTCGCTGGACCGGCGAGCGGGCGAGGACGACTGGTGCAAGCCGGGTCAGCGCACCGTGCACGAGTGGGTTGGTCGAGTCGAACAGCTTCGTCGCGCGTTCGGTCATCCGGACCAATTGGCGGATTACCGGTAACCGGTCGGACTCATACGTGTCGAGCAGATCCTGTCTGGCCTTGCGTCGCTCCTCAGGTTTGAGTCTCGACGTCACACTGCGCGCGGTGGGCTGACTCGACGAACGGCAGCACCGCGTCCAGCCAGCCGTCGGGGTCGCCCGCAAAGGCCACGTGACCGGTGCTCAGGCCGACGAACGTCGAACCGGGAATCGCGGCGTGCACGGCCTCGCCAACCCTCACCGGCGCGGTGGGATCCTTCGTGCCCCAGGTGATCAACACCGGAGCAGTGATCTCGTCCGCTCGTTGCCGGAGGTCGTGGCCGGGTTGGGTGAAGCTGCGCCACAGCGCGGCCGCGGCGCGTGACCCATCGGCGGTGTGCGCCTTCGCCAGCACGCGGCGCACGATCGCCCGCTCGGCCGGCGTTCTGGCGTGCATGTATCCCCGAACCAACAGCGGGAAGACGGACCTGACCACCGCGGGCCTGCCCAGGACGGCGCAAAGGGCTCGGGTGAACACGGAGTGGGGAGTGAAGCCGCCGGTGTTGACCAACACCACCCCGGCGATGCGGTCCGGCCGCTCCAGGGCCAGACGGCACGCTGCGTAGCCGCCGACGGAGTTCCCGACCACGACGACGTTGCGCAGGTCGAGGCGGTCGACGAATTCGACTGCCAGGTCCCCGAACTCGACGGCGCCGAGCGGTTCGCCGACCGACGGCGACTCGCCGTGGCCGGGCCAGTCGAGCGCGATCACGCGGCGTCCCGTGGCGAGCGCGTGATGCACCGAGGCGAAGTCGGTGCGGTCGTGTAGCGCTGCGTGCAGCAGCAGGACCGGCGGGCCAGAGCCGTCGTCGGCGTACGACATGGTTGCTTGAGTGGTGGTCATGGTCGGCATCGTCAGCATCCTTTCATTGACCGGGCGGTCGGTCACTGAGCTACACTAGGCCCGAAGCGACCGCGACGGCAAGGGAGAGACAACCCGTGGTGACTCAGACCCAGGACCACGAACGGACGGGCAACAAACGCACGGCGGCGGCTGCGCGGACACGCCAGAAGCTGATCGAGACGGGTCTGGAACTCGCCGAGCACCTCGGTATCGAAGGGCTCAGCGTGAACGCCGTCGTCGCCGGTGCCGGTGTCTCGAAGGGCACGTTCTTCCACCACTTCCCGGACCGCACCGGCTATCTGGTGGCGTTGCACCGCAGATTCCACGATGCCCTTGCCGACGAGTTCTGGTCGGCCATCGGGGACATGGCGCCGGGACGCGAACGGCTGGCGGCGGCGGCCAGGATCTATCTCGACGGCTGCCTGCGCGACCGCGGCGTCAAGGCCCTACTCCTCGAAGCGCGTGGGCACCGGCCGATCGCCGACGAGGTGCTGGATCGCAATCGGCGAAACGTCGACATCGTGGCCGCCGACTTCGAGGCGATGGATCGGCGGCATCCGCGTCAGTCGGCGCGACTGTGGGTGGCCGCAACCGCCGAGTGTGCGCTGATGGAACTCGAACTGGGTCGGGCCGATCCCGAGACCAGGGCGGCGCTCGACGCCCTCGTCTCGTAAGGGGCCAGCCAGCGGTTCAGCCAGCGGTGCAGTCGATCGGCGTCACCGGGTCCACCCGCTGCCGCGAGGTACCCGTCGGGTCGGACCAGCAGCCAGGCAAGCCCCTCGGCCAGCTCGGCGGGCAGAGTCGTCTCGCGAACCGAGATGACGTCGTCCCACGGATGGTGCGCGTCGAAGATCCGGCCTGCGCCACCGCTGACCAACAGCGTGAGCGTCGAATCGTCGATCAGGTCGTACAGCCTTCCCTCGGGGAGGTCGGCATCGGGTACGCGATCGCCGGCTCGCAGCGATCCGATGCCGCCGCCACCCTTGGCGATCGGGCGGCCGCGGTAGGACGCCGCGATCTGGCCAAGCCGGGGTGCCGCCTTGTTCTGAACCGCCTTTCGGGACAACACCTTTGGCGCGAGCCGTATCAGCAAGCCGTGTACGACGGGGTTGGTCGAGTTGAACACCTTGGTGGCGCGCTCGGTCATCGCGACCAGTTGCCTGATCACCGGCAGCCGGTCGTTCTCGTAGGTGTCGAGCAGGTCGGGGCGGGCGACCCCGCGCACCACCATGGCCACCTTCCACCCGAGATTGATCATGTCCTGGATGCCTGCGTTCATGCCCTGGCCGCCGGCCGGGCTGTGCACGTGTGCGGCATCGCCGCCGAAGAACACCCGGCCCGCCCGCAGGGTGCTCATGTGCCTGCTGCTGATCCGGAACCGCGAACTCCAGTTCAGGTCGTACAGCTGAGCACCGATGTGCGCGGTGCGGTCGTAGAGCCGCTGGATGTCCTCGAGCGACGGCTCGTCCACGTCGCCGGTGATGCCGTCGGGATCGGTGGCCATGAAGCGGAACCGGCCGTCGCCCATCGGGAACACCGCGAGAAAGCCCTTGGGCGCCAGGAAGATCGACAGCTGATCCTGTGGCACAGCGCCGGCAAGGTGAACGTCGCCGAGCACGTAGTTCTGCGGCAGCGATCGTCCCTCGAAACCGAGTCCGAGGGATTTGCGGACGGGGCTGTGCGCACCGTCCGCGGCGATCACGTAGGAAGCGGTGACGGTCTCCACCCGCCCGTCGACGTCGCGGAGTACCACCTGGGCGGCGGCATCGTCCTGGGTGAGCGTGACGAACTCGACGCCGCGCTCCACGGTGACACCCTGCCGACCGAGTTGCTCGGTGAGCAGCCGCTCCGTCTCGGACTGCGCGAGCATCAAGAGGAAGTTGAATTCGCTTGGCATCCGGTGCAGTTCGATGCCGGTCAATCGCCGGCCGCCGGCGTAGAGCGTGGTGGCAGACGCCCGGTTGCCCAGCCGTAGCATCTCGTCCGCCACGCCACGCGGCCGCAACAATTCGACGGTGCGGGCCTGTACGCCCAGGGCTCGCGACGTGGTCGACGGAGCCGCCGCCCTGTCGACGATCCGAACGTCGATGCCGAGCCGGGACAGTTCGACGGCTGCAGTCAGCCCGGTAGGTCCGGCGCCGACGACCAGAACAGGTGTCATGATTCGCTCCCTAGCGTCTAAGTCAACAGCTGGTGACTTAGACGCTAGGCCCCCTCGCTGGCCATGTCAACAGTTGGTGACTTACTCTGTTGGCGTGGCCACCACCCGACCCCGCAACGCGGCGGACACCCGTGCCGACATCCTCGTCGCCGCCCGCGTGCGCTTCGGCGCCGACGGCTACGAACGCACCACGCTGCGCGCGGTCGCCGCCGACGTCGGCGTCGACCCGGCCCTGGTGATCCGGTACTTCGGCAGCAAGCACGATCTCTTCGTCGCCGCCGCGGCGTTCACCCTCGACCTGCCCGACCTCACCCAGGTGGACCCCGACCTCGTCGCCGAGGCGCTGCTGCCCAGATTCTTCGCCGTGTGGGAGGACGACACCACCTTCGTGGCCCTGCTCCGTGCGGCAATGACCAGTCCCACCGCGGCCGAGACCATGACGGCCGTCTTCGCCACGCAGGTCGCCCCCGTGCTCACGGCGGTCGCGCCCGACCATCCCCGGCAGCGCGCCGGCCTGATGGGCGCGTTCATCATCGGGTTGGCCACGACGCGGTACGTGCTCAAGAATCCCGCCGTCGCCGACCTCGGCCACGACGAACTGATCGCCTGGGCCGCCCCGGTGATCCGACACCTGCTGGTCGGAACGGCACCATCGCCCCGCGAGTGATTCGACACGGGCGTTAGAACGTGTTCTAGTTCAAAGGTGCTGGACTTCCCCGTGGAGAACCTGACCGCCGAAGAGGTCGCCCGATTGCGCGCGACCTACGAGCCGCTCACCCAATCGGTCCGTGAACTGGTCGACGCCACCATCCGCACCGAGGTCGACGCCGCAGTGGTGGCCGAGGCGAAGGCGGCGATCGACGCGGCGACGGCGCAACTGCGCACCAACCAGCTCGACGGTTCCTTCGGCGTCCGGTTCGGCTCGGATGGAGATCAGATGCCGTGGGGCAACGCCGTCATCGGCATGCGCAATCCCACGGCGCCGCCACTGGTGATCCACCACGATTCCAACGGCGGCGTGTTCACCGACTTCCACCTCGGTGCGGCCTACGAAGGACCTCCCGGCCACGTGCACGGCGGCGTCGCCGCCCTCATCCTCGACCACATCCTCGGCGAGGCGGCGAGTAGCGCGCAACGCCCGCGACTCACCGGCACCATCACGCTGCGCTACCTGCGCACCACCCGGCTCGGAGCCTTGCACGCCGAGGCCAGGATCGACCGGACCGAAGGCGTCAAGACCTTCGCCGTGGGCCACCTCGCCGACGACGAGGGCGTCACCGTCCAGGCCGAAGGCGTGTTCATCCAACCGCGGTGGGCCCGCGGCTAAGTCGATTCTGCGGCACCGATCAACTCGGCGCCGAGGACCGTTCGGCATCGGTCGAGATGTTGCCGAGTTGGGTTGTGATGGTGCCGATCTCGGCGACGAGGATACGCGCTGTGGCATCGTCGGAGCCGGATAGTTCGGTGCGGACCCGCTGCGCAGCCTCGGCCAACCGGGCGACGTCCACGCGCCATGGTGAACCCGGGGTGGGCGGGTCACCGCACAGCGCCTCCACGAAGGAGTCGACCGCGACGGTGAAGTCCTGACTCAGCGCCGAGGGCGGTTGAGCGGGCAGGCTCGCCTCGAGCGCCGCACAGGCAGCGGTCACCGCGTTGAGCGCATTGCGATAGGAACGCAGCCATCGGCGGAAGGGCCGGTCCTGTGACCAGCTGGCGCCCGCAGCGGCCTCGAATGCCGCACGAGCCCGGAACGCGCGTTCCCACGCCGACGACAGCGCCTCGGCCGGGTCGTCCAGCCGGTGCACGAAGGCCTTGATCACCGTTGCGGCGTAGTCGGTCTCGGTCTTGAGCAGCTCGCCGGCGCGTTGCCGAAGCCGGACCACCGCGTCGTCGGGCACCGCGACGTGGGCGAGCACGGCGAGGGCTCCGCCGATCAGCGTGGCCAACAACCTGTCGCCCAGCGCGGTGGCCCCCGCGGTGCCACCGACGTCGATGAGGAACACGATGGCCGCCGCCAGCGCCGCGCTCAGCGCGAGGTACCCGAAACCGGACACCGCGTAGGCCACGCCGAGGAACACCACTGCGAGCGCCACTGCGGTGAACCCGGTGGGGTGCAGCAGCAGGATCACCGCCGACGCCACCACGATGCCCACGACGTTTCCCGCGACCCGGCCGACGCACCGGGTGTAGGTATGGGCCGTCTCGGGGCGCAGCACCATCACGACGGTGAGCGGGATCCAATACCCGTGCGGGACATCGGCGAACCGCGCGATGCCGATGCCGATGGCAGTAGCCGACGCGAGCCGCACGGCGTGCCGCAGCACGGGCGAGCTCCAGGTGAGATGTCCGCGGACGGCCGCCCACATCCATCGCAGCCGCCACGGCAGTCGCGGCCGCCGCAACTGTCCGAGGTCGGCGGCCTCCGGTGCGGCCTCCCCGAAACGGAGCATCACTGCGTCCCGCAGCTGCTCCGAAAATCGCTGTACGAGCGCCATTTCCGGACCGTCGGCCGTGGCGGCGACGGCATCGAAGCGGCCCATCGCATACCCGGCCGTCTGGCGCTGAGACCGATCCGGTTCGGCGACCGCCGTCAGCACGTCGGACGCGGCAGCCAGCACGCGCGAGCCGATGTCGCCACCCTTCGACTTTCCGGCGATCGCGGTCACGGTGACCGAGATCCGTTCGGGCAGGCCGTACCACGCCCGGTAGGCCAGCGGGCGCCGCCGGGCCTGCGCATCGGTCAGCGTGAACGCCTCACGCAGCCAGAACAGGGGCTCCGGGTCCACGTGCCCGGTCGGATCGTCGGCCAGGCTGCGCGCATCGGCGGCCAGTGCACGGTAGGCCCGCGCCAATCCGTCCCGCTGGACCCGCCAGCGCCGCCGCGGCCAGATGGCGACGAGTGCGGCCTGGGCCAGCCCACCGGCCACCGCGAGTGCCGTCGCAGTCACGGTGCCCGACCACGTTGGCCCGGTCGGCGGCAGGGTCACCAACAATGCACTCCCTGCCGCGGCGATGAGTCCGGCGTTCGCGCTCACGGCCCACGCCATCCCGGCCGCGAAGCACCACAGCACCACGATCGCGGTGAAGACGATGCCGTACGACGAGAACGTCGAGGCCAGCAGCACCGCGACGCCCATCACCGCCGACACTCCCATCACCAGCACGATCCGGCCGCGCGGGCTGTCCTGCAGGGCAGTGGCACCCGCGATCGCCGCGGTACCCGCGGCGGCGGTCGCCGCACTGGTGCCACCCCAGTGCAGTCCGGCAACCGCAACGAGCAGGACGCCGAGCAGGCTGCGTAGAACACCGCCCACGTCGGGCATCGTCGGCCGTAGGGCCAGGCCCTTGATCACGGATCCATTCTCACTCGCCGGGTCGATCCGGCGGGGAAGGCTGGCGGCGGTACGTTCGTGCGGTGGAGAAGGTGATCATCACGATGCGGCGCGAGGTGCCCGGTGACGCGTGGTGCGAGCGGATGCGCACCACGGTCGCCGACGACCTGTTGCGGTTGGGCCTGGCGGGTGTGAGCGTGAACGTCCGCGACGGCGCCGTGCGTGACTCGTTGATGACCTTGACCACGCTGGATCCGCCGGTGGTCGCGCTCGTCAGCCTGTGGACGCAGCAGTACTACGGCGGTCAGGTCCGCGCCGCACTCACGCTGCTGGAGACGGAATGCGAGGAAGTGGCCGCGTACCTCGTCACCGAATCCGTTCCCTTGCCCGCGCCAGGCACCGTACCGGGGGAACGCACCGACGGATTCGCCAACGTCGCCCTGCTGCGCCGTCCCGCGGAGCTCGACCCCGAAACGTGGTTCGCCCGTTGGCACATCGACCACACACCCGTCGCGATCGCAACGCAGTCGACGTTCGGCTACACCCAGAACTCGGTGGTCAGGGTCCTCACACCGGGCGCACCGGACCTCGACGCGATCGTCGAGGAGTTGTTTCCGATCGAGGCCACAAACGATCTGCACGCGTTCTTCGGCGCCGCCGATGACGCCGACCTGAACGACCGGATGACCAAGATGGTGGCCAGTACGTCGGCGTTCGGCGCCAACCAGAACGTCGACACCGTCCCAACCAGCCGCTACGTGTTCCGATCACCATTCTCACGGGAGGACGTCGAATGACCACACTGCAGGAAGCCGCGGCGCTCGGAGCCGACGAGAGCGGCCTGTGCATCGTGTCGACGGTGCGCGCCGACGGCACCGTGCAGGCCTCGCTGGTGAACGCCGGTGTGCTGGCCCACCCCTCGACCGGCGAACCCACTCTGGCGTTCGTCACCTACGGCAAGGTGAAACTGGCCAACCTGCGGGCACGTCCGCAGATCGCGGTGACGTTCCGGAACGGCTGGCAGTGGGCGACGGTGGAGGGCAATGCCGAACTCCTCGGCCCGCACGATCCGCAACCGTGGCTGGCCGATCCCGATGCGCTGCGGCTCCTGCTGCGTGACGTGTTCACCGCCGCTGGCGGCACACACGAAAACTGGTCCGAATACGACCGGGTGATGGCCGAACAGGGCCGCACCGTCGTGTTCGTCGCACCCACGCGCGTGTACTCCAACGGCTGACGCATACGCTGCTGCCGTGCTCGTGCAGATCGACGATGCGAACGGGGTTCGCACCCTCACTCTCAACCGGCCCGAGGCGCTCAACGCGTTCAACGAGGCCCTCTACGACGCGACGACGGTTGCGCTGCGCGCCGCCGACGAGGATCCGACGGTCGCCGTGGTCATGTTGACCGGTGCCGGACGGGCGTTCAGCGCGGGCAACGACCTGAACGAGATGCGGGCACGGATCACCGACCCGGATTTCCAGTCGGGGGAGCACGGGTTCCCCGGCATGATCGAGGCCTTGACCAATCTGCGCAAGCCGCTGATTTTGGCGCTGAACGGGCTCGGCGTCGGCGTCGGTGCGACCATCCTCGGCTACGCCGACCTGGTCTTCATGTCCTCGACCGCCAGGCTGAAGTGCCCGTTCACCAGTCTGGGCGTCGCGCCGGAGGCGGCCTCGTCCTACCTCCTGCCGCAACTCGTCGGCAGGCAGAACGCGGCCTGGATCCTGATGTCGTCGGAGTGGGTGGACGCCGACGAGGCGCTCCGAATGGGATTGGCCTGGAAGGTCTGCGCACCCGACGATCTGCTGCCCGAGGCCCGACGGCACGCCGAAGTGCTTGCGTCCCGGCCGATTCCGAGCCTGATGGCGGTGAAGAAGACGATCGTGGATCCGGCGCGCGCCGAGATCGGTGCCGCGTTGCAGCGCG
Source organism: Mycobacterium sp. (assembly GCF_032162105.1). Lineage (GTDB taxonomy): Bacteria > Actinomycetota > Actinomycetes > Mycobacteriales > Mycobacteriaceae > Mycobacterium. Next base: position 1,180 of record NZ_JAVRPS010000732.1, on the reverse strand, counting down.
AGTACGCCCAGTTCGCCGTGTTGATGGGCGGCGCCGCCAACGCCGACGCCCTCGCCGAGTTCGCCGACCGCCGCGGCTCCTAGCGACAGCCTCGGGGCCCGGCGTGTACCGGGCAGTCCTTGACCGTGGACGCAGCGATGATGGCTCGGACGGTTCGGCGGCATCGGCCGCAGTCGGCACCGGCACCGCACGCGTCGGCGATCTGCTTGGACGTGGCGGCCCCGCTGGCGACGAGATCGTTGACCACCTGACTGGTGACCCCGGTGCACAGGCAGACGAACATCAGTTCACCTGCTCGTCGACGGCCATCAGATGGGCGAGCGTCCCGACGAACACCGTCGGATGGGCGCCCGGCTCCTGCACTCCGAGCGACATCCACTCCGCTGCCGCATCCGGGTGATCGATCCAGCGCCTTGCACTGATCTCGTCCTCGATCTCCTGCAGGATCATCACCTCCTGCCCGTCGTCGAACGCCCGGTAGACCCAGATCTTGCGGACCCCCGCTTGCTTGAACCGGTCGGCGGCGCCGTGCACCTTGTCCATCAGTGTCGCGACGTCCTTGACGAGGGTGACCACCCCGACGATCACTGCGGCGACGTCATCGTCAGGTGAGGGTTCGTGGAGGTCGATCTTCTCGACGACCTCGCCGGCGAATATCGCGGGAATGTCGTCGACGCCGGAGACGTCGAACAGTTCGAAGATTGCCGGCGACCGCAACACTTCGCGGACCGAATTCGGATGGCGGATTCCGATGGTGACCAGGACGCGTCCGGGTTCCCAAATGGATTTGTAGACGACCACGTGGTGCGCGGCCATTCCGGCCAAATGCGTTTGACGCGCCTTGATCGACGACCACATCAATTCGATGTCGTCGACCCGATAATCGGCAGCGAGAATGAGCGAGTGCAACCGGTACTCGCCCATTGGATTCCCCTTCGAATTCGAGTGCACCGACGGGGGACCCAGCGGCGCTGCCTACGTAGTTAGCGCAGTCTAACCTTACTAAGGCCAGGCAGTCCATCCTCCGTGGCCAGCGCAGGCATGGCTATCCTGTGACATGGCGATTTCGTGCCGCGGAGACGCCGAAAACCGCTGTGATTCGGTCGCTCTCGTCGTGCGCTTGCACTAGATTGAAAACGTTCCACAGCCAGGACACTCGACCAGCCCGCGCGGTGTTATA
>NZ_JAVRPS010000731.1:0-2890 GCF_032162105.1 Mycobacterium sp. | reverse complement strand
TCTGGCGTGGGGCGAGACGGTCTACATCGTTGCGGCCCTGGCGACCCTGGTCTGGATCATCGCAACCGGGCGCCGTGCCTGAGGCGGGCGTGCGGACCGACCGCCGTCGGCTGCTGGCCCCCCCGCTACTGCTGGTCGCCAGCGCAGCGGTGCTGCTCGGCGTGACCATCCCCAGTCCGCCTAATCTCGTCGACTTCCACGTGTACGTGCTCGGCGGTGCCGCGCTGGATCGGCCGGAGACGTTGTATTCGTTCGTCTACTCCGATCAGTCGCCGATGGTGGGTCAGTCGCCGACCGAGCCGCTGCCGTTCATCTATCCACCCTTTGCGGCGATGATGTTCTACCCACTGAATTTTCTGCCGTTCGGGGTGGCAGGGCTGCTGTGGCAGTTGGGAATTCTGGCGGCCACGTACGGGATCGTACGGATTACTCAGCTTCTGGTGGGTGGTGGCAGCCACCGAGAGGCCATGCTGTGGACCGCGGGCCTGATCTGGCTCGAACCGGTGCGCGTCTGCTTGAACTTGGGCCAGCTGGGCGTCTTCCTGACCCTCGCCGTGCTGTACGCGGTATACAGCAGGCGGTGGTGGGTGTCGGGCCTGCTGGTCGGGCTGGCCGCGGGGGTGAAGCTGACGCCCGCGATCACCGGCCTCTACTTCGTCGGAATGCGCCGCTGGGCGGCGGCTGTGACCTCGGCTGTGGTCTTCTCTGCCACGGTGGCTCTGTCAGCGCTCGTCGTTCCGGGTGAAACGCACTTCTACTTCACTGGTCTGATCAACCGTTTCGCGGTCCCGGTGGGTACTGCGATCAATCAATCCTGGCGGGGCGGGATCTCCAGGATCCTGGGCCACGACGCCGGTCACGGCGCACTGGTGCTCGCGGCGGTCGCCGGGACGGTGGCGTTGGCGCTATTGGCGTGGCGCGCGCTGGGTGTCGGCGCGCAGAATCGCGACCGGTTGGGCTCGGTGCTCGTCGTCCAACTGTTCGGCTTGCTGGTGTCACCGATTTCGTGGGTTCACCACTGGGTGTGGGTCGTGCCGCTGATCATCTGGCTGTTCCGCGGTCGCTGGCGGGACAAGCCGGGTGCCCGGGTGCTTGGTTGGGTGTGGTTGGCGGTGACGTTCTTGAGTTTCCCCAGCATGCTCGCCCTCGCCGAGCCGAGCGTCTGGCAGTTCAGCCGGCCGTGGTATCTGGCGTGGGCCGGGCTGGTGTACGTCGTTGCGGCGCTGGCCACTTTCGCGTGGATCGTGGTGACCGGCCGCAAAATCGCCGCCGCGACACCTTCTGTTCGGGCGATGGTCCGCCCATCGTAGTGTGGATCCGCACCTGTCCCCAGCTCAGCTGACCTTGATCGAGAAGCGCACCGTCTCCGGCTTGCCCGCGACCGCGAAGCGGTAGTTTCCCCGGCGTAGCGCATCGGTGGGGGCGGCCATCGGTTCGATCGCTACGAGCGCATCGGTGGGCGGCGCGAAGAGTTGCGCGGCGTGGTAGCCCTTCTCGAACTTCACCTCGATGCGCCGGTCGCCGCCGGTCAGCGTGAACACCGAGCCGTCGCGCACGTTGTCGAAGCCGTCGTCGTACACGACTGACTTCAGTGATTCGGTGGCGCCGTCCCAGTCCTCGTGCTCGCCGGTCGGGATGCCCCAGTTGTCCACCGGCAGGTGACGCATGTCCGGTCTGGTGATCTGCCAGTCTTCGCGCGGCACACCGGGGATCGTGAAATACGGGTGATAGCCGAAACACAGCGGCACCGACGCCGCGGTGGTCGGCATCACCGTCGTCTCGATGGTCAGCGTGCGGTCGGCGAGCGTGATGTCCTGGGTGAGCACGTGCGGGAACGGGAACGACGCCAGCAGCCGCGGTTTGCCGCCATAGTCGAGGACGGCCGTCAACCGGTTGTCCGACCGGGCGGTGACCAGCCAGCCGGGGTAGGCGGCCAGTACCCCGTGGATCGGCACACCGTGCTCGTCGGTTCGCACCCCGCCGGTGCCCGGCGTCAAGGTGACGACGGCTCCGTTGATGCCATACTTGCTGGCGCTCAACCGATTTGCCCACGGATAGAGGATCGGGATGCCCATCGTCTTGCCGGACGTCACGTAGGCGTTCAGGCCGCGGCGCTGGCCAAGGAATTCGTCGTCGCCGTCGGCGAGTGAGGTGCCGATCATGCCCGCTACGGGTACGAAGGTTGCGGTCAGCGAGGACGACGGGTCTTTGAGCATGACGGCTTCGAACTCAGGCATCGTTGGATTCTTGCACGGTCAGCTGGCCAGTGGATCGTGCTGTATGCGTTGCGGTTGCGCGCCCTTGGCGATCAACGCGGCCTTGGTGGCCTCGACCATGTGCGGGCCGCCGCAGACCAGGATCTGCCGGTCTCCCCAGCTGCCGTACCGGGTCACCACGTCCGGCAACAGCCCCGTTTGGCGTACGTGCAGGCCGCGGGGCGGCTCGGCGTCGGGGTACTCGGAGGCCCACGGCGGATTGGTGGAGTACTCCGTCACCGGCGTCACCGACAGCCACGGGTTGGTCGACGCGATCTGCCACAGTGTCGGCAGGTCGTACAGGTCGCACGGGTACCGGCCGCCGAAGAAGAGGTGTACCCGCGGGTTGTCCCCGAACCGGGTGAGTTCCATGATCAGCGTGCGCAGCGGCGTCAGGCCGGTGCTGCCCGCGACCATCAGCACGTCGCCGCCGTCCCTGTCGACCTGCAGGGCGCCGTGTGGGTTGGACAGCCGCCAGTGACCGCCGGGTTTGGTCTCGCCGATGATAGCGGTGCTGACCATGCCGCCCCTGACCGATCGGATGTGAAACTCGATGGCGCCGTCGCGGTCGGCGGGTATCGACGGGCTGAGATGGCGCCACCGTCGTGGCCACTGGGGAATCTCGACGGTGACGT
>NZ_JAVRPS010000730.1:0-4457 GCF_032162105.1 Mycobacterium sp. | reverse complement strand
TGGTGAAGCCGCAACAGGTGATGGCGGGCGCGCTCGATCCCGCGAACCAACTGCACCGGTGGAACCTTGGTCAAGATGCTCAACTGTCCATTCCTCTCATGGAGAACTCATTGGTCACCCACACGGAATCGATCGTCGGGGATCACCAGGCGCTCGAGCTTGGAGGTTTCGTGGAGATCCGCCGGAGATTGCGGGCAGGCAGTCGGTGAGGTGACACGCGCTGAACTTATGGCCGTGTCGACCGGCTGACGTGAGTAGTCGACTACTCCACTTCCGTCGCACGTGGACTGGCGGGATCGGTGGTTGTTTGCGAGGCCCGGCGGCAGCCCCGATCGACCCGAACTACCGGTTGAATCCGCTGTCGAACCGAGTTACGGTTTCGGCGACCTTGATCCTGTCAGAGGGTGCTCTGGCGATCGTTTCGAGTTTCGACGAAGAATCGAGTGGCTGTGGCCGAGTCGGCGAATGACGGAGAAGCTCCAGTAATTGTCGGACTGTCCGATGCGGCGATGCACATGTACGCGGCCGCGATCGACGCCCTCCCCGACCCCGGTGATCCGGAGTACGCCCACCGCGCAGGGGTGATCCTCTACGGGCTCCGCAAGCTGCAGGCATCGCTGTCCGAAGCCGCGGGCCGCAGCAGGGTCACGCCGTCGGTCATCGTCGCATTGAGCGGCGTGCGGACTCGCTACGACGAATTGATGGAGACCGCCGCCCACGGGCCGAACGCCACCCTGGGCCAGCGGCTGTACGTCGCGCGTGGACGCGCCAAGCTCTCGACCAAGGAAGCCGCGAACGGGGTGGGGCTGCGGCGCGACCTCATCGAGGCGGTCGAGGCCGAGGAGCACGCAAGCGAAGAAGAATCCGCCAAGATCAAGGATCTGATCGCCGCACTCGGCGGTTGACCTGAAGCGGCTGATGACAGTCGGCCGCGCTTCGATAATCTGGCTGCCGGTCGCGACCTTCGTCGGTATCACGTTCCTGGCCTCTGGAGCGTGCCAGGCCGGCCAGGGCGCGCTCGGGATCGATCCCGCGTCCTGATCGAGATCGTCCAATTTGCGCCTGGGTTCGCTGCCGTCGCGACGGTCCTGCTCTTCAAGAGGTCGACCCGGTGGCGCTTCCAGTTCGTGCCGGGAACCTTCACCGGCCGCGGCGTGCTGCGGATCGGTGTAGCCCGTGGCTGCTGCCGGCAGTCTGTTGCTGCTGACCGTCGCGCTTTGCGCTGCAGCCGGGATCGCCATTCCCGTCACGGGCATGTCCACCGTCGGACCGCCAGTCGCAGCACTTCTCGTTGCCCAGTTCGTCGGCGCCTGCGGAGAAGAACTCGGCTGGCGCTGGTACCTGCTGGCGTTCCTGGCGGCCACCATCGGGACGTCGATCGTGCTCGCGCTCCTGCACAGCAGGGGTGCACCGGATCTGCTCGTCGCGGGCCTCTTTCACTTCCTGATCAACATCGGCCTGCTGGTGGTCCTCGACGAGGAGAGCGGAAACGCCCCGCCGGAGATCGCGTTCGGCGTGGCCGCGGTCGTGGTGGCGCGCTGCGCCGTCACGTTCCGGTACCTGTACCTACGCGTCAGGTGAACGGGCTGTCGCCCGTGGCCACCCGCGTGCCCACGTCGATCAGATTCTGCGCCGACGCGTGCAGCTGCTCCCCCGCCTCCCGGCTGGCCTGGCCCACTAGATAACGGGACCACGTGCCCTCGATCACGATGCCGAGCTTGAAACACGCCATCGCGACATACCAGTCCAGCCTTGATGTTTCGCGGCCGCCGGCCCCGAGGTAGGCATCGAGAAGCTCGCGTCGGCTGGCTAATCCACCCAACGCGGCCAGTTCCGTGCCAGCGGTGATCATGTTGGTGTCCAGTGGCCAACAGATGAGCATCCAACCCAAGTCCAGTAGGGGATCGCCGACAGTGCACATCTCCCAGTCGACGAACGCCGCCAACTCCGGCCTGTCACGGCGGAGCAGAACGTTACTCAGGTGAGGGTCGCCGTGCAGGATCCCTGGCACGCCGTCGGCAGGGCGGTTGGCCTCCAGCCACGCCGCGAGTTCGCCGACGGCCAGCGATTCGGGCGCGTACCGGTCGTGTCGATAGCTTTCGAGCAGCCGCAGGAACTGCGGAACCTGGCGCTCCAGAAAGGAACCCGGCCGCTTGAGTTCGGCCAGCGGCTTGCCCTCCCATGCCACGTTGCCGAGTTGCGCCAGGCTGGCCGCATATGACAGCCCGACCTGGTGCCGCATACCCGGGTCACGCACGTAGGCCTCATCCATATCGTCGCCGGGGTTGAAGCCGTCGACCTCCTCCATCAGGTAGAACACCACTCCGAGTACGTCGAGGTCGTCGCAACCGGCGATGAACCCAGGATGTGGCACCGTCGTGCCGGCCAGTGTCCGCAGCGCCGCGATTTCGCGCAGCATCGTCTTGTCACTTGTCGGCCGGGGGTGCAGCGGCGGACGGCGCAGCACCATCGGGCGCCCGTCAACGTGAAGCCGCACCACGATGTTCTGTGTGCCACCGGTTAGCGGCTCGACATCGGTGAGTGTCGACCCCAGGCCTTGCTCACGCACCCAGCGCTGCACCGCAGCCTGGTCGTCATGACTCAGTGTCGGAAGCTGCTGCGCGTCGCCAGACATCCAGCCATCGTGTCAGGCCTTGCGGGCGACCAGCAGCAGGTACTCCCATTCCATGGTCGACGAGCCGCTCAGAACGCTGTCGCCCACCTCGGCGATGGCCGCGTCGAGGGCCGCCACGCGGTCCGGATCACCCTCGATGTTGCGGTACACCGCGATCGTCGGCCCGTAAAGCGTCTTGAAGTAGTCACGGAACTCGGCGCCGTCGGCGAAGCGATCGACAGTCAGCATCCGTCGCTCGGTAACGACATCGGTGACACGGTCGCCGAACAGTGCGCGGACGTGGTCCTCTTGACCCCACAGCGGAGGTGGCTGCGCACCCGGCGGGGGCGCCGGAGCGTACGGCTTCATCGCGGCCCACAGTCTGCCGATGTGACCCTCGGGCGTCCAGCTGATTACACCGATCCTGCCGCCCGGCTTGCACACCCGAACCAATTCGCCGGCCGCGAGCTCGTGGAACGGCGCGAACATCACGCCGATACAGGATATGACGACATCGAATTCGTCGTCGGCGAACGGCAATTCGTGGGCATTGGCTTCACGCCATTCGAGTTCGGCGCCGCGCTTGGCGGCCAGCGCGCGGCCGTCCTCCAACAATTCCGGGCACAGGTCGCTGGCGACGACGCTCGCGCCGGTCAGCGCGGCGGGGATCGCCGCGTTTCCGGTGCCGGCGGCCACGTCGAGCACTCGATCGCCGCGCGCTATGCCGGTGGCCTGCACCAGCACGGGGCCGAGGGGCAAGACGAGTTGGGTGGCGAGTTTTGCGTAGTCGCCGGATGCCCACATGGCCCGGTGTTTGGCGGCAACCGCCTCATTCAACGTTGGGGTTTCAGCAGTGCTCATGACGGTCTCCTCGTAGTCCTTCATCGCAAATCGTGCGCCGGACGGCGCGGGGTTCTCCAGTACCGAATCTGTACTGGTCATTTTCCGCCGTGGAGGGTGTACTTGACTTGCTGTGCATTAGCTGTGGAGGTGTGTTGATGTCTGGATACGGCCAGTTCTGCCCCGTCGCCAAGTCGATGGAAGTGCTCGACGAACGGTGGACGTTGCTCGTCGTGCGGGAGATGTTGGCGGGCAGCACGCATTTCAACGACCTGCGGCGGGGAGTGCCGAAGATGTCACCGGCGCTGCTGTCCAAGCGGCTGAAGTCGCTCACCCGCGCGGGGGTCGTGGAGCGCACCGAGATCGACGGTCGCACGTCGTACACACTGACTCCGTGTGGCAAGGAACTCGCCGACGTGGTCGAATCGCTGGGCGCTTGGGGTGTGCGCTGGATCGGTGAGCTCGGCGAGGAGGACCTCGACCCGCACCTTCTGATGTGGGACATCCGCCGCACCATCCCCATCGACAAGTGGCCACGGGGACGTACCACGGTGGCGTTTCGGCTGAGCGGCGTGGCGCCGAAGGCGTCGCGCTGGTGGATGGTGGTGTCGGACGGCGACGCCGACGTGTGTGACTTCGACCCGGGCTACGAGGTGGCGGGAACGATCGAGACGAGCCTGCTCACCCTGACCCGCATCTGGCGTGGCGACGTGGAATGGTCTCGCGCATTGCTCGACGGCAGCGTCACGCTATCCGGTCCGGCCGATGTCCGCCGCACCATCCCCTCTCTGATCGGGCAATCGACGCTGTCCGCCGTGCCACGGCCCGCGTGAAGGTCGTTCTCGCAGGATCGCTCGGCCAACGGATCTCAGCAGATCTGAGCACGCGCGGCCACCAGGTCGTGGTCTTGTCTCGTCAACCCGATACGAGTTCCGCTGTACGTCAGTTGTTTTGGGACGGCCGGTCGGTCGGCGACTGGGCCGCCGAGCTGGAGGGTCCGGAC
>NZ_JAVRPS010000729.1:0-5399 GCF_032162105.1 Mycobacterium sp. | reverse complement strand
TCGAACCCGTGCACCGTCGGCAGGAACTTGTTCAGATCGCCGAAGTGGTTCTTGCCGAACTGGCCGGTGGCGTAGCCCAGCGGTTTGAGCAGTTCGGCGATGGTCGGGTCCTCGGCCGCCCAGCCGATGTCGACGCCGGGCACGCCGACCTTGCTCATGCCGGTGCGATAAACGCTCTGACCGCTGATGAAGGCGGCACGGCCGGCGGTGCAACTCTGCTCGCCGTAGGAATCAGTGAAGCGCATGCCCTCGGCGGCGATGCGGTCGATGTTGGGCGTGTGGTAGCCCATCATGCCGTCGCTGTAACAACTCAGGTTCGAGATGCCGATGTCATCCCCCAGATGACCAGAATGTTGGGTTTTCCGTTCGGCACGGTGGACTCCTTCCGCTCACGCGTCCGGACTTGATGCTAGGAGCTGGTGTCGACCATCAAATGCTTTTCACGCCAAACCAATACGACACCAATAGGATTACGATGCGGACCCGGTTGCCAGCTACGCGGCGGGTGAAGACCTTCAAGGTCAAGGCAGTGGTCTAGTCTCAATGGATCGTAGGTTCCTCGCGTGCCCGCAACCTCGGTTACCGTCTGCGATTGCTCTGATAGCGACGGGAGCACCGTTCATGGTGCCAATTTCCTCTCCTCGCACGAAAGCGCCGCGCCTAGCGTTTTGCAGCAGGTCGCCGGCGCGGGGCAGCGTAGACGGCGCGTGGTGGCCCAGCAGCACCGACCTTGGCGCTGAACTGCCCGATGTGTTGGCCGTTCTCGGCTCGAGGATCGGTGAGGTCCGCCGCGTGGTCTACGACCCGAGCATTTGGCCGGCGACGCCGTCGCGAATCATCCGCAGGGGCGTTGCGATCTCCGTCGATCCCTACACGTTGGTGACCAGCGAGACCATCTACCTGATCGGCACGCACTCTCGGGACGCCGTGCTCTTCGTCGTTCCGCCGTCGTGCGCCGTCGCGGTCGTGGATCGCGTCCTTGGCGCCGTCTCGGAAGCCACGGGCCCGATGAATGCGTACGTGCTGCGGCACCTGCTCGGACACTTCGCCCAGAGCGCGAAAGAGTCGGCCGGCGCCGTCAGGAAGGCTCGGTGAGCCGGTTCTGCGATGTGATGTACGAGAACGCCCGTGCCAGCACCAGGGGCATGGTCACCGGCGAGCCGCATGCACCCGTCCGGCACAGCTGGGGTGAGGTGCATCGGCAGGCCCGCAGGGTCGCGGGCGGGCTCGCCGCCGCAGGCATCGGTCACGGTGATGCCGTGGCGGTGCTGGCAGGGGCACCGGTGGAGATCGCCCCCACCGCACAGGGCGTCTGGATGCGCGGTGCCAGCCTGACGATGCTGCATCAGCCCACGCCCCGGACCGACCTCGTGTTCTGGGCGACCGAGACCGGCAGGGTGGTCGACGCGCTGGGGGCCGCTGCGGTGATCGTCTCCGATCCGTTCATGGCCGCCGCGCCGGTGCTGGCCGAACGGGGTGTCAAGGTGCTCGTCATCGCCGATCTGTTGGCGTCCGAGGCCATCGACCCGTTGGACACCGACGAGGACGACATCGCGTTGCTGCAGTTGACCTCCGGTTCCACCGGCCCACCGAAGGCGGTGCGGATCACCTTTCGCAACTTGGCGTCCAACGCTGACGCGATGTTCGTTGGTGCCGAATACGACCTGGACACCGATGTCATCGTGAGCTGGCTGCCGCTGTTTCACGACATGGGCATGACGGGGTTCCTGGTCGTGCCGATGTACTTCGGCGCCGAGCTGGTCAAGGTCACGCCGATGGACTTCATGCAAGACACCCTGCTGTGGGCCAAGCTGATCGACAAGTACAAGGGCACCATGACTGCGGCGCCCAACTTCGCCTACGCCGTGCTGGCGAAGCGGCTGCGCAAGCAGCAGCCTGGCCAGTTCGACCTGTCCAGCTTGCGGTGGGCGCTGTCCGGGGCCGAACAGGTCGAGCCCGCCGTCGTCGAGGACCTGTGCGACGCCGGTGCGCCGTTCGGGCTGCGGCGGGAGGCGATCCTGCCGGCGTACGGCATGGCCGAGACGACGGTGGCGGTGTCGTTCTCCGAGTGCGGCACCGGCCTGGTGATCGACGAGGTAGACGCCGACATGCTGGCCGTCCTGCATCGCGCCGTGCCAGCGACGACGGGCAACATACGTCGGCTCGCCACTCTCGGCCCCGTGCTGGCCGGACTGCAGGCCAGGGTCGTCGACGAGGACGCCAATGAGCTGCCCACCCGCGGCGTCGGGGTGATCCAGGTGCGCGGTGAGCCCGTTTCGCCTGGCTACACGACGTTGGCCGGTTTCGTCTCGTCGCAGGACGGGCAGGGGTGGTATGACACCGGCGACCTGGGCTACCTGACGGAGAAGGCGCACATCGTGGTGTGCGGGCGGGTCAAGGACGTCATCATCATGGCCGGCCGCAACGTCTACCCCACCGACATCGAGCGGGCGGCCGCGCGGGTCGCCGGGGTGCGGCCGGGGTGTGCCGTGGCGGTGCGCCTGAACGCCGGTCACCGGCGGGAGACGTTCGCCGTCGCCGTGGAGTCGAACGCCTTCGAAGACCGCGGGGATGCGCGTCGGATTCGGCGTGCCGTCGCTCACGAGGTGTTCTCGGAGGTCGACGTCCGGCCGCGCAACGTGGTGGTGCTCGCCCCGGGGACCATCCCGAAGACGCCGTCGGGCAAGCTACGCCGGGCGCACGCCCTGTCGCTGGTCGGCGTCTAGATCAGGAATCACGCCGGCCGGTAGGGGGTGAGCCAACGCTGACGTTGGTGCCCAACCAGGAGGACAAGAAGGCGGACAGGCCGGGATCGGTTTTAGCGAGTTGCTTGGCGCGGGGCAGTGCCCGGGTGCGTTCGATGACACTACGGTGATACGCGCGCACATGGTCGGCGGCGGCCGCAGCGTCGTGGCGGGCGACCGCGTCCACGATGTCGATTCTCGCGTCGTACATCGAACCCGCCACGCGGCCGAAACCACCGCGTTCACCGCCGGACAACTCGACTGCCATCCCAATCTGGATCTCGGTGATCGCCTTGGACAACGCGGCCAGCAGCGGGTTATGCGAGATCGAGGACAAAGTAGCGAAGAACTCGCACAACGCGGCGGCGCTGGATGCCACGTCGGTCGTGTCCGCTGTCCGCTCGGCCGCCGCACGCAGCCGTCCGATGTCGTCGTCGGAGGCTTGGTCGACGGCGAGCTCGGCCGCGTAGGCGTTGAGGGCACCGAGCAGGCCGAGGACGTTGCCGGCCCGCATCTTCTCGAACTGTACGACCGAGGCGATCGACATGCGCAGCAGCGCATCGCCGTTGGCGACAACGGTGGTGCGGCTGCCATTGCGGGTGTTGAGCAGTCCCATCGCGGCTAGTACGCGGATGGCCTCGCGGACGGTCGGAGCGCTGACGTCGTATTGGGCGGCCAGTTCACGCTCGGACGGGAGTCGCGCACCGTCCGCCAGCTCGCCGGTGAGGATCTGGCGCCGTAGATCCGCCACAATCTGGTCGGCGACTCGGCCGCGGTACAACCGCTCTGCTGGTCGCGACACGGTTACCTCCTACGTGCTCGGCCCAGTCGGGTTCGAGAGCACAGTTCCCTCACAGGGTATCCACTTGGGCGAGAACCTACCAAGTAGGCGCCGTGGCGAGGAAAACGCCGACCGCACCAGCGACCATGTCACCGCTACACGAATTGGGACGAGACCTCTCGTGGCAGAGGTCATTGCTGGGATTCAAACTGATGCCTGGTTGTGCCGGCTTCATGTGTGGGTGTCGGTTGGGCCGTGGTTGGTCCTGATCGGAATACCTCGGTCAGGCCGATGAGCGTAGCGGTGGCGAATAGCAGTATCGGTGCGGCTAGGCCGTAGCCGATAGCACCGTGGAAGTCGTCGGTGCTGCCGGCTGCGTAGAAGTACAGGGAGGTCGCTGTCGCGACGCCGAGAGCGGTGGTGATGCGTTGACTGGTTTCGTAAACGCCGGTGGCGGCGCCGCCGTCGGTGTGGCGGACCTCCTTCAGCGACAGGGTTTGGTTGGCGGTGATGAACAGGCCGCAGCCGATCCCGGCGACCAGCAGCGGTGCGGCGATCGCCAGCGCGGGGTACGCCCCGGTCCACAGATATGCGGTCACTGCGACGGCGGTGACGGCGACCGTGGCGACGGTGCCGCCGATGACGAGGATCCAGCGGCCGGAGCGGTCCGCCCGACGGCCGCTGACGAGAGAGCCGACGGTGGACCCGAGGGAGAAGATCAGCATGGCGAACGCCGCCTGCAATGCGGTGTATTTCAGGCCTTGCTGCAGGTACATGATCATGACAACGACAGTGCTGGTAAACCCGGCAAAGAACACCGTCGAGATGAGGACGCCGACGGAGAAGCTGCGTACCCGCAGCAGCGACATCGCGATCACCGGTTCGTCACCGCGGGCGTCGAGGCGGCGTTCCCACCAGACGAACAGCGCAAGCCAGAACACGCCGAGCCCGAGCAGCCACCACCGGGGCTGTTCTCTGTTCGAGGACATCTGCATGATCGGCAGCAAGATGCACACGAATCCGAGGCCGAGCAGCGTGGTGCCTGCCAGGTCCAGTCGATGTGACGCGGTGCGGGGCGGGTCGGGCGGCAACACCCGTTGGCTGGCGGCGAGGGCTGCCAGCGCCACCAGCGCCGTCGAGGCAAGCGCCAGCCGCCAGCCGAGTTGTGTTCCGTAGACGGACAGAAGTGCGCCGCCCAGTAGTGGTCCGGTGGCGGTGGACAGGCTGACGGTCGCGCCGAAGTAACCGAAGACCCTGCTTCGTTGGGAACCACGGAACATGCTCTGGATCATGCCCATGGTCTGCGGCGCCAGTAGGCCGCCTGCGAGGCCGTGCAGCAGTCGACCTGCCACCAGGACGGCGGCGTTGGGTGCGACGGCGCAGACCACGGCGGTGATCGCGAACAACCACAGGCCGAGGACGAATAGGCGGCGGCGTCCGTAGATGTCGCCCAACCGGCCTGCGGGGATCATCGCCAGGCCGGACACCAGGGACGGGCCTGCGATGACCAGGGTGGTGGCGGTCGGGGTGAGATGGAGGGTCTCCTGCATCGCAGGCAGCGAGACTTTCACCATGCTGACGTCGAGCAGAGACATGCAGACAGTGGCCAGGAAGATCATCACCGACCGACGTTGAGTGCGCTCGGGGATCGCGGGCAGGGTGTCGATCGGTTTCGGCACGAGCGGTCAGCCGACGTCGGCGATGAGGCCGACGCTTTCGATCCCGGCGGTGGCAGCCGCTTCGTCGTTGTCGGGCCGGTCGCCGCTGACACCGACCGCACCGAGCAGGGTGCCATCCGAATCGCGGATCAAGACGCCGCCTCGGGACGAAGCCATGCGTCCGCCCGAGATGGCGGCCAGTGCGGTGAAGAAGGT
>NZ_JAVRPS010000728.1:0-4121 GCF_032162105.1 Mycobacterium sp. | reverse complement strand
TCCACGCCGGGGAAGCTCTCGGCGATGCCTGCCGCGTGCGCGGCGTCGGCCACGTCCTGCGGGCCGTTCTTCAGTTTCAACATCAGACGGTAGTAGCTGGTGTTCAGCGACTGTTTCAGCGCCTCGGCGATGTTGCAGGTGCCGCAGCCTTCGCCCTCGACGTTGGTGATCTTGATCCCGTTGACGGTCACCGGCGAGCTGTCGATCTGGTAACCCAGGCCGATGCCCTGCTGGAACGCCGCCACCAACGCAAACACCTTGAACGACGATCCGGTCGGCAACCCGGCCTGGGCGAAGTCGAAGCCGTTGGCGTCGCTACCGCCGTAGTAGGCCTTCACCCCGCCGGTGCGTGGGTCGATCGAGACCGCCGCGGAACGCATGTCGGGTTCCTGGCCGTCGAGATTCTCGGTGACGGCGTCCTCTGCGGCCTTCTGCGCCTTTGGGTCGATGGTCGTGGTGACCTGCAACCCCTCGGTGTTCAGCGTCTGCTCGTCGATGTTGAACAGGTCCAGCAGCTCCTTGGTGACCTGCCGCTCGATCAGCCCGTTCGGACCGGTGGTCTGGTTCGCCGCGCGGGCCGCGTCGGCCGACACCGTCGGCGGGAAGACCTGCGCCGCACGGTCGGACGGCGAGAGCGCACCCATGGTGACCATGCCGTCGAGCACCCAGTTCCACCGCTCGGCGGCGCCCTCGGGGTCGACGGCAGGGTCCAGCGTCGACGGCCTCTGGATCAGCGCGGCGAGGAGCGCGCCGTCGGCGACGGTGAGCTGCTCGACCGGTTTGTCGAAGTAGGCCTTCGCCGCCGCGGAGATGCCGTACGAGCCGCGGCCGAAGTAGATGATGTTCAGGTACGACTGCAGCACCGCGTCCTTGGACCACTCACGCGACATCTTCGTCGAGATGACGAGCTCCTTGGCCTTGCGGACCAGGCCGCCAACACCCGACCGGGCGTCGCCGACCAATGCGTTCTTGACGTACTGCTGGGTGATCGTCGAGCCGCCCTGCAGGTCGCCGCCGAAGATGTTGTTCTTGAACGCGCGGGCGAATCCGGAGAAGGAGAAGCCGGGGTTGGTGTAGAAGTCGCGATCCTCGGCTGCCATCACGGCGTCGCGCACGTGCACCGGTATCTGGTCGATGTTGACGTCGACCCGGTTGCCTTCCGGCGGAACGATCTTCGCGAGCTCACTGCCGTCGCTGGCCAGGATCGTCGACACCTGGGCGGTGCGGATGTCGCCCGGCTTGGGCACGTCGACGATCAGGTAGGCCATCGCAAAGGTCACGATCGGCAGCACCAACATGGCGGCCACCGCGACGTACAGGGTGCGGCGCACCCACTTCCAGTTGATCTTGGTTCCGGCGGGGCGCGGCTCCGGCGGCCCGTACGGCGGTCCACCACCGGGAGGTCCACTGCCGGGCGGCGGCCCGTACGGCGGCTGTTGCGGTGGCGGCTTGCCGTCGAGCACCGCCTTGACGACGTCGACCTGATCGCGCAACCGAGGGTCGCCCGCAGGCGGCACGGGCGGCAGCACCATCGTGCGGCGATCGTCGGGCGGCATCGGCGGACGGGGCGGCCGACGGGGCGGACCCGCTGGGGCGTCGTGCCGGGGCGGGCCGGAGTGTGCGGATGCGCCTGCGTCTGCGCCGTCACTCACACGGTCAGCCACGGGCCCGTTTCGGACGTCGTCGGCTGACCTGCTGTGGCGCCCTTCGCTATTCACTGGCCGTACGCGCGCCGGAGCGCGCCGTCCGTGTGCCGCGCGCCTTCGGAGGCCGGGGAGCGCCGAGCACGTATGACTTCACCAGGTGATTCCAGCTGCAGGTTCGGCATACCTCCACCACGTACACCGCGAACTCGTCGAAGCGGGCCGCCAGCATCACCAACTCCTCGGCGCTGCGCGCCGATCCGGAGACGGCGCCAAGGTGGTCGCCGAACACCCACGACACCAGCGTGAGCTGTTCCTTGCGGCAGATCGGGCACATCGCCGGACTGGGTTTGCCGTGGAACTTCGCCGCGCGCAGCAGGTAGGGATTGGCGTCGCAGACCTCCGTCACGCCCGTGCGTCCCGAATACACCTCGGCCAGCAGGGATCGCCGCTTGAGCGCGTAATCCACCACCTGTCTCTGCAATCCCACGTGGACCAGAGTACGTCGGCCCCCCGAGCGTGGAGGAGCGACTCCAGTCACCCTCGTGCCGGATCGCCATCTGGTCTGCGGTGATGGCGCATCAACTCCTACGATCTGTGCGTGGCGACACGGCAGACGGCAGGAACGCGCGCGAAGGACACCGACCGCAACAACACGTGCCAGGTTCTGGACAGTGCGCTCAGCGACGGGCAGCTGTCCATGGAGGAGCACCGGACGCGGGTGGCGCTGGCGACGACCGCCGAGACCCTAGGGGACCTGCAGTCCTTGGTGGAGGACCTTCAGAACGCGAATGCACCGGTCCAGATGCCCAACCTGAAGAAGCCGATGTTCAAGGCCGGCAGCGCCAACAGCGGCTGGGGCATGCGGGCCGCGGTGGCGGCCGTGCTGGTGGTGCTCGGCATCGGGATCGGCTGGGGGCTGTACGGCAATACCCCGTCGCCGTTCAGCTTCACCTCCGACCCGGGCGCCAAGGACGATGGCATTCCGGCCAAGGTCATCACGCCCCCCACCCGACTGCAATCCCAGGGCGGCTTGGAGGGTCTGCTCGAGCAGATGCGCCAACGATTCGGCGACACCATGGGATACGGCCTAACCGTCTATCCGGAGTACGCCGTCTTGAGTCGGCCCGACCTCAACGACGACCGGCGCAAGCTCAGCTACTACTACAAGGGCGGCTTCGACGATCCGACGACTTCCGCCACGTCGGATGGCGACATCGTGGCCGATCTGGGTGCCTTCGACGTCAAGGCCGCCGTCGGCATCCTGCGCGGCACCCCCGACGCGGTCAAACTCAAGCCGACGGACATCGATCAGGACAGCACCTACCTCACGATCGATCCGACCCGCGAACCCCAGACGCCTGGCGAGCTGACACTGCGGGCCAGCGTGTCCAGCGATTTCGGCAGCGGATCGGTCACGTTCGGCTCCGACGGCACGATCAAACGCGTCGACCCACCCACGTGACCTAATCGGCGGCCACAGCACACCCGTAGCGGCATTGGTGCGGCCGATGTAGCGCAACATATATCGGCGCGATACAATCAACCAACGTGTTGAGTCGTCGTAGCGACCGAGTTAAGGGGGTGATTCGATGCTGGAACTCGCTGTCCTGGGACTTCTGCTCGAGTCACCCATGCACGGTTACGAGCTGCGCAAGAGACTGACGGGCCTCCTCGGAGCCTTCCGAGCGTTCTCGTACGGTTCGCTGTACCCCGCGCTCCGCCGGATGCAGACCGACGGGCTCATCGTCGAGGACGCGGCCCCCGTCGGGGCGGTCAAGGTGCGGCGTGCCCGCCGCGTCTACCAGCTCACCGACGCGGGCAAGCAACGGTTCACCGAACTGGTCGCCGACACCGGCCCGCAGAACTACACCGACGACGGCTTCGGCGTTCACCTCGCATTCTTCAACCGAACGCCGGCCGAGGCCAGGATGCGCATCCTGGAGGGTCGCCGCCGCCAGGTGGAGGAGCGTCGCGAAAGCCTGCGTGAAGCCATCGCGCGGGCCACCAATTCGCTCGACCGCTACACCCGTCAGCTGCATCAGCTCGGGTTGGAGTCCAGCGAACGCGAAGTCAAGTGGCTCAACGATCTGATCGCAGCCGAACGCGTGGCGCAGGGACGCCCAGAAAATCAGGCCTGAACAGCGCACAACTACAACAAGCACCCGAAGTCCAGTAGTAGAAGAAGGAGAACGTTTCATGTCTGAGGCCCCGTCGAACGAAGTCCGGGTCGCCATCGTCGGCGTCGGCAACTGCGCGTCCTCCCTGGTTCAGGGTGTGCAGTACTACCACGACGCCGACGAGAACAACACCGTTCCCGGCCTGATGCACGTGCGTCTCGGCCAGTACCACGTCCGCGACGTGAAGTTCGTCGCCGCGTTCGACGTGGACGCCAAGAAGGTCGGCTTCGACCTGTCGGAGGCCATCTTCGCCTCGGAGAACAACACCATCAAGATCGCCGACGTGCCGCCGACCAAC
>NZ_JAVRPS010000727.1:0-4603 GCF_032162105.1 Mycobacterium sp. | reverse complement strand
CGATCAACCAATCAGGCTGGGAGAAAGGCAGATTCGGCGACCACCAGATGATGGGGTCGGAGGCGTGCTGCAGGAACAACACGCGAGTGCCCTCCCACGGCGGCTCCCCGATCCTTTTGATGTCCTCGGCGTCGGTGGCCTGGCTGAACCGCACCGTGCGGCCGTTGTCGTAGCGCGGCTCGACCTCACGGGTGCCCGGATCGCGACGTTGTATCAGCCCACTCCACAGCGAGCTTTCGTGCGGCGGGCCCACCCAGAGCACCGCCGAGAAGTCCATCCGCGCAATGTCGGGCAGCCAGGGGAACGCGCCCTGTCCGCCATACGATCCGAGACTCTCGCCGTACAGCACCAACTTGGGTCGCGTATCTGGTGGAAGCTTGAGCCAGCGGTCGTGAACGGTGTCGATGAGCAGCCGCCCCGACTCGATCGACTTCTGCCGGTCACCGAGGAACGAGATCCAGCTGGGTAGATAGGAGTACTGCAGGCCGACGAGCGCCGTGTCGCCGTTGTACATCGTCTCGATGGCACGGGCCGCGACCGGATTGACCCAGCCGGTGCCGGTGGTGGGGATGATGACGAGCAGCTTGCGGTCGAAGGCACCCGTGCGCTCGAGCTCGTGGACGATGACGTCCATCCGGGCGGCGTCGGTGTCGGCGGTCTGCAGTCCGGCGTACACCCGGATGGGTTCCTTGGCGGGCCGCCCGTTCACCCGTGCCAGCGCATCGAGATCGGGCCCGTTGGCAACGAAGTTTCGTCCCTCGTAGCCGAGTGTGTCCCATGGCGCGAACGACGTTGGACTGCCGGAGCGTTCGGGCTCCGTGGGTTGATGGACGCCGGCGCGGGTGGTGGAGTTCTGCGGCTGGAACACCCTGCTCGCGCCGGCCAGGAAGCCGCGGTACAGCACACCGTTGATCAGCATGATGAGCAACACCACGACGATCGCCGTCCCGACGAAGAGCGCGACCTCGTGGTGCAGGTGCCAGCGCCGGATGAGGCCGCGGGCTAGCAGCTTGATCGCGTCGCGCAGCACCCGGGACACCCCAACGCACGCGCCGCCCACGACCAGGGCGAGGACGAGGACGCGCAGGTAGCCCAATGTCGCCGGTCCCTCGATGCCCATCAGCTCCGATACCTGACGCTGCCAGGCGGCGGCCGGGATCAGCACCAACACGCTTGCGGCGATCGACAGCGCGACGGTGACGGTCTTGGCCTGATACAACACCCGCGTGGTCGGTGGCCACCAGGTTCTGCGCCGTAAGACGAAGTGGCGGACCACCTTTCCGATGACGACACCGATCGCGTAGCCGATGGCCGCGTTGATGCCGCCGATCAGCCCGGCGAACAACCAGTCGCGGGGCAACAGGGACGGGGTCAGCGACAGGCAGAAGAACAGCGCGGCGAAGGCGACGCCGACGAAGTCGAGGCGGACCAGGCCCCAGGCCCAGACCAGGAGGGGGTGTCGTGTGTTGGCCGGGGCCCTCACCCGAACAGACCGGGCAGCACGCCCTCCGACGTGGTCCGCAGTTCGGTCAGGCTGACGGTGAACTGGCCCTGCACCTCGACGGAATCACTACCCTCGTCGACCACGCCGATCCGGGTGGCGGGCAGGCCGCGCGCCTCGCACATGGCGCGGAACCGGCTCTCCTCGGTCCGCGGAACGGCGACCAGCACCCGGCCCGCCGACTCGGAGAACAGGAAGACAAAGGCCTCGGCAGCAGATTCACAACCACTGGGAAGGACCAGCCGACAACCGGTTTCACCGGCAAGCGCGGCCTCCACCACCGCCTGGATCAGCCCGCCCTCGGACAGATCGTGGGCCGCCGAGACGAGGCCGTCGCGCGACGCGGCGCACAGCACGTCGGCGAGCAGTCGCTCGCGCTCCAGGTCGACCTTGGGTGGCACGCCGCCGAGGTGGTCGCCGGTGACCTGCGCCCAGATCGACCCGTCGAACTCGTCGCGGGTGTCGCCGAGCAGGATGAGCGTCTCGCCGGGTTCTGTGCCGAAACCGGTGGGGATGCGGCGCTTCACGTCGTCGATAACGCCGAGCACGCCGACCACCGGGGTCGGCAGAATCGCCGTGCTGCCGGTTTGGTTGTAGAAGCTGACGTTGCCGCCGGTGACCGGGATGCCCAGTGCCGCACAGCCGTCCGCGAGACCACGGACGGCCTGGGAGAACTGCCACATCACACCCGGATCCTCCGGCGAGCCGAAGTTCAGGCAGTTGGTCACCGCGATGGGGGTGGCGCCGGTGACGGCGACGTTGCGGTAGGCCTCGGCCAGCGCCAACTGGGCGCCGGCGTACGGGTCGAGTTGGGTGTAGCGCCCGGACGCATCGGTGGACACCGCGATGCCGCGCCCGGTGGCTTCGTCGATGCGCAACACCCCACCGTCCGCGTGCTCGGCCAGCACCGTGTTGCCCCGGACGTAGCGGTCGTACTGCTCGGTGATGAAACCGCGGCTACACAGGTGCGGACTACCCACCAGCGCAAGCAGTGTCGCGCGCAGTTCGTCGCCGGTGTCGGGGCGGGGCAGCGTCGCCGACGTGTCGGCGATCAGCGCGTCCTGGGTGTCGGGCCGGGTCACGGGGCGCTCGTAGACGGGCCCCTCGTGCGCCACGGTGCGCGGCGGGACGTCGACGACGGTCTCGCCGTTCCAGGTGATCTGCAGGCGGTCACCGTCGGTGACCTCGCCGATCACCGTGGCCAGCACCTCCCACTTGCGGCACACCGCCATGAAGGCGTTGACGTTTTCGGGCGAGACGACCGCGCACATGCGTTCCTGCGACTCGCTCGAGAGCACCTCGGCCGGGGTCATGTACTTCGCTCGCAGCGGCACCTTGTCCAGCTCGATCGACATGCCGCCGTCACCCGCCGATGCGAGTTCCGATGTGGCGCAGGACAACCCGGCACCACCGAGATCCTGGATGCCGATCACCAGACCAGCCGAATACAGCTCGAGGCAGCACTCGATGAGCACCTTCTCAATGAACGGGTCGCCCACTTGCACCGACGGCAGCTTCTTGCGTCCTGGGCCGCCCCCCTCGTCGCCGCCGAACGTCTCCGACGCCAGCACCGACACGCCGCCGATGCCGTCCAGGCCGGTGCGCGCGCCGAACAGGATGATCTTGTTGCCGGTTCCCGAAGCGAACGCCAGATGAAGATCCTTCTTGCGCAACACGCCAACGCAGAGCGCGTTCACCAGCGGGTTGCCCGCATAGGAGGGGTCGAAAACCGTCTCGCCACCGATGTTGGGCAGCCCCAAGGAGTTTCCGTAGCCGCCGATGCCGCGCACCACGCCGTCGAGCACGCGGCGAGTATCGGGGGCGTCGGCCGCGCCGAAGCGCAGTTGGTCCATCACCGCGACGGGCCGTGCGCCCATCGCCATGATGTCGCGGACGATGCCGCCGACGCCGGTGGCCGCGCCCTGGTACGGCTCGACGTAGGACGGGTGGTTGTGCGACTCGACCTTGAACGTCACCGCCCAGTCGTCACCGATGTCGACCACGCCCGCGTTCTCGCCGATGCCCGCCAGCATCGCCGACCGCATGGCCTCGGTGGTGGTCTCGCCGAAGTAGCGCAGGTGGACCTTCGACGACTTGTACGAGCAGTGCTCGCTCCACATCACCGAGTACATCGCCAGCTCGGCGTCGGTGGGACGACGGCCGAGGATCTCGCGGATCCGCTGGTACTCGTCGTCCTTCAGACCGAGCTCGCGGAAGGGCTGCGGCTGGTCGGGGGTAGTTGCGGCGTGTTCGACTGAATCGACTTCTTGGGAAAACCCGGACGTCACGAAATCATTCTAGGTGGCGAGCGCGACGGATCGTCGCTGGCGACTGCGAAGTCCCAGGCTGGGAGCTCGCCGTAACCATGTGCGTTGGCTCGCCGAGTACGCGAGACGACGGCCGGGCACCGGTCGACCACGGCTGCCCGCGGATCACCAATGCGTTAAATCTCTGGCGCAAACCTTGACCACCAAAACCAGCACTCTTAGCTTTTATATCTAATATATTCAATCTGTAAGACAAAATTCAGTCGCAGCTCACATGGAAGGGGATTTCGCCAAACGCTTGATTGCGCCGACACCACGGGTGTCGTGCATGGAACGTCGCTCTACTTACAGACTGAGAACGGAGTCACGATGGATGATGAAGCTTCTGTGTCGCGGACGGCACCAGTTCGCTTCGAATATGGCGGAACGCCCCCACCCTTCAACGCACCGAAGAAGCACTTTCGGCTTTGCCGGACGCCGCTGCTTGACGCAGACATCCAAGTCCTGGGGAAAAAGGGAGCGAACAACCTCCACAGCCATTCCGGGAACGACGGCTTCTGGTTCGTCCTCGGGGGACGAGCGAAGTTCTACGACCAGAACGACAACGTGATCGCGGATCTGGGCCCCCTGCAGGGAGTCTGCATCGAGCACGATACGGCGTACTGGTTTGAGAGCGCCGGCGAAGATCTCCTGGAGATACTGCATGTCGGCGCGTCCGACCCTCGGGTGGACGATCAGCGTGTCGACCACCGGCCGCGTCGGATAAAGGGCGGACTGCCTATCGGTGCCGCTGACTGAAACCTGTCTCCGTCGAACTCAGCGCACCGGCCACCTA
>NZ_JAVRPS010000726.1:0-8392 GCF_032162105.1 Mycobacterium sp. | reverse complement strand
GGGAGTGTGCAATGACGACTACCGTCGGATTCCTCGGTGCGGGCCAACTCGGAGAACCCATGGTCGAGCGGCTGCTCGGTGCCGGGCACGACGTGCTGGTCTACGCCAGGCGCGAGGATGCCCGCCGTCGATTGAAGGCGAAGGGTGCGGCAGTGGCCGACTCGGTGGCCGACCTGGCCCGCGGCAGCGACGTCCTGATCTCGAGTCTGTTCTCCGATGCGCAGCTGCGTGAAACCGGACTCGGACCAGACGGTTTCATCGCCAACGCGAAACCCGGCTCGGTGTTCGTCTCCCACACCACCGGTACCGTGTCCACCCTCGAGACCCTGCGGGCCGATTCGGCGTCCGGGCCGGTCGTACTCGACGCCCCGGTCAGCGGTACCGCGGACGACATCGCCGCGGGCACGCTGACCGTGTTGATCGGGGGACCGGGAGACGCCGTTGCCGCCGTGACACCGATCTTGACCGCCTATGCCAATCCGGTGGTGGCGACTGGTCCGCTCGGTAGTGCGTTGGCGATCAAGCTGATCAACAACCTGCTGTTCGCGGCGAATGCCCAACTCCTGGCGACGGCAACGCAACTTGGCGAACAGCTCGGCGTCGAGCCGGACGTGCTGTTGTCCACGCTGCAGGTGTGCAGCGCCGGCAGTCAGGTGGCGGCCCACGCGCATCGCATCGGCGGAATGGACGAGTTCGCCCAGCGCGCCGGACCCTTTCTGCGCAAGGACATCGCCGCCTGCCGCGAGGCCGCCGCCGAGGCCGGCGTGGAGCTCGGACTGTTGGGCACCGCCGTGCGGGAGGGGCCGCTGGCCCTGGACGATGTCGACTCGACGACCGGACGGGCGTCGCGATGACGGGTCGACTCGCGGGGAAGGTCGCGTTCATCACCGGCGCCGCCAGGGGACAGGGCCGTGCGCATGCGGTACGCATGGCCGAGGAGGGGGCCGACGTCATCGCCGTCGACCTGGCCGGCCCATTGCCAGTATCGGTGCGCTACCCGTCCGCCACCGCCGACGATCTCGAAGAGACCGTGGAGATCGTGAAGGCCAAGGGCGGCCGAATCACGGCCACCGCCGCGGACATCCGTGATCTGGACGCGCTGCGAAGCGCCGTCGACGAGGGCGTCGAGGCGTTTGGCCGACTGGACGTCATCGTGGCCAATGCGGGAATCTGCATCCCCGCACCGTGGAACGAGATCACCCCGGAGTCGTTCCGCGACATCATCGACGTCAACGTGACGGGCACCTGGAACACGGTGATGGCAGGCGCGCAGCGGATCATCGATGGGGGCCGCGGCGGCTCCATCGTTTTGATCAGCTCCTACGCCGGGGTGAAGGTGCAGCCGTACATGGTGCACTACACCGCGAGCAAGCATGCGGTGACGGGGATGGCCAGGGCCTTCGCCGCTGAGCTGGGCAAGCACGACATCAGGGTCAACAGCGTGCATCCCGGACCGGTGAACACCCCGATGGGTGGCGGGGACATGATCGCCGCGTTGTTCTCCGCGATCGAGACCAACCCCACGCTCAGCAACATGGGGACGCCGTTCCTGCCGCAGTGGGCCTGCGAACCGGAGGACGTCGCGGCCGCCGTGTGCTGGCTGGCGTCGGACGAGTCGCGCTTCGTGACCGCTACCCGGCTGTCGGTCGACCAGGGCATGGCGCAGTACTAGCCCTCTTCGCGTAGGCCGGATAAAATCATAAAACTAGTTAAACATTGAGCGGATTCGATCTAGAATTCGGCCATGGATCTGAAACTCCAACGCATTGCCGCGTGGGGCGGAATCGTCATGCTCGCCCTGTTCTTCGTCTTCTTCATGCTCATCGCCAAGCTGATCCCGCCGCTTTCACCGACCGCGAGCGCCAAGGACATCACGGACTTCCTCATCGCCAACAAGCTGCGGGTCAGGGTGGGCCTGGCATTCAGCCTGCTCGCCGCCTGCGTCGCGTTGCCGTTCCTGGCCACGATCTGTCTGAGGGTGCGTCGGGTCGAGGGTAAGTGGGGCGTCCTGTCGGTCACCCAAATCTTCGCCGGAGTGATCTTCGTGCCGGGCTTCCTCTTTCCGATGATGGTGTTGTCGGCAGCGGCGTTTCGTCCCGAACAACGCGATCCCGAGATCACTCAGGCGCTCAACGACGTGTTCTGGTTGATGTTCGTCGGGATCGTCGGAACTCTGGTGGTGCAGGCCCTGGTGCTCACCACGGCGTCCTTCGTCGACCGGACGGAACCTGCGACCTTCCCGCGATGGTTCGGCTACCTCAACGCCTGGTACGCGCTGCTGGCGCTGCCCGGCGGGGCGGTGATGATCTTCAACGAAGGCCCGCTGGCCTGGAACGGCGTCTTCGCCTTCTGGGTTCCGTTGGTGGCGTTCTCCGTCTGGATGGTCGCGGTGACAGCGGTCATGCTCCGCTCGATCGGTGCGGAGCAGGCGGCCGAGCGACCATTGGTCACCGCGGCGTCGTGACTCTCGGCACTCCGACTGCCACCGCGGCGCCGACGCGGCGGGTTCCCGGCGAGAACGGAACATGGGTCTTCCTGTTCGGCGACATGCTGGTGTTCGGTGCGTTCTTCGCCACCTTCATGGTCGAGCGGGCCAAGGCACCCGAAGTCTTCGACGTGGCGCGCAGAACGCTGCATCTCGGGGTCGGGCTCACCAATACCCTGGTGCTGCTGACGAGTTCGTTGTGCGTGGTCGTCGCGCTGGGAGCGTTGCGGTCGGGGGCGCGCCACATCGCACGCTCGGCCGTTGTGGGCGCGATGGTCTGCGGCGGAGTCTTCATCGCGCTCAAGGTGTTCGAGTATTACTCGCTGGTGACTGCTGGGCACGGCGCGGGTGCCAACCACTTCTACCTGTACTACTTCATCCTCACCGGCGTGCACCTGTTCCACGTCGGCGTCGGGATGGCGGTGCTGACGTTCCTGCTCACCCAGACCCGGCGGCGCGAGCTCACTGAGACCCGGATGGCCGTGGTCGAGGGTGGGGCCTGCTTCTGGCATCTCGTAGACCTGTTGTGGATCGTGCTGTTCCCGTTGCTGTACCTGGTGGCTTGATGCCGGGTCCATCGGCTCTCACCTTCGTACGCGGCCGCGCGGGAGTGTCGTGGCTGGTGTTGATCGTGGCGACGCTGATCGCCTACGCGCTGGGCGTCGACCACGGCACCGGATCGGTGATGGTGGTCGTGGTGCTCGCGATCGCCGCGATCAAGGTCCGGCTCGTCGGCCTCGACTTCATGGAACTGCGCTGTGCCCCAATGCCGTTGCGGGTCGCGTTCGAGGGCTACTGCCTTGGATTGTGGGCGCTGCTGTCCGGGTTGTACCTGTTTGGCTGACCGTTAGTGCGACAGGACGCCGAAGGCTCGCGGAATGAGCTCGAGTGCGCTGTAGACGCCGGGAGCTGCGGCGCACACGGCCGGTATCGAGTTGACGACACGAGCGGCGGTCGCCTGCGCACCCGGTAGGACGCCATCGATGTGCAGGTCGACCCGGATGGTCGGGTTGCCCTCGATGGTGACCCGGGTGAGTCGGCCCGTGGCGGAGCCGCGGGGAATCCGCGGCTCCCAGTCGTCTGGAGGATCGTCGGGCAGCGACCAGATGAAGGAGAAGCTCATTCGCGGTTCGCCCGCGACAACTCCCTCGAAACGCATTCGCACGCTGGCGATGGTGCCTTCAGCGATGGTGCCCGCGGGGAAGGTGTAGTCGCGGTCGGCCACCGCGATGTCGCGGAGTTCGTTGATACCGTCGAGCGTCCAGCCGAGGGCGTCGGCCACGAGCGCGAGTGGTGTAGACATGTGCGGAATCATCGCCCCAGGTTGGTACGCCTGAGCGTCTTGTTCGGGCGTGAGCCCGAAGCCAAAATGCGCGAAAAACGATTGTCCGCGAAATGCCCCAGACGGTAGCCGTTCCTCGACGCGGATCATCGTCGGCTCCGCGGTCAGGCTCACGAGATGAACCTGCAGGACATCGGTGGCGAACCCCGGGGCTATTCCCGTGCTCAGAAATGTACTACTGCCTTCGTTGCATGCAGAGCGGAATTTCAGCTGCAACGTCTCGTCGAGCGAATGCGGGAAACCTAATTGAGGGTCGGCTGCGACCACGTCCTTGCCGGTTGCAAGGATGGCGCAGATCTGGTCGATCACGTCGCTAGGATCACGACCAGACCCGGTCGGCATATACGTCACGCAGTCGCAATCGAGGGCGAGAAACTCTGCGATGTCGGCGGTGGCCACAACCCCGACTGGAGCAACGCCCACTATCTCGCCTGAGTCGCGGCCCACCTTGTCAGGGCTGTGAACCAGATGGCCGGTCAAGCTCAGCTGCGGTGATCGTAGGATCTGCCCAAGCACCATGGCACCGGTGTGACCGGTGCCCACGTGACTCACTCGAAGCTGTTGTGTCATCGCGTTACTCCCAGAACTGCTGCCACTCCCGGCTGTCGAATGGCAGCACCCGCATTTCGGCGACCACGCCGTCGGCCATTTGATAGGACGTCGCGCACAGCATGTCCAGTGCTCGGCCATTTCGCTGGGCAGTCGCGCGTTCTACTACGACGACGTACTTCTCGCCACCGACGATCTCCTGCACTTCGGTCGTGAGAGATCCGTCGGTGAGCTCCTGATTCCGCATCGCATGCTCCAGAAGTCCTGTTGCGCCGCGAAATACGCCCGCCCGCTGGGTGTCACCGAGTTCGATCCAGACGGACTGATCGTTGAATGGCCTCATGATGGCCTGTAGATCGCCGCTGATGTACGCGTCATACAGATCCTGGATCAACTTCAGGTTCGCTGCCGCATCCATGCGTGCCCCCTCCGGCATGTCTGCCGAGCATAGGCACATAGCGCAGACTGCACCCCGCATTTCGGCAGACGTCAGTGCGAGCGGACGCCGAAGTCGATGTCCTGGATGCCGGCGAACGGCGTGAAGCAGTCCTTGCCCAGCCATGACGGGCCGGCCACGTGCCCGGGGTCCGGGCGCGCCCAGTCGACCCATGACCCCCAGTCCTCGCGGCGCAGCTTCTGCTGCAACGTCTGCGGGTGTTCGTCGGCGGCCTTGGCGTAGCGCTGCGCGAATCGCTTCATCTCGGCCAACACCCAGACGTCCTCCTCGGAACGCCACTTGCCGTCACCGGCGTACTCGATGAATTGATAGGAGGGGAAGTCGATGGGCGGCCCGCCGGGCTCCGGGTTGTCGGCGCGGTTGAACACCTTGTAGGCGACCCGCGTCCCGTCGACGACGTACCAGATGAGCGGGCTGTAGACCTGCGGTGCCGCACCCATCGTCCCCTCGAGGAACTTGGTGATCTCGTCGGGACCGGTGAAGGTTCCGTAGAAGTGGTCGTGGTACGTCGCGTCGTCGGTGAAGAGGTTGGCCCAGGCGTGCCAGTCTTCGAGCACGGGACCAGTCATGAAGTAGCGCCGAAACTCCCGCTCGACCTCGGCAGTGTCTGACATGGCGGTCACCCACCCAGCCGCAGGCCGGTATTGCGCGTGCCGAACACGTCAGTTGCCATGATCGCACCGAGTGTGTCTGCGTCCCAGCGCTTCTGGCCGTTGGATACCGACGCCACCGGATGCCAGCCCTTCAGCAATTGAAGATGCTCGCCCATGGCCCGGATCACCTGACCACTGACGTGGCCGGCCTCCGGGCTGGCCAGCCAGGCCACCACCGGTGAGCCCAACGACGGGTCCTTGGGATCGAATTCGTCCTCGGCGCGCTCGTCGGGCTCGATCGGGGCCTGCGCGCCCGGCATGGTCGCTGACATCCGGGTGCGGCCACCCGGGCTGATGGCGTTGACGGTGGCGCCGATCGACGCCAGCTCCAAACTCAGGGTCTGGGTTAGTCCGACGATGGCCGACTTGGCGGTGCTGTAGTTGGTCTGCCCGAAGTGGCCGTGCAGGCCGGCGCCGGACGTGGTGTTGACGATGCGGCCGTAGACCTTTCCGCCAGAGTCCTTCGCTTCCGCACGCCACTTGCGGGCGACGGCCCGGCTAGTGAGCCAGCTGCCGCGGACGTGCACCCGCATCACCAGATCGAAGTCGTCGACGGTCATGTTCCAGATCGCCTTGTCGCGCACGATGCCTGCGTTGTTGACGACGATGTCCAGCCGGCCCAACTGTGAGTAGGCGCGTTCGACCGCGAGGTCGACCTGTTCCTCGTCGCCGACGTCGCTGAAGTCGGAAACTGCCATACCGCCGCGGCTTTCGATGATTGCTACCACCTCGTCGGCCACCTTGCCGGTGCCCTCGCCGGACAAACTGGTGCCCAGGTCGTTGATGATCACGGTGGCGCCGTGCTTGGCCAGTTCGAGCGCGTGGCCGCGGCCGATGCCGTGGCCGGCTCCGGTCACCAGGGCGACCTTGCCGTCCAGTAGTCCGGTCATGGCTTCCTCTCGCTTGGGGTGAAGACCGTCAGATAGGGGCTGTCCGGGTCCTCCGCGTCGACGGGGCGAAAGACAGCGGTGACCGCCATGCCGACTTCGAGGAGCTCCGGTTCCGCGCCCTCGATCGTCGTCATCAACCGTGGACCCTCGTCCAATTCGACGATGGCCGCCACGTACGGCAACCGCTCCTTGAACGGTGCCAGATCGTTCACGTACACGGTCGAATACGTGTAGAGCGTCCCAGTTCCGTTGGCCTGCAGGGGCTGCACGTCCTCGCTCCAGCAGTGCGGGCAGAACGGCCGCGGGTAGTGGTGCACCTTGCCGCACGCTCCACACTTGGCGATCAGCAGGCGCCCTTCGCGCGCCGCGTCCCAGTAGGGTGCGCTGGCGGAATCGATCGTCGGAATGTCTGCGCGCACCACCGCGGTCACCATCCGGTGAACTCGGTCGGACGCTTCTCGACGAACGCCTGCACGCCCTCCTTGGAGTCGTGCGCATACGACTGGAGTTCCTGTGCCATCGCCTCCGCGACGAACGCACTCGACCGGTCAGTGTCGGGGGAGTCGTTGAGCAGCCGCTTGGTGAACGCGATGGCGCTGGTCGGTGCGCCAGCCAGCCGCCCCGCGAAATCGGCGACCGTGGCGTCGAAGTCGGCGGCGCTCACCACCCGGTTCACCAGGCCCAGCGTCAATGCCTCGGCGGCCGTGAGTCTTTCGCCGAAGAACGCCATCTCCTTGGCCTTCTGCATGCCGATGCGACGGGGCAGCAGGTAGCAGCCCCCGCCGTCGACGACCAGCCCGCGCTTGACGAACGACTCTGCGAAGTAAGCGTTTTCGGTGGCGATCACCAGATCGGAGGCGTACACCACGTGCGCACCCAACCCGGTCGCCGCGCCGTGCACCGCGGCGATCACCGGCTTGTTGCAGTCGAGCACGCTGGCCACCAGTCGCTGGGCGCCGTTCATGATGCGCTTGGTCGGCTCGAGCACCCGCTTCTCGGCCTTCGCTCGCCGCTCGGCCAACGAGCCAACGTCGGCGCCGGAGCAGAAGTGCTTGCCGTTGGCGCGTAGCACCACGACGCGCACCTTCTCCTCGGCGTCGGCGGCGGCCAATAGCGCGATGAGCGCGTCGCGGTCGTCGGGCCGGACCGCGTTGGCGGCCTCGGGCCGGTTCAGCGTGATGGTCATGACGCCGTCCGTCAGGTCGGACAGCACCGTCTCCTGTGGGCTCATGGGATGTATGTCGCCTTCAGGTGTTTGATGCCATTGACGAAATTCGACCTCAGCATGACTGGCTCGCCTGCCGCGGTGATGTCCGGGTAGCGCGCGTAGAGCATCTTGAATGCCACGTTCAACTCCAGCCGGGCCAGGTGTGCGCCCAGACAGTAGTGCGGCCCTGGACCGCCGAAGGCGATGTGATTGTTCGGTTTACGCGCGATGTCGAAGCGCTCCGGCTCGTCGAACACCGCGGGATCGCGGTTGGCGGCGGGATACCAGACGACGACCTTCTCGCCCGCGTTGAAGGTATGGGTGACCTGGCCCGCCGCATCGGTGAGCGTCACCCCGTCTCGGGTGACGGTGCGGCGCATGTGGATCACCGGGCTGGCGTACCGCAAGATCTCCTCGACTGCGGTCGGTGCCAATTCGTCGTAGTCCGCCAGCAGCCGGTCGCGCTGGGCGGGGTGCGCGCTGAGGATCAAGAGTCCGTGGGTCAGCGCGTTGCGCGTGGTCTCGTTGCCCGCGCCGATCAGCAAGATGAAGAACTTCGCCAATTCCTGGGGCGTCAGGTTCTCCTCGTCCGAGGTGACCAGCTTGCTGATCACGTCGTCGCGGGGACGGGCGATGCGGTCCTCGGCGATGCCCTTGAGCAAGTCGATCAACTGCTCGCTGATGTCGGTGACCGCTGCCTCGATGCCCGCGACGCTCTGGTCGGGCACATATTCGGGGTCCGAGGCGCCGAGCACGACGTTGGTCGCGCGCAGGATGAACTGCTCGTGCTCGCGTGGAACGCCGAGCAT
>NZ_JAVRPS010000725.1:0-17111 GCF_032162105.1 Mycobacterium sp. | reverse complement strand
CGCGGACGTAGTCGAACGCGTCCTGTTCGCCGGAGGCGACGTAGTGCGCCGTACCCGACTTGGCCATGTGGGTGTGCGCGCCGCCCAACTCCTCCATGGTCACTTCCTCACCGGTGACCGTCTTGATCACGTCGGGCCCGGTGATGAACATCTGGCTGGTCTGGTCGACCATGATGACGAAGTCGGTCAGCGCCGGGGAGTAGACGTGTCCGCCCGCGGCGGCCCCCATGATCAGCGAAATCTGTGGGATGACGCCGGAGGCCAGGATGTTGTTGCGGAAGATCCGGCTGTAGAGCCCCAGCGAGACGACGCCTTCGTCGAGCAGCGCGTAGATGCGTTCGCGGGCGGTCAGCTTGCCCTTGGCGTGCACCTTCTCGACCGCCGCCTCACCGACCGGGTGCAGCGTCTCGTCGGTGCGCTTGCGGAGGTCGGCCAGCTTGCCGGCGGTGTGGATGTCGATCTGGTGTTCGGCCGCAGGTTCGGTAACGCTCGTCATGGTCGTCGGTGCCATCGACTGGCCCGCCAGGCGCCCGCATCGACCGCATCGACCGGGGGCACGAAACGACAGGCCGAGCCGACCTGCGGAAGTTTGCCAGGAGTTGTAACTGCTCCCATTATGCGGTTCTATGGTCACGTCGATGCGTAGGCCGGAGTTCGAGCCGCGGCCGTCGGCCAAAATGACACGTTAGAGAGGGAAGTCCAGCGTGCATGCTGTCCGCAGATACAACGACGTTGACGGTCCGCGGGTAGCGATTGCCCATGATTATCTGACCCAGCGTGGAGGTGCCGAGAAGGTCGTACTCTCGATGAGTCGTGCGTTTCCCGACGCGCCGATTTACACGTTGCTGTACGACCCTTCGAACACTTATCCGGAATTCGCTGAGCGCGATATTCGGGTGTCCCGGTTGAATTCGTTCGGGGTTTTTCGCCAGCACCATCGCGCGGCGCTGCCAATCCTGCCCTTGGCGGCGAACTCCATGCGCGTGGATGCCGATGTGGTGGTGACCAGTTCGAGCGGTTGGGCACACGGATTCAGAACCACTGGCCGCAAGTTGGTGCACTGCCACTCGCCGGCCCGCTGGCTCTATCTGCCTGACATGTACCTCGGCGAGGACAGCAGTCTGATCAAGCGCGCCGCTCTCTCCGCAATGTCGGGACGACTACTGTCCTGGGACCGGCGCGCGGCCTTGTCGTGCGACCGCTACTTTGCGGTGTCCACCGTTGTCCAGCGCCGGATTGCCGATGCCTACGGAATCTCAGCCGATGTGCTGCCTTCCCCCGTGGCGATGTCGGGCGACGCTGCGACGCAACCGATCCCGGAGTTGTTGCGGTGGTTGTCCGCAGACGGCGAGTCGGATCCGAACGAGGCCTTCTACCTGTGCGTGTCCCGGCTTCTGCCATATAAGAACGTCGAAGCCGTGGTGGGCGCCTTCGCCGGGCGTCCGCAGCGGTTGGTGGTCGTCGGCCGCGGCCCGGACGCAGAGCGGATCGCAGCGGCCACGACACGAAACGTGCTGATGCTGAGCGAACTCACCGACGGCCAGATGGCCTGGCTGTACCGGCATTGTCGGGCGCTTCTTTCGGCGAGCCACGAGGATTTCGGGCTGACCCCGATAGAAGCAGGCGTATGGGGCAGGCCCAGCGTCGTGCTGCGTTGGGGCGGATTCCTGGACACCGTGGATGAGGGCATCACCGGGATCTACTTCGACGAACCCGAAGCGGCCGCTATCGCCGAGGCGCTCGATCGTTTCGAGACGTCCTCCTTCGACCCGGACAAGGTTCGTCGCCACGTCGAGCAGTTCACCGAAGAAAAATTCGCCGAAGCGCTGTACGCAGCAGTGGACGAGCTCGCGGGACGGCCGAGGTGACCGCAGGCACCACCGCCGTCGTCACGGGCATCACCGGTCAGGATGGCCACTACCTCGCAGACCAGCTCCTACGGGAAGCCGTCGACGTGCACGGCGTGGTGCGTGCCGGTACGAAGCCGACGGATATCCGATCGGCGGTCACCATCCACGACGCCCGCCTGACCGATGCCGGGTCCGTCGCGGCCATCGTCGACGCCGTCGAACCCGACTTCGTGTTCCACCTCGCCGGAATGTCCTCCGTGGCGGCCTCCTGGGAGAACCCGGTCTACGCCACCGAGGTGAACGCGCTGTCGACGGCGGCGCTGCTGGACGCCTGCCTGCGGACGCAGGATCGCACCGGCAAGCCGATCGTGTTCGTGAACGCATCGAGTTGCGAGAATTTCGCGGGATCGCCCGAATCGCCGCAGACCGAGACCACCCCGATACGTCCGATCTCACCGTACGGAGCGTCGAAGGCGTTGGGCCACAGTCTGTGCCAGATCTACCGGGCTCGGGGCCTCGAAGCGTCGAACGCGGTCCTCTACAACCACGAATCACCGCGCCGTCCCACCAGTTTCGTGACGCGCAAGATCACTAGGGCGGTTGCGGACATCGCGGCGGGCAGGCAGGACCGCCTGGCACTCGGTGATCTCAGCGTCCGGCGCGACTGGGGTTGGGCGCCGGATTACGTCGACGCCATGTACCGGATGGCGGTGCACGGCAAGGGCGATGATTTCGTGGTGGCCACCGGCGTCGCCCATTCGATCGCGGACTTCGTCGCCGCTGCATTCGCGGTCGCGGGTATCAGCGATTGGCAGGAATTGGTGACCAGCGACGAAACTCTAATTCGGCCTGATGACCGAGCCGCCATGGTCGGTGATGCGACGAAGGCGTGGGAGTCACTCGGCTGGAAGCCCACGAAGTCCTTTGAGGAGATTGTCGTTGCAATGGTCGAATCGGATTTACAACGGGAGCCAAACACGTGATTCCAGAACTCTTTGTCGCAGACCCCGAGGACCGGGCGAGGAAGTTGGCGGCGGCGCCAGGGCTGAAGATTCCGCCGGATCCCACATGGGAACTAGGGCCCGACGGGCGCGTCCTTTGGTACAAGATGCAATCCATGTCGTTTGCGCGCAAGGTGCGCAACCGCCTCTCCACGATCCTGTTCAACATGATCGTCACCTACATCCCGTCGCACTTCATCCGGCAGAATTTCCTGCGCTGGGTCGGCGGGTCGACCATCGGCAAGGGGTCGACGATCTTTCGCGGCACCACCGTCTTCGATCCGGAGTTCCTCACGATCGGCAACGACACCACGATCGGATTCCGCTGCTTCCTGGATTCCCGGGCGGGCATCGCGATCGGTGACAACGTCACCATCGCGAGCGACACCCAGATATTGGGCGGCGGGCATGACATCAATCATCCGGACTTCCTGCCCTGCCCGATTCCGACCGTCATCGAGGATTACGCATGGATCGCGAGCCGCGCAATGATCCTGCCGTCACACATCCATCGCGGTGCGGTCGTGGCCGCACACGCGTTGGTCACCAAGGACGTCGGTGAGCTCGAGGTCGTCGGCGGGATCCCGGCCAAGTTACTGACCAAACGCAATCCGGACGCCCTGAAGTACAGCGGCCACTACCGCCCACTGTTCTTCTGATGGCCACCGACCTCAAGGGCTACCGCCTGATCTACATCGGGCCGCGCAACCACGTGACCGCCGTCGGCGACTACACCGAAGACCTCGCCGAGGCTTTCCGCCCGCATTTCGGCGACGTCGCCGAGGTACGGGTGGCCGGCCCCGGCGACGAGACCTGGGCCGACGTCCGTGCGGTCCGCAAGCAGGTCAGGGACCTGGTCGAGAGCTGGCCCGCAGGCCGGGTGCTGGTGCACTCGGAGATCGCGTGCGGCATGCTTTCGCCGTTCTGGTCGATCGCCGGCCTCAAGGGCATTCCCGTGTCGTTGACGATCCACGATCCGCCCCAGGCGCTGTGGTTCATCGCCAGGACCAGGTTCGTGGCCCGTCACCGACTGCTGATGCACGGTTTCCACTACCCCGTGCGGCCGGTCTCGCGATGGCTGGAGGGTGTGATCAACGGGCGCCGTGACATCTTCGCGCTCAGCAAGACCGGACGGGCCTCCATCGACGAGGTGTACCCGCACACGCACACGCACTACGTCCCGTACCGGGTGTCGGAGAAGAAGACGGTCCTGCCTGCCGAGGACCGGCCGAAGGCCGTCGGCTTCTTC
Organism: Mycobacterium sp.; assembly: GCF_032162105.1. Taxonomy (GTDB): domain Bacteria; phylum Actinomycetota; class Actinomycetes; order Mycobacteriales; family Mycobacteriaceae; genus Mycobacterium. Next base: position 13,011 of record NZ_JAVRPS010000725.1, on the reverse strand, counting down.
GGGCTGGTGTATCGCGGAAAGGGCTTCGAGCAGATCGCCCAGATCCGGCGAGAATTGCCGGACGACATCCTGATCCGCGTGGCCGGACGGGGCACCGAAGCGCTGCCGCGAGCCGAAGGCATCGACATCCTCGGTGGCGTGGACGGCGACGAGGAAGACGCCTTCTTCGAGTCGGTCCGGGCGATCGTGATTCCCTACGGCAAGCGGCACTGGTATGCCGATACCTTTCCCGCGTCGTCGGTGGCCGCGCACGCACTGGCCTACCGGACTCCGATCGTCTGCACCGGCTACGGGTCGCTGGCGGAATGGGACGCCGAGACCGGGGCGGTGGTCGTCCCGATGGGCAACGGTGATCCCAACGCACTGCCCGCCGGTTTCTCCGACGCCATCGCCTCGTTCGTCAACGATCCGGGGCGGGTGACCGAACTGGGTAAGAATGCCGATCGCACCCGCGAGGAGCGTTCCTCCCCGCGCACCGCCGAAGCGTTCGTCCATGCGTGGACGGAAATGCTGGACCGTCAGCGCGGGAGTGGCTGAGCCAGGCACCGCGCCGCATCAGGAGATAAGTCGCCGGGCTGACCGACGGCGACGTTCGATGCCCAAACACCATCTGCTCCAAGGCAATTACGACGAAGGGGATCGCGCATGACGAAGGTCGTTTTCCTGGTCTCGAAGGATCCCGTCACCGAGCACGGCGGCGACATCGAACTCGCCAGGGTGGTCCTGCGGCTCGCCGCGGAGTCCTTCGACATCCGCGCGATCTGCCTGTCCGACGAACCACCGGGTGAGTCGGTCACCGACGTCGTCAAGGGTGGGCTGCGCTTACTGCGGATAGCTCAGGACCCGGTCAAGCCCGCGCAACTGCTGGCGGGTTCGGTGCTGCAGCGCCGCAGCCTGGTTCACATTCGGTTCGACACCGACGAACTCCTCGAGGCGATCGAGGCCAGCGACGAAGACGTGTTCTTTTGTGAGCACAACTACATGGCCGAATCCTTCATCCGCAGTACGCACTTCGGCAAGAAGGGCTTCGTCGTCAACACCATCAACACCGAGTCGCAGGTGTGGTTGGCGACGCGTGGTGTGCTGGGCCGGATCGAGGCACCCCGGCTGTTGCGCGACGAACTACGGGTCGCCAAGCTGGCCAACGGCGTTGGCTGCTACGAGATCGAGGAATCCGAGATGTACCGGGCGAACGGCGTGGCGGGGGCCAGGTTCATGGAAGTCACTCTGCCGCCCGCCGAACAGATCGACATCTCGCAGACAGGTCGGCGACTGGTGTTCCTCGGCGGACGGGACTGGCCGCCCAACCAGGAGGCGTTCCTGATCGCTCTGCGGCTGTGGCCACGAATCGCCGAGGGCATCCCGGACGCCGAACTGTGCGTCGTTGGCGCGAAGAAGACGGGTTCGACGGATCCGGTGTACCCGGACCGGGCTCGCGATCTGGGCTTCGTCGACGATCTGCCCGCGTTTCTGAAGACCTGTCGCGCCTTGATGGCGCCGATCAGGACGGGTGGCGGCGTCCGGGTGAAGCTGCTCGACGCGGCGAGTCAGGGATTGCCGGTGGTGGGTTCCGGTCCCGCCGTCGGGTCGCTGACGTCGGTCTTCGGCATGTCCACGTTCGACGACGACGACGACTTCGTCGCCGAATGCCGGCGCATGCTGCTCGACCGCGATGCCGCGACCGCGGTGGGCAACGAGTTGTACGAGGTCAACCGCGCGCACTGGGCGAACAAGCGCCCGCACCGTTCTGTCGAGGCACTGGTGCAGGCCGGACTCGGCGGCTGACCACTCAGGTGAAGGTGACCTGGGTGCAGATCCATGGCAGCCAGGTGATGTAACCGTGCTCGAACGTCACCTTCGTGGCCCAGCCCTCCCGCACTTCGTCGGTGAGCGCCAACCCGAGCGGTGGCGTCCAGGCTGCGACGAAGCCGCCGCCCACCGCGTGGGCACCGGTCGCCGGTGACCACCACACCCGCATGCCGGACGGCGAATCGAAGTCCTGGTAGCCGTTCTGGAACTGGGTCGTCGGGGCGACGCCGAACTGACGCGCCTTGTCCGCCACCGGAGTTGGCGATGCGATGATGCCGGTCGGCGTCTCGAACAGGGTGCTGATGGTGCGTGCCTGCGCCCACACCGTCGGTGTGGCGCGGTACACCGGACTGAGCACCTCACCGTATGACGGGTCGGTGATCGCGCTGAAGCGTTGATACTCGGCGGATTTCGGGATACCGGCAGCGATGGCATCCTTCATGGCCACCTGGGCGGGCTTGGCCGACCAGTCGGTTCGGTACACGCCGAATACGTTCTCTACGTCGGTGCTGCCCGTTTGTCGGTCGCGGGTGGTGTGAATCATGATCGGCCCGGTGTACGGCATCTCCTGCCACTTCGTGATCAAGTCCATGATGTAGGCAGCTTGCCCGGCCTCGTCCGTAGCGGTCATCGGCTCGCCGTACTCAGTGGCCCAGATCTTCTTGCTGGCATCGCCATTGGCGACCATGATCCGCCGCAGTGCCACCGTCTGGTCCAGTGGTGAGTTGGCGATCGCGTACCCGTCGGAGAACTTCAGCGAGTAGTGGTAGGGATGAAACGAGAGGGCGTCCATGAAGTTCTTCGCACCTGCGTCGTACATCTGCTGGACGAAGGTGACGGGGTTGATCAGCCATGTCCCCCAGTCGACCACCGAACCGACCACGCCGCCTATCACCGTGGCGTTGGGGTCCGCCGCCTTGATCTTGGGATACGCCGCCTTGAGCAACTCTGTGTACCCCGGGGGGTCGGGGACCGGGGCGAAGAACTGGGCTCCGTTGGGCTCATTCCAGACCTCGTAGGCCGAGACCTTTCCCCTGTACCTGGCGGCCACCTTCTCGCAGAAGTCCGCGTACTGGGCTGGTGACGCCGGACGACCCGAGATCGCGGGCACGCCCGGTGCCACTGCCCACGCGGGCGACGCGTTGATGATGCCGATGACGGCCATGTTCCTGGCGACGGCCGCGTTCACCGTGCGGTCGACATTGGTCCAGTCGAACTGGTTCTGGACCGGCTCGGCGCCCGCCCACGGGATCATCAGCCGAACGTTCTTGACTCCTGTCTGCAGCATCTTGTCGAACGTCTGGTTCACGTCCGCGTCGGTCATGAAGTAGGAGTCGGGGTCGTGGAAGCCGATGGTCGTGGGAAGCGCAGCCATGCGTGCCGTCTGCGCGACGTCGACCTCACGCGGGTGACGCGACGGCAGGGCGAACCAGACGACGGCCGTCGTCAGCACGCCGACGGTCAGGCCTGCGACGAGTTTCTGAATGATCCGACGGCGCGGCGGGCGTCTGGGTCCCCGCACGGGTCACCTCAGACTTTCCGGCAGGAACCCGCCACGACGAAGATTGACGACATCAACGAATTGAGCTGAGTATGCCGCGTCATCGAGGCGTTCCCAGGGTGGGTTCAGCGGTGTGTCGTGATCTTCGAGGAACGTCAACCGCACCGACAACATCGACGAGTTGCAGGGCGGCCGACGATGAATTCGTGGGTCGGTCCGCAGCGACGATCGCGATGCCAACAATGCGGTGAGCGTCACAAAGTGGACATAAATCCTGCGGACCTTCGCCAATCCTCGGGACGACGTCTCAGCAAAGCTGATGACCACGCCCGTTGTAAACGTCCAGCTGATGAATTCTGCGGCGTCGGTAAGCGTGTGACCAGTGAAGATAAGCGACACGCCCGAGACGATTACGAAAACTATCAGGAGTTTCACGAGTGGGTGAAACGGGGTTGCCTCGCCACGATGCGCGAAGGCGATGAGCACGACGCCATCAGCAAACGGAAGGTCGAGCGGCACGTCGATCCCGGGGGATCAACCGAGCGGCAGCAACGCGAGCGGGGCGCCAAAACCAGTGCCAGCCATTGCGGATGTCGCACGCCCATGGGCAGGACGACCGGCACTGCCGCGAGCCCGGCCGGGGCCGGCGACGCCTTCGCGCCGCCGCGCACGGCCAGCGCTGCAACGGGCGACCGCCCGACTACAATGGCGATGCCAGCTACCAGTTCTGATTGCGACCGCACCGCCCAACTCACAGAATCAACACGAGGCGTTGTGTTCGCTGAAAGCAACGGCCCGCGCCGAGCTGGCGATGTGCTTTGCCGTGCTTCGACAGCTATGGTGAGTATGTTGCGGCAAACTACGAGCGAATGGAGATCCCGTTGGCGATCGGGGATTACCTGCGGACATTTCGACGGTTCTGGTGGCTCGTCGTGGTCGCCGCCATCCTTGGAGGTGGCATCGGATATGCCATCACCTTCTTGTCTACTCCCGAATACCAGTCGACCGCTCGCCTATTCGTTACGACGCAGAGCGGAACCTCGGTGGGTGACGCGTACCAGAACAACCTGTTCTCGCAGGAGCGGGTGGTCTCCTATGCCGGGCTCGCGACCAGCGAGCAGGTCGCGGCGCGCGCCGTCGACCAGCTGAAGATGCCCATCACCCCGGACGAGTTGCGGGCGAAGATCACCGCGACGCCCCTTCCGAAGACGGTCCTTCTCGACATCTCCGTGACCGATACCGACCCGGCTACCGCCCAGACCTACGCGAACGCGGTCTCCGACCAACTCGTGCAGCTCGTCAGCGAACTCGAAACCTCCCGCCGAGGCGGTACGCCGGCCGCCGGTGCGATCCTGCTCGACGACGCAAACTACCCGACCTCGCCCTCCGGGCCGTCGTTGCTGACCCTGGTGGGCCTCGGCGCCGTCGGTGGCGCGATCGTCGGCCTGCTGTTGGCGGTCGGAATCGGTGCCTTCGATTCGCGGCTTCGCGCGCGCGACTCCGTCGAGGCCGTCACCCGCTCACACGCGCTCGGTGCCTTGGTCGCCGATCCGCGCAGGTCCGGCGTACCGGTCGTCAACCTCGCAGCAGGCGGACTCGCCGCTGAGCGACTGCGTGAACTCCGCACCAATCTCCAATTCGCGCGCACCAGCGCTGGGCAACACCCGACGGTCATCGCCGTCACCAGTCCGTCGCACGGCGACGGGCGAACCACGACGGCCATCGACCTCGCGGCCACCTTCGCCGAGGCCGGCCGCTCGGTTGTGCTCGTCGAGGGCGACTTCGTGAACCCCGGGTTGATTGATCGCCTTGCCCTGACCGATGCCGAGCGGGTTCGCGCGGTGCAGCACGGCTTGGGTACGGCTCTCGCGGGCGACCACGACGTCACCGCGGCCGTGATCCCGTCCATCGGGGGCGCGCCGTTCGCGCTGCTGCCAGCGGGTCCGTCGGCGTCGACGCGCCGCCGGCTGTGGGGTGACGAAGCGGCGGGCCGGGTGATCGAGGCGCTGCGCGCGGGATTCGACTACGTCGTCATCGACACCCCGCCACTGAACGAAGCCTCCGATGGCGCAGTGGTCGCCGCGCTCGGCGACGGTGCGATCGTGCTCGCCAGGATCGGCCACACCACCACGAAGGGTCTGCGCTCGGCCATCCAGGTGCTCGAGGCAGCCAGCGCCGAGTTCATCGGAACCGTCGTGACGTGTGAGCCGGGGCATAAGCGCGAACTGTCCAAGCAGCCCGTCGAGGCTCCCGCAGCCGTGGTCGCGCCGCGCGAGAAGTCGGGGGAGGCCACCGCCACCGCCGACGTCCCTGCGCCGGCAGCGACCGAGCAAACCGCTCCGACCGCTCCGAACGGCACGGCCGAGGACACAGCGACCGAGGCGATCAACCAGGCAGGGGTCCATCGACTCTCGGGCGTGAAGCGCGAAAGTCGGTGACCTAGTGGCGGTCTGGCGTTTTGTATCGTGCGCGGTGCTGACCGCAACGCTCGTAGCGGGCTGCTCCTCGGCCACTCCGGTCGCGTCGCCACCGGCCAGCCACGCACCGGCGGTGAAGACCTTCGACCCGATCTTCGACGGTGCCGCCGGATGGGGGCCGCCCAACCTCGCCGACGACGGTCCCGGCTCGCTGGTGTCCGTCGAGGTGATGCACGGCAACGAGGAACTCGAGGACGCCAACGCGACCTATGCGCGCATCGTCTACCGCTCCACGTCGGGTATCGACGGCGCTCCCACCGAAGTCTCCGGCGTCGTGGCCGTCCCGCCGGGGCAGCCCCCCAAGGGTGGTTGGCCGATCATCTCGTTCGGCCACGGCACGACGGGCGTGCAGAATAAATGTGCGCCGAGTCGGTTCCCGACGCTGCCTGGCAACGGCTTCATGATGCAGGCGATGGTCCTGAACGGCTTCGCCGTCACGATGACCGACTACCAAGGACTCGGTGTCCCGGGCTACTACCACCCCTTCCTGGACTCGAGGACCTTCGGCTACAACATGATCGACGCGGTGCGCGCCATCAGGCGGGTCGGCGCGGACCTGAGTGACCAATGGGTCGCCTTCGGGCACTCCCTCGGTGGCATGGCGGCCTGGGCCGCCGCGGATCAGAACGGTACGTACGGCCAAGGGCTCGACTTGATGGGCACGTTGGCGATGGCGCCGGCAGCCGACATGGCCGGGATGGCCGACGCGGCGTGGGACGGAACTCTGACCGCCGACCAGCGGGTGGCGATGGTCTTCGCTCTCGAGACGCTGTCGTGGTCGCATCCCGACCTGGATCTGAACCGCTACCGTCGCGGCTTCACCGCCGAGAACTGGGACAAGCTGTTGGACTGCCTACCCCCCAACCTTGACGACGTCATGGCGACGCGGTCCAAGATGCTGAATTCCGATCTGAAACCCGAAACACCGGCCGACCGCGATCGGTTGCGTGACCTCCTGCAAGCAATGGCAGTGCCGCAGCACAAACTCACCACCCCATTGATGGTGGTGTACGGCACCCAGGACACCCTCGTCGACCTTCCGTGGTTCGAGCAGGCGGTGTCAAAGGCGTGCGCGCAGGGGGACCACATACAGCTCGAGAAGAGCATCGGTCAGGGGCACAGCGATCTTGACAGCCCGTTCGGACTGCCGTGGTTGCGTGATCGTCTGACGGGACAGACGATTCCCAACTCGTGCGTTGATGAGCCGTGAGGCCACCGGTCGACGTTCCGCGCGTTCGGGACTATCTCCGCATCCTCGCTCGCGGTTGGCTCGTAATCCTCAGTGCGACCGTGCTTTCCGCCGTCGCGGTGGTGGCCTTCGAGCGCTATGTTCAGGCGCCGGTCTACGTAGCCTCCACGCAGCTGTTTGCGGTGGTGCCTGGTGACGCAATGGTGCACGCAGCGTATGAAGGCAACCGCGGCAGTGCCGTCAGAAGCGAGACCTACGCACAACTCGCCACGTCGACGATCGTGACCCAGCGGACGATCGACGAACTCGGACTCCCCGACACGCCGGCACAGTTGGCTGAACGCATCTCGGTCAGACCCGTGCCGGACACGCTGTCGCAGTTCGCCTATCCGCTGTCGGTTCTGCTCAACGTCCAGGTCAGCGGCAGCGATGCGGACGGTACCGTCGACGTCGCCAACGCCGTCGCACGCAACCTCTCTGCAGCGACACAGGAACTGGAGTGGACGGGCACAGAATCCGGCCCGTCGCTGTTGATCGTCGACGAAGCGAAATCGGCGACGGAGGCGCACCCGTCCTTGCTGTCCAGCGCTTCGATCGGCGGAGGCATTGGCTTCGCCGTGAGCTGCCTGGTGATCCTCGGTCTGGGCATCGGACGCGACAGGGTGCTCAGCCGCGATCAGCTCGCCAACCTCACAGACCAGCCGACGGAGGAGTGGTGATGGGCCGCCGCACGCCGCTGGCACTGCTTGCGGTGCTCGCAGTGGTGGTGCTCGGTGCATGCGGGCAACCGAAGCCACCGCCCTCACCGCCGGCCGACTACGGGTCGAGCATGCCGGGCGTGCCGGTCAAGGCGGACCTCTCCGGTTCCGGGCCAGGCACGGTGACCTCGGCGGTCACGTTGGCCAACGTCGATCGCCGGATCATCAAGGTGACGTCCTTGGCCGCTCGCGTCGTCTACGAGTCGAAGTCAGGTATCGACGGAAGTTCGCAGCAGGTCTCGGGTTCGGTGTTCGTACCCAACGGGAAACCGCCGCCGGAGGGCTGGCCGATCGTGGCGATGGGGCACGGAACCACCGGCGTGCAGCACGACTGCGGGCCGTCCCTATGGCCGAATCTCCTTGGTGCATCAGAAGCCGTCGCGACATTGGTGAGCGGGGGCTTCGTCGTGACCCTGCCCGACTATCAGGGCCTCGGCATGGATCAGACGTATCACCCGTATCTGGACTCGACCACGGTTGGCTACAACCTGATCGACGCCGTTCGCGCGGCCAGGAAGGTCGTCCCTGCGGCGTCGGACCGGTGGCTGGCATTCGGGTCGTCGCAGGGTGGGCAGGCCGCCTGGGCGGCCAATGAGCTGGCAGGCAGCTATGGCGACGGACTGCAGCTGCTGGGAGCGGTGAGCGTATCGCCCGCTGCCAACGTTGCGGGCCTGGCCGACGCCGCCGCGGCGGGAGCTCTCACTCTCGAGCAGAGCTCGGCACTGCAGTGGGTGCTCGTCGCGCTCAAGGAAGAACATCCGGAGTTGGACCTCGACGACTACCGGCGCGGCATCGTGGCCGAGAAGTGGGACGTTCTCTCGGCCTGTGCCGGACCGCTGGTCAATCAGCGCGGGGACGTCACCAAGCAGGTGACCCCCGACGACCTGCGACCCTCCTCGGCGGCAGCGGTCGACCGCTTGCGCGAATACCTGGCGCAGATGAGCCTGCCGAAGGCCCGAACGTCGGCGCCGATGCTCATCCTGTTCGGCGAGCTCGACAAGGTGGTGGCACCGCAGTGGACCGAGGCCGCCATCGGTCGGGCGTGCGCGATGGGCGACGTCATCGAGGCGTATTCGGTGCCGGGGCGCGGGCACGACGACATCGACGGATCCGTCGCGCTTGGGTGGATCAAGCAGCGGTTCGATGGTGTCGATGCGCAGAACTCCTGCGACGTCGACCAAGGGCCCGTGCTGCAACTGAGCCCCAAGCCCTGGTATGAGTAATGAGGGCGGAACCCAACGGGTCCGGAGGCGGGTGACACGTCGCAAGGTTCTCCTGACAGCAGTCCCGGTCCTTGTCGTGGCCGTTGTCCTGGTTCTGGTTTCGCTGACCGTCGGCCGCCCGGCGCTGGAACGACTGGTATCGGGTTCTCGATCCGACAGCAGCGAGCCGAAACCGATTGAGTCTGCGGACCTGACCGGTACCGGGCCGGGCTCGCTGGTGAGTGCCGTCACCATGGAGGGCCTCTCGCGCACCAACTTTGGGCGATCCGTCCGCTCGGCCCGGGTGCTCTACCGCTCGACGTCGGGAGATGACGGCGCGCCGACGGTGGTGTCCGGAACCGTGTTCACGCCGTTGGGTGATCCTCCGCCAGGTGGATGGCCGGTGGTCTCCTACGGGCACGGCACCACCGGCTGGCAGGAGAACTGCGGTCCGTCGCTTTCGGTGTCGTTGTTGGGCCAGGACCTCGTCGTCGACGGCTTCACCAAGCGCGGGTATGCGGTGGCCATGGCCGACTACCAGGGTTTGGGCGCGCCGGGCATTCATCCCTACAGCGACGCACGCACCGCGGGGTTCAACATGATCGACGCGGTGCGGGCGTTGCGGGCCACGTTCGGCGGCGTTTCGGACCGCTGGGCTGCGCTCGGCGGGTCCCAGGGTGGCGGCGCGGCATGGTCGGCCGACGAGCAAGCCGCGACCTACGCACCCGAACTCACCCTGGTCGGCGCCGTGGGTCTGTCACCGGCCGCAGATGTGAAGGGGCTGGTGGACAAGGCCGTGGCAGGCACGCTCACCGACGATCAGGGCCCGGTGCTCCAGGCGATCCTGTTCTCGCTCGCGCGACTGCACCAGGACTTCAACCTCGATGACTACCGGCACGGTGCGGCGACTCTCTATTGGGACGTGTTGGCCTCGTGCAGCGGACCCGACGTGCACGCGCGCACGGCGGCGGGGAAGGCACTGGGTCCTCGTGACTTGGCGCCGAGCACTCCGGAGGCGGCAGACCGACTCCGGCGGCTCCTGGCGAAATGGGCGCTGCCGCAACGCAAACTGTCTGCACCGTTGTACGTCGAGTTCGGCGCGAAGGACACCTACATCGACCCGGAGTGGACCATCGCCGCGATCAAGCGCGCCTGCGCGCTCGGCGGGAACGTGTCCTGGAACGAAGACCCCAAGGCCGGCCACGGAGACATCGACTGGGCTGGGGCGCTCGACTGGCTCAACGATCGATTCGAGGGCAGGCCTGCGGTCAATGAATGCTCGTAGAAACCCCGATGGCGACGGCCCGCTCTGGCGGCAGTTGATCATCGAAGCCAAGTGCATCGTCAAGCGTCGAATCGCCAAGCCCGGCATCCCGGTGGACGAGCCCGAGCTGCCCTATCTCGTGGTGCCGATCCTCGGGCAGTCCAACGCATTCGGGATGGGGCTCGGGCTGGACCCGACGGGGCTCGACCGCCAGCACCCGTTGGTCCACCAGTGGGCAATGTGCGGGCCCTCGAAGGGAACCGTGGTTGCGGGCGTTGATCCGCTGCTGCACGAAATTCCGTGCAAGAGAGTCGGATTCGGCCCCGCATTCGCCAAGCGGCTGGCCGATGAGACGGGCCGGGCGGTGCTGCTGATTCCCGGCGCGCGTGGTGACACGTCCTTCACTCCGAAGAACGGTTACACCTGGGATGGGAACGACGGCGCGACGAGGGTGAACCTCTATCGGCGAGCCGTTGCCGCGATCGACGCAGCGCTCGATCGGTACCCGGGCAGCCACGTCGCAGCCATCCTCTGGCACCAGGGCGAGACCGACGTCCCGCTGATGTCGCCTGCCGCCTATCAGGAGAAGCTCGATGCCCTGATCGACGACCTGCGTGACCGGTACGGCGCCGACGTTCCGGTCGTTCTCGGTCAGATGGTCCCCGAGGAGATGGAGCTCAGCGGGAAGCCCTACGCGGGAATCGATGCGGTGCACCAGGACACTCCGAATCGGCGCCACCGCACTGCATTTGCGCCAGGGCCTCGGTCGGCGTTCAACAGTGACATCGATCGGCACTACAGTGCCGCGGGTCTACGAGAGCTGGCCGAACGGATGTGGTCGGCATACAGCGCGATGTGCCCCGACGCGCTGAGCGACTACCGGTCCGGCGGAGAACGGAAGGGTAGGTAGATGCGCGGTTGCGCCCTGCTCGCATGTCTGCTGTCGGCGGCCCTGTTTGCGACGGGCTGCACCCGACATGCCCCGGCCGAGACGACCGACCCTCGTGCGGCGTCGGGGATGTCGCTGCCTGGCGAATTCGGAGGCCAGGAGCCCGGCTCGCTGATCTCTGCGAACGGCATGCCGACGGTCGATCTACGGCTCAGTGTGGTGTCTTCGGTGGCCGCGCGCATCACTTATCTGTCGACCTCCGGCATCGACGGCAGCCGACAGGAAGTGTCGGGAACGGTTTTCGCGCCCAAGGGCGACCCCCCCGAAGGTGGCTGGCCGGTCATCGCCTACGGGCACCCGACCACCGGCACCCGCTCGGAGTGCGCACCGTCGCTGGACCCGACGCTGCTGGGTCTCTCGACGACGGTCACGGGATTGGTCAAGGCGGGCTTCGTGGTCGCCATATCCGATTACCAGGGACTGGGACTGGACCACACCTATCACCCCTACCTCGATGCCACGACCGAGGGCTACAACCTGATCGATTCGGTGCGGGCCGCGCGCAAGCTGATCCCCGACACCTCCGACCGTTGGGCGGCCTTCGGTGGCTCCCAGGGCGGTCAGGCGGCGTGGGCCGCCAACGAGCTGGCCGCTGAATATGGTGGGGGCCTGACCCTGGTCGGGTCGGCGAGCTATTCCGCGCCGCTGGCAATCGACGGTTTCGTCGATGCCGCCGTCGACGGAACCCTGACCTCTGAGCAAAGACTTGCACTGTTGCAGATCTTGACGTCACTCGCACAGGAGTCGGCGGACTTCAATCTCGATGACTACCGCAGGGGTGTCGCCAGCGCCAAGCACGACGTCCTGCTCTCGTGCAAAGGCCCTGAGGTCGCCAAACGTGACGATCTAGCGAATCAAGTGTCAGCCGATGACATGAGGCCGGTGGATCAACAGGCTGCTGATTTCCTCCGAACTCGACTCCAGGAGATGTCTTTACCTCACCTCACAGCAACGGCTCCGATGTTGGTCGTCTATGGTGGGCAGGACCAGATCGTCCCGCCGACTTGGACGGATCGAGCGTTGGACGCGGCCTGTAGGAAGGGGGACGTCATTCAAATCGAGCTGCAAGTTGACAAGGGTCACGCCGACGTCGACGGCGGATCAGCGTTTCCGTGGGTCAACGACCGGTTTGCCGGCGTCCCGCCTCGCAACGATTGCCCGGCGTTCATCGGGCTGCCAGAGCCACCAGTGGAACCCGATTCGTCCGACGCGACGGGCTCCGCCGATGCACCTGCGCCGGCCGAGGCCTCCGGGTGACGGCGAACGTCGAACCCCGCACGTCCGCTCCCGAAGTCGAAGTCGAAGTATCGACAAAGCCCAGGATCATCGGCCTGGACGGGGCCCGCGGTCTGTCCTGCTTGGGCGTGGCGGTCATGCACATCTGCGGTCACTACTCGCCGGACACGGCCTCGGCCTACCGAACCAACCTGTTCGGAACGGGCCTGATCTTCTTCTACGTGCTGAGCGGCTTCCTGTTGTTCCTGCCCTACCTGCGGAACCTGATGGCGGATCGCGAGTCCGCCACGTTGCCCAGTACGAAGAACTTCGCGATCCACCGGTTCGCGCGGATCATGCCTGGTTATCTGGCCATCTTCCTGCTGTGCAACTACGTCTTCAGCGTGGCGTACGTCGAGAACGCGGCCATGCAACCGCCGCGAACCGATGAAGGCACGGGAACCATCACCGACATCTGGCAGCTGCTGGCCAACCTGACGCTGGTGCAGTCCTATGTGCCGCAGTACTTCCAGACCGGTCTGAATCCCTCCTGGTCGTTGACTCTGGAGTTCGCGTTCTACGCGTCATTGCCCGTGCTCGGTGCGCTGCTGTTCATGCTCCGCAGACGAACGTCGCTGCCTCCCTTC
>NZ_JAVRPS010000724.1:0-3494 GCF_032162105.1 Mycobacterium sp. | reverse complement strand
TGTCACCCGCGTTGCGACCGTCGTCGGGGTCCCGGTAGGGGATCACCAGCCGGTCACCACCTTCGACGTCTTCGGTGAGGTAGGGCTCAGCGTGAACGTACTTCCACTCCGAGACACCGTCAACGTCAGCGACGTCGACCAGATCACCGTGTTGCACCTCGTTTGCCGCGACCGGAATGGCAGGCCCGTACTCGTCATCGACGCCGGGCAGATAGTCGTCGTCGAAGCCGTCCACTTCCGCGCCGAACGTTGGCGCTTTCGCCGAAACGCCGGCGGCCACTGGCGAAGGGTGCGCCGACGGATCCGCATCAGTCGGCTCGCCGTGATCGTCATCCATCGTGGGCCTGCGAAACGCCATCATCGGCCGCACGTACTGATCGCTCAGCGGGTCCAAATCGGGCCGATCCGACGCCAGCAGGATCGGCGATTCACGGATCGCCTTGAACGACATCTCCTGCTCGTCGTCCTCGGGATCGAATCCCCGCAAAGCGCTGTCCACGACCCGTCGCGGCCAGAAGCTGTCCACGTCGTGCAGTTCGTTCAAGATGGCGCGTTCGTGATCCGACAGCGCGGCGTCCTGCTCCTCGGTCGCCGGGACTACTGGGGTGTAGAACGCTTGCATTTCCCGGAACGATCCGTCCGGCAGTTGCACGGTCCCGCGGCCCTTGATTCCCGGCTGCAGCCGGGTGCCGGCCACGGCGTCGTTGAACATCATGATCGCGGCGTCCTTGGACCGCAGCCGCCCCATCGCCACCCGCAACGCGGTGTTGTCACGTGCCTCGCCAGCGATGAACATCGTGTCGGGTCGCTGAATGCCCAGCGCCATGTGGATGCCTACCGCACGTGCGGTGCGCAGCAGGATCCCGATGTCGGTGGCCGTCGGCGGCTCGCCACGCTCCTTGGTGGTCTTGTAGGTCTTGTAGAACTGGCCCAGCGCGACCGCCAGGTTCGAGAACTCGTCGGTGATCACGATGATCGGATCGAAGTCATTGGCACGGTTGGGGTTGACCTTCACCTGCGACAGGCGGTCGGTCATGGTGTCGGCGATGAGCCGCAGCGCGGCGGTGTGCCCGACCAACCCGTCCTCGTCGGTGCCGGCGGTCACTAGCGACACGTTCGGCCAGGCGCGCATACCGGGGGAGTCGAAGCCCTTGGGGTCGATCCACACCACGTTGAATCCACGCCGCGCGCATTGTGTCGCCACGGTCATCAGCAGCGACGTCTTACCCGTTGCCGTGGCGCCGGCGGTAAGGAAGTGCGGGGACTGCTTGAAGTCCCACACCACGACGTTGCCGTAGGCGTCCACACCCAAGGGGATCACCGTGTTCTTGTAGAGCGCGCGGACGTTCGAGCGGGTGACGGCGGGGAAGTCCAGCGGCGGGTCGACCAGGGTCGGCAGGCCGGGGCTGCGCACGAACCGCGCCCGCTTCGACGCCATGCTCCACTCGGCTTCCCAGGACCCGCCGAGGGCGTCGGAGACCATGCCTTCGATGGCCCCGCGCCGGTAGGCGGAACTGACCTTGAGGTTGTAGACGAATCCGACGGTGAACTCCCGGATCCGCGCGGCGATGGCGTCGTTGCCGGTGGCCGCGGACCGCACCGCCAGCTCCTCGTCGACATCTACCTGCGGATTCCTCGTCCCCTCCTCGTCGAGGTTGTCGGCGGCGTCGACGACAGCCGGCTTGTCCACGGTCACCGACGCGATGTGGGCCGCCGCGTCGAACCATGACACGACCAGCGGTGCGAGCACCGATTCGGCGTCGACCACGACGTCCTCTTCGACGATCACGGTTTCGGTGGCGATTAGGGCGCGGGCCAGCGGGTCGTGATTGAACGTGTAGGTGTGTCCGGTGACCTCGTGCAGCACGGCGGCGATCTCATCGGTGAGTTCTTCACCCACCGAGCGCGGGTGCTGGCCGTAGAGCAGCTTGACCACCTTCGGGAACGCCGACTGACCGCGCGGATGGGCACACCGCAGCACGCGCACGCGTCCGGCACGCAGATCGGGCCAGCCCAGCGCCGGGGAGGCCAGGAACGTGACCTTGTTCAGTTGGCGGGTGATCGAGCCGCGGGCGTAGGCCCACCGGGCGTACTGCCAGAACCCGAACACCGCCGCTGCGAGCAGCGCCACGACGATCAGCCGGCCGGGCAGATGCGCCGCTGCCGGCGATGACCACCGCAGCAGCACCCCGGCGGCCGCCAGCAGAACCGCAGCGCCGGCCAGGATCAGCGGCAGAGTGGGGTACTGCTCCCCGGTCCATTGCTGACCGGGCCGCACGTGCCCCATGTGTCCGGTGCGTGCCCGGTGATTCGACCAGGACAGCATCGCCCACCACAGCGCGGGCAGGACCGCCCCGACGATGGGTGCGGCGATGAACAGGATCCAGAACCATCCGACGCCGACGCCGGCGATGACGTACACCGGCTCCGGTGAAGGCGGCAGCAGGTAGTCGCGCGCCCGGGAGGGGTAGTACAGGAAATGCTGGGCGGCCGGCCACACCTTGGTGTAGCCGAGGACGGCGGCCACTGCCAGGGCGGCCAGCACGATCCACCGCCAGCCCTCGGCGGCTTGCTTCTGCTCGGCGGCGGTTTCACCCGGCACGTAGGGACGGTTGAGTTCGGCGCCGCTGGTGGCATACGGGCGACTGGTCGGTGCGGCGACCGCCGGGGACACCTTGCCGGGCACGGTCTTGGCGCGGGGGGCCATCATGGGCTGTCCTATCCGGTCGGCGCGCTCTGCATCGGCTGCTCTGTCACATCATCGGGGGCCGGACGGACACCGTCGCCAGTCAGTGGCAGCACGTTGATGACCTTCCGGTTTTCAGCGCCCGCCTCGAGCCGGATTTCGATGCGGGAACCGTCGCTGTAGTTGACGTCGAAGGTGATGGTGCCGGGCTCTTGGCGCACCGGCCCGTCCACCGATGTCACGTCGGCCTGGGTCACGTTGCGGATGTCGGTGAGCCGGTACTGCTCGGCCAGCTGCGCGGACACGTCGCCGGAGATCCGCGCCAGCCAGTCGTCACGGTTGCCGTTGGGGGTGGCGAAGTTGGTGGCGAACCGTTTCGCCGCGGCGCGGCCGGCGTCTTGGGCCGCGGCGTCACTGGGGTCGATCGTCGGCAAGGCGAGCTGCCCCACCGCCGGCGCATCACCCATCTCAGGTGCGCTGCCGGGGGCCGGCGCGGCCGTCGCCGCGGTCGGCGGTGCTACGTCGTGGGGCTTGGCCGCGGCGTGGCTGTGGTGCTGCCAGGCCAGCGCGGCGATCGCCAGGACCGCGACGGCCAAACCCAGGAGCGCACGGCGCGGGACGCGCCGCCACCATGCCATGACTCGCCGCGGTGCGAATGCCGACGATCCGAATGTAGTCATAGTCACGGGTTTCCTTGTCACAGAATGCGTTTGATGACGACGAAGTGGGTGGGGAACGGGGACAGCTTGACGGGAACCCCGAAGGTCTGGGCCTCCACGATCGTGGTGGGGTTGACGACCATGGCGAC
>NZ_JAVRPS010000723.1:0-19484 GCF_032162105.1 Mycobacterium sp. | reverse complement strand
CCTGGCTGCCAGTGCGGTGTTCCGCGACGGGCTGACGGGCGTGTTCACGTTCGGGGCGGTGGTCGGTGTGACGGTGTACGGGGTGTCACCGGCCGACGTCCTGCTGTTCGGTGTGTGCGCCTGCGTGATCGCCGCGATCGGTGCGGTGATCGGTGGCCTGCTCGACGACCGCCTCGGATCCAAGCCCGTCATCGTCGGGTCCTTGAGCGCCCTGATCGTCACCGCGCTCGTCCTGATGGCCCTCGATGGAGTCACCTCGTTCTGGGTCTGCGGGCTGCTGCTGTGCCTCTTCGTCGGTCCCACCCAGTCGTCGGCGCGGACGCAGATGCTGCGCCTGACGACCGAGGGCAAGGAGGGTGTCGCGTTCGGGCTGTACACCACGACCGGGCGCGCGGCGTCATTCCTCGCGCCGTGGTTCTTCGGGACGTTCATCGCGGTGTTCGGAGCGGACCGCGCGGGGTTGGGCGGGATCTGCGCCGTGCTCGCCATCGGTCTGGTGGGGATGATCGCGGTGCGGACGCCGCGCCGAGAGCCGGTCTAACCCAGCGCGCTGCAGATCGTCAGGCCCGATCCGGTGCGCTGCTGAATCTGCGTGCCGCTCAAGGTGATCGAGCAGGAGATCTCCCGGCCGACGTTGATGATGCTGACACTCGCCGAGCGATCGGCCGGCTTGGCCAACTGGACTTCCTTGCTCCAGGGCAGCATCACGTTGAACTCGGTCTGCAGTAAGCCGCCTGCGTCGACGTAGGTGATGTTGATCGCCCGGCCCGGCCCGACCACGTCGTAGACGACCGTCTCGGTCTCGCCGGGTGTCGTCGATTCGTCCGGCGGGGTGGCGGTGGCCGATGGCAGCGGGGCGATGCTGCGCGTGGTGGTCGGCGCCCGGCTGGTGGTGGTGGACGGCGTGGGGAAGTTCGGCTCCAGCGGCGCGGGCGGTGGCGCCATGACGGTCTGCTGCTGCGAGCTGTTCACGATGACCAGTGCGATCACCAGGCCGATGACGACCAACACCGAGATGGCCGCCAGCACCCACAGCCACGCGCGCGGACCGCGGCCCTTCGGGTCGGGCGGCTCGGGAGGCGCGCCGCCAGGGGGGTACGGGGGTCCGAACTGGTCGGTGACGTTGGAGTCATAGCCATACGGGGGTAGCTGCCGGGTGGGGCCCGTCGGCGGCAGCGGCTGATAGTACGACCCCAGCGGCGCTTGGCTCGAGTACGCGGGATCGGTGTAGCCGGAGTTGCCGTAGGGCAGCGGCTGCGTCGGATCCGGAACATCGCGGCGTGGCGAATCGGTCATTCCCACCTCATGGCTGCAGGGTACCCGCGCGACGGCCCGGACCGCGGGTACGCGGCAGTCGTCGCCTCCCAGCCGCGGGCCCGTGACGAGCGAATTCATGCCGCCGGGTTTAGCCAAATTATCGTCCGGGTAAGTCAAGATCACGCGCCACACGGGCGCCCCTAACCAAGGAGGCCGACATGCGAGGTGGCGGAATATTGGGAGTCGTCGTACTGGTCTGGTTGTTGATCGGTGTGGTTGCCGCGTTCCAGCGCGGCTACTTCGAGACGTCTGAGAACAACTGTGCCACAGCCGGAACGATTGCCCTGACCGTGGTTGCCGGTCCGCTGAACTACGCCGGGGTGAACCCGAAGGTGACGAGCTGCAACATTCCCGAGCCGAGTCAGTAACCGTCCGGCTCTGAATCCGAATTACGAAGGAAGGTCATCATGATTGTCATTGGAGCGATTCTGCTCATTCTGGGGCTGATCTTCGGCGTCCCGATCCTCACCTACATCGGTGTGGTCGCGCTCGTCGTGGGTGCTGTGTTCTGGCTGCTGGGTGCGGCCGGACACGCGGTCGGCGGCAGGAAGGTCTGGTACTAACCCCGTTTGGCCGAGCCGAGCGCAGCCACGGTCATCGCGCGCAGAACAGCGCGCGATGACCGTGCTGACTCGGCGGCAGCGACCTGCTTGACGCTGTGCGGGGTGGAGTTCAGCAGTCCAAAGGTGGCGTGCGCCATGAGTCGGGCGTCCTCCTCCCCGAGCGTCGGATCGAGGTCACGCTGGACCTGTACCCAGATCTCGACGTACTGCCGCTGCGACTTGCGGACCTGACGCTTCGCGGGCACGGGCAGATGGCCGAGATCGCGATCCTGGATCCGGATCAGGTCGGATTCGCCGAGCGCGAAGTCTAGATGGAAGTCGATCAGCCCGTCGAGGGCGTCGGCCGGGGTTTCGGCACTCCTGACGACGTTCCTGGCGCCGGCGAGCAACCGGGTGCTGATGCCGACCAGCAGCTCCACCAGAAGTGCTTCCTTGTTGGGGAAGTGGCGGTAGATCGCGGGCCCGCTCACCCCGGCGGCGGCGCCGATGTCCTCGAGTCGCACGGCGAGGAATCCGCGTTCGGCCACCAGTCGTTCGGCGGCGGCGATCAACTGTGAGCGACGATCCGACTTCGCCCTGCTCCGGCGCGTCTCGGCAGGACTCGACGTGGCCATTCCTGCCTCCTGCCCCGGTGGTGGACATTTCGGTTAATGGTCACTAACATACCATCAGTTAGTCGTGATTAACTCAACTGAACGGGTTCAGCGATGTCTACGCGGGTATCCCATCGCGAGCAGCATCTGGCGTTGGTGGCGCAGTTGCGCTCCAAGCTGGCCACCGCCTCGCTCGGAGGGTCGGCCGGCGCCAGGGAGCGCCACGTCAGCCGGGGCAAGCTGCTGCCGCGCGACCGCGTCGACGGTCTGCTCGATCCGGGCAGCCCGTTCCTGGAGCTGACCCCCCTTGCCGCAGACGGCATGTACGACGACGAGTGCCCCGGCGCCGGACTGATCGCCGGCATCGGCCGGGTGTCGGGCCGCGAGTGCATGATCGTGGCGAACGACGCGACCGTCAAGGGCGGCACCTACTACCCGATCACCGTCAAGAAACACCTTCGCGCACAGGAGATCGCGGGCCAGAACCGGTTGCCGTGCATCTACCTGGTCGACTCCGGCGGTGCGTTCCTGCCCCGCCAGGACGAAGTGTTCCCCGACCGCGAGCACTTCGGCCGGATCTTCTTCAACCAGGCCAACCTCAGCGCCGACGGCATTCCGCAGATCGCCGCCGTGCTCGGATCCTGTACCGCGGGTGGCGCATACGTGCCCGCCATGAGCGACGAAGCCGTCATCGTGCGCAACCAGGGCACCATCTTCCTGGGCGGACCCCCGCTGGTGAAGGCCGCCACCGGTGAGGTGGTGACGGCCGAGGATCTTGGCGGCGGGGACATGCACTCCAAGATCTCCGGCGTCACCGACCATTTGGCGCACGACGACCGCGACGCGTTGCGCATCGTGCGACGGATCGTCGCGACGTTGGGCCCGCGCACTGCGACGCCGTGGGACGTCACGCCAACCGTCGAGCCGGTCGCCGACCAGACCGAGTTGTACGACGTGGTGCCCATCGATTCGAAGGTGCCCTACGACGTGCACGAGGTGGTCACCCGCATCGTCGATGGCGGAGACTTCGCCGAGTTCAAGGCGGAGTACGGCTCGACGCTGGTGACGGGTTTCGCGCGCATTCACGGCCACCCGGTGGGCATCGTCGCCAACAACGGCGTCCTGTTCGGCGAATCCGCCATGAAGGGCGCCCATTTCATCGAGCTGTGCGACAAGCGTCAGACGCCGCTGCTGTTCCTGCAGAACATCGCGGGCTTCATGGTGGGTCGCGACTACGAGGCGGGTGGCATCGCCAAGCACGGCGCCAAGATGGTCACCGCCGTCGCCTGCGCGCGCGTCCCCAAGCTGACGGTGGTGATCGGCGGCTCCTACGGCGCGGGCAACTACTCGATGTGTGGCCGGGCGTACTCGCCGCGATTCCTGTGGATGTGGCCGAACGCCAGGATCTCGGTGATGGGTGGCGAGCAGGCCGCGTCGGTCCTCGCCGCGGTCCGCGGCGACATGACCGCTGCGGAGGAAGAGGCGTTCAAGGCGCCGATCCGCGAGCAGTACGAGCACCAGGGCAACCCGTACTACTCGACGGCGCGGCTCTGGGACGACGGCGTCATCGACCCCGCCGACACCAGAACCGTGGTGGGGCTGGCACTTTCGGTTGTCGCACAGTCTCCGCTGGAGTCGGTGTCCTACGGCGTCTTCAGGATGTGACCCGATGACCTTCAGCACCGTTCTGGTCGCCAACCGCGGCGAGATCGCCGTGCGGGTGATCCGCACGCTGCGCGCCATGGGCATCCGCTCGGTGGCGGTGTTCAGCGACGCCGACGCCGGTGCCCGACACGTCGCCGAGGCCGACGTCGCCGTGCTGCTGGGTCCCGCCCCGTCGCGGCAGAGCTACCTGAATATCCCCGCGGTCGTCGGCGCCGCAGTTCGCACCGGCGCGCAGGCGGTGCATCCTGGCTATGGATTCCTCGCCGAGAACGCCGAATTCGCCGAGGCCCTGCACCGGGCAGGCATCGTCTTCATCGGGCCGTCGGTCGCCGCGATCCGGACCATGGGCGACAAGATCGCCGCCAAGGCAGCCGTTTCGGCGTTCGGCGTGCCCGTCGTGCCAGGTATCTCCCGGCCCGGCCTCACCGACGCCGACCTGATCGACGGCGCCGAACAGGTCGGCTTCCCGGTGCTCGTCAAACCGTCCGCGGGTGGGGGCGGCAAGGGCATGCGCATGGTCGAGCGGCCCGCCGACCTCCCGGCTGCCCTCGTCTCCGCGCGCCGCGAATCGGCCGCAGCGTTCGGCGACGACACGCTGTTCCTGGAACGATTCGTGTTGGTGCCCAGGCACATCGAAGTGCAGGTTCTCGCCGACGGCCACGGCAACGTGGTGCACCTCGGCGAGCGTGAGTGCAGCCTGCAGCGCCGCCACCAGAAGGTCATCGAAGAAGCGCCGTCGCCACTGCTCGATCCGGCCACCAGGGCCCGCATCGGAGCCGCCGCCTGCGATACCGCCCGCAGCGTCGACTACACGGGCGCGGGCACCGTCGAATTCATCGTCTCCGCGGAGAACCCGGACGAGTTCTTCTTCATGGAGATGAACACCCGCCTGCAGGTCGAGCACCCCGTCACCGAGATGGTGACCGGAGTCGACCTCGTCGAACACCAGGTGCGCATCGCGGCAGGGGAAAAGCTGCCGATCGCCCAGGACGACGTCGCGATGACCGGTCACGCCATCGAAGCGCGCGTCTACGCCGAGGATCCCGCCCGCGACTTCCTGCCGACGGGTGGAGACGTGCTCGCCGTTCGGGAGCCGAATGGGCCTGGGGTGCGGGTGGATTCCGGCATCTACGCCGGCACCGTCGTCGGTAGCGACTACGACCCGATGCTGGCCAAGGTCATCGTCCACGCGGGCGACCGGCCGGCGGCGCTGCGGGCGCTGGACCGGGCGCTCGCCGAGACCGCCGTGCTGGGTGTCACGACCAACGTCGACTTCCTGCGGTTCCTGCTCGCCGATCCGGACGTCGCGGCCGGCCGACTCGACACCGGGCTGCTGGACCGGCGGACCCCCGACTACCCCGGTGCCGCGGCCGGCGACGACGCGTTGATCGCGGCCGCCGCCTACCTGTGGTCGGCCCGCTGGCCCGATGTTCCCGGCGACCTGTGGGACGTGCCATCGGGTTGGCGGATGGGGGAGCGCGCGCCCACCACGGTGCGATTGGGTGCCGGTGAGCGCACCGACCACGTCCACCTCGCGGGCACGCCGATCGAGGCGATCGCGCGGATCGAGGACGGCGAAACCCGCACGCTCACCGCGACTCTCGACGGCGACGCGCTCGTCGTCACCCTCGACGGGCTGCGCACCGACTTCGTGGTCGCCGCATCCGACGGCCGGGTCTGGCTGTCCGGGGCGGAGCGCACCGTGGTGGTCGAGGAGGTCCGCGAGGCACCGGTCCGTCCCGACGACGAACACACCGGCGACGCGGAACTCGTCAGCCCCATGCCGGGTTCGGTGGTGGCCGTCGGCGTCAACGACGGCGCGCAGGTGACTACGGGCACCGTCGTGATCACCGTCGAGGCGATGAAGATGGAACATCAACTCTCGGCGCCGGTCGACGGCGCCGTCGAACTACTCGTCGCCGTCGGCGACCAGGTCAAGGTGGGCCAGGTGCTGGCCCGGATCACCGTTTCAACCGAGGAGTCCAGTCATGAGTGACTTTCTGTCCACCGGCACCCTGCCGGATCACTACGAGCAGCTGGCCAAGACGGTCCGCGACTTCGCCAAGAGCGTCGTCGCCCCGGTCGCCGCCAAACACGACGCCGAGCACTCGTTCCCGTACGAAGTCGTCGCGGGGATGGCCGACATGGGGCTGTTCGGCCTGCCGTTCCCCGAGGAGTACGGCGGCATGGGCGGCGATTACTTCGCGCTGTGCCTGGCACTCGAGGAACTCGGCAAGATCGACCAGAGCGTGGCCATCACGTTGGAGGCCGGGGTGTCGCTGGGGGCGATGCCGGTGTACCGCTTCGGCAACGAGGAACAGAAGCAGGAGTGGCTGCCACTGCTGGCCAGCGGCAAGGCGCTCGGCGCGTTCGGGCTGACCGAGGCCGGCGGCGGCACCGACGCCGGGGCCACGAAGACCACCGCCAAGTTGGATGGGTCAACTTGGATTATCAATGGCTCCAAGCAGTTCATCACCAACTCGGGTACCGACATCACCAAGCTGGTCACGGTCACCGCCGTCACCGGGGAAACCGATGGCAAGAAGCAGATCTCGTCGATCCTGGTGCCCGTGCCGACCGAGGGTTTCACCGCCGAACCGGCCTACAACAAGGTCGGCTGGAACGCCTCGGACACCCATCCGCTGAGCTTCGACGACGTCCGGGTACCGCAGGAGAACCTGCTCGGCGAACGCGGACGGGGCTACGCCAACTTCCTGCGGATCCTCGACGAGGGCCGGATCGCGATCGCCGCACTGTCGGTCGGCGCCGCCCAGGGTTGCGTCGACGAGTGCGTCAAGTACGCCAAGGAACGCCAGGCGTTCGGCGCGGCGATCGGCACCTACCAGGCCATCGCGTTCAAGATCGCCAGGATGGAGGTCCGCGCCCACGCCGCGCGCACCGCGTACTACGACGCTGCCGCGCTGATGCTGGCCGGCAAGCCGTTCAAGAAGGCCGCCGCCATCGCCAAGCTGGTGGCCAGCGAGGCTGCGATGGACAACGCCAGGGATGCCACCCAGGTGTTCGGCGGCTACGGCTTCATGAACGAATACCCCGTCGCCCGGCACTACCGCGACAGCAAGATCCTCGAAATCGGTGAGGGCACAACCGAAGTGCAGTTGATGCTGATCGCGCGGGAAGCAGGCGTGTGATGGACAAGAGGGTCATCGTCCAGCGCGGGCTGTGGTTCGAGGAGTTCGAGGCCGGCGTGCTCTACCAGCACCGCCCCGGACGCACCGTCACCGAGGCCGACAATGTGCTGTTCACCACGCTGACGATGAACACCCAGGCGCTGCATCTGGATGCGGCGTTCGCCGAGACGCAGGAGCCGTTCCGGCAACGCGTGGTGAACTCGATGTTCACGCTGTCCACGCTGGTGGGCCTGTCGGTGGCACAACTGACGCAGGGCACCATCGTGGGCAACCTCGGCTTCGGTGAGGTGGCGTTCCCAAAGCCGCTCTTCCACGGCGACACGCTGTATGCCGAGACCGAGGTGACCGACAAGCGGGAGTCCAAGAGCCGGCCGGGCGAGGGCATCGTCACCTTCTCCCACGTCGGTCGCAACCAGCACGGTGACGTCGTCGCGACCGCGTCCCGAAAGACCATGGTGCGCAAGCGTCCCGCCGACGCAGAGGAGTCCTGATGGCGCTCGGCACCAACGGTCCCGGCTGGCTGTTCTGCCCCGCCGACCGTCCGGAGCGGTTCGAAAAGGCCGCCGCCGCAGCCGATGTGGTGATCCTCGATCTGGAGGACGGCGTGGCGGCCAAGGACCGCGAGGCCGCGCGCGCAGCCCTGATCGACACGCCGCTCGACCCCGGCCGGACCGTGGTGCGAGTCAACCCGCTCACCACGCCCGACCACGAACTCGACCGGAAGGCGTTGGCGCGCACCGGGTACACGACCGTGATGCTGGCCAAGACCGAAACACCGGAGCAGATCGCGTCGCTGGCGCCGCTGGACGTCGTCGTGTTGATCGAGACGCCGCTGGCGGCGCTGGTGGTCGCCGAGCTGGCGCGGGTCGACAACGCCCTCGCCGTGATGTGGGGCGCCGAGGACCTGTTCGCGGTGCTGGGCGGAACGGCGAACCGCAACGCCGACGGCAGCTACCGTGACGTCGCCAAGCACGTGCGGTCGCAGACGTTGTTGGCGGCCAAGGCGTACGGGCGCATGGCCCTAGACTCGGTGTACCTCGACATCAAGGACCTCGCCGGGTTACGCGCCGAAAGCGACGACGCCGTGGCCGTGGGTTTCGACGCCAAGGTTGCCATCCACCCCACCCAGGTGGCGGTCATCCGGGCCGCATACGCACCATCCGACGATCAGATCGACTGGGCGCGGCGCGTGCTCGACACGGCCCGCAGTCAGCGCGGCGTCTTCCAATACGAAGGCATAATGGTAGATGCCCCAGTGCTGCGGCGGGCAGAGCGCATCGTCTCGTTGGCGCCCCACCCCGGCAGCTGACGAACAGGCCCCTCACCAGGGGTTTTGCTCTGATCGCCTCCGTGCTGAGCACCTCAGTCGCCTGACGGCGCGACCCGCCGCCAGTGACCCTAGGAGGCGGTATGGCCGGGTCCATTCAGGCACCCACGACGCTGAGCGTCGAGCTGGAGCCGATTCAACTGGTGGCCCCCGACGGGACGCCCACCACCGAAACCCGATACCGCCGAGATCTCCCGCCCGAGACGCTGGCCTGGCTCTACGAGTCGATGGTCGTCACCCGCGAGCTCGACACCGAGTTCGTGAACCTGCAGCGGCAAGGTGAGTTGGCGCTGTTCGCGGGATCCCGCGGCCAGGAGGCGGCCCAGATCGGCGCGACGGCGTGCCTGCGCAAGACGGATTGGCTTTTCCCGCAGTACCGCGAACTGGGCGCGTTGCTGGTGCGCGGCATCAACCCCGCCCAGATGGGCGCGGTGTGGCGGGGCCGATGGCACGGCGGGCTCGAGTTCACCAAGAAGTGCTGCGCCCCGATCGCGATTCCGATCGGCACCCACGGCCTGCACGCCGTCGGCGCGGCGATGGCGGCTCAGCGGCTCGGCGAGGACTCGGTCACCGTGGCGTTCCTCGGCGATGGAGCGACGTCGGAGGGCGACGTCCACGAGGCGCTGAACCTGGCCTCGGTGTTCGCCGTGCCGTGTGTGTTCTTCGTGCAGAACAACCAGTGGGCCATCTCGCTGCCGGTGGCTCAACAGCAGGCGGGGCCGTCGATCGCGCACCGGGCGATCGGCTACGGGATGCCCGGAATCCGGGTGGACGGCAACGACGTACTGGCCTGCTACGCGGTGATGGCGCAGGCCGCGCAACGGGCCCGCAGCGGCGATGGGCCGACGCTGATCGAGGCGGTCACCTATCGGATGGGGCCGCACACCACGTCCGACGACCCCACGCGTTACCGCACCGACGACGAGGTGCAGCATTGGCGCGCACGGGATCCGATCGACCGCTACCGCGTGTACCTCCAGAGTGTGGGCGTGTGGACGGAGCGGCTGGAGGAGCGCACCGCGGCGCGGTCGCAGCGGCTGCGGGCCGAGTTGCGCGACGCCGTGGTCAACACCCCCGACGTCGAGGTCGCCGAGGTGTTCGACACGGTCTACCACGACATCACCCCCGAACTCGCGCGCCAACGCGACCAACTGGCAGCCGAATTGGCGAAGGAGGTCTGAGATGACACCGCGGACGCGAGGAGCGAAATGACCCAGATCATCGAACGACCACCGATGCACGGGGACGACACCCCGGAACCCTTCCTGACCAATGTCCCTGCCGTCGCCGATTCGACCATGGCAAAGGCGATCAACCGGGCGCTGCACGACGCCATGGCCG
Source organism: Mycobacterium sp. (assembly GCF_032162105.1). Classification (GTDB taxonomy): domain Bacteria; phylum Actinomycetota; class Actinomycetes; order Mycobacteriales; family Mycobacteriaceae; genus Mycobacterium. The sequence goes on along the minus strand of NZ_JAVRPS010000723.1, from coordinate 9,529 downwards.
CCGATGACCGGGTGTTGGTGTTCGGCGAGGACGTCGCCCGACTCGGCGGCGTGTTCCGGGTAACCGAGGGACTGGCCGAGACATTCGGCGATGGACGATGTTTCGACACACCGCTGGCGGAGTCCGCCATCATCGGCATCTCCATCGGAATGGCCATCCGCGGATTCGTGCCGGTGCCCGAGATTCAGTTCGACGGCTTCGCCGCGCCCGCTTTCGACCAGATCGTCAGTCACCTGGCCAAGTACCGGATGCGGACCCGCGGCGACGTCGACATGCCGGTGACCATACGCATCCCGTCGTTCGGCGGAATCGGTGCGGTCGAACATCATTCGGAATCCACCGAGACCTACTGGCTGCACACCGCGGGGTTGAAGGTGGTGGTGCCATCGACGCCGTCGGATGCCTACTGGCTGCTGCGGTACGCCATCGAGGATCGGGACCCGGTGATCTTCCTCGAGCCCAAGCGCCGCTACTGGGGCCGCGAGCTGGTCGACACCTCGATCCCCGGGGAGCCCATCGGACGGGCTGCGGTCCGTCGGCCGGGTGACGACGTCACGGTGATCACCTACGGCTCGTTGGTCGCCACCGCATTGAGCGCCGCCGAGTCGACCGCGTACAGCCTGGAGGTCGTCGACCTGCGATCGCTCAACCCCCTCGACTTCGACACCGTCGCGGCGTCGGTGCGCAGGACGGGGCGCGCCGTGGTGATGCACGAGGGTCCGCGGACGCTTGGCTTCGGCGCTGAACTGGCGGCCCGCATCTCCGAGGAGCTGTTCTACGACCTCGAGGCTCCGGTGTTGCGCGCCACCGGATTCGACACGCCCTATCCGCCGGCGCGGCTCGAGAAACTCTGGCTGCCGGGCGTCGACCGATTACTCGATTGCGTCGAGACGGCGATGAGCCAGCCATGACCGACGACACCGTGCAGGAGTTCCTGGTACCCGACCTCGGCGAGGGTCTGGAGGACGCCACGATCACCGACTGGCTGGTTTCGGTGGGCGATGTGGTCGAGCTCAACCAGGTGTTGTGCACGGTGGAGACCAACAAGGCCGAGGTCGAGATCCCCAGCCCGTATGCCGGCCGCATCGTCGAACTCGGTGGCGCCGAGGGCGACACGCTGCCCGTCGGAGCGGTGTTGGTTCGCATCGCGGCCGCTCGGCCGGCAGGAGCGGAGCGACCGGGGAATGATGCCGACGCCGTGGCACGCAAGCCCGTGCTCGTCGGCTATGGCACCGACGACGCGATGGACGGTTCCAGGCGGCGTCCCAGGGCCAAACCGCCAGTGCGCAAACTGGCTGCCGAACTGAACGTCGACATGGCCTCCGTCGCACCGGGTTCGGGGCCCGGCGGCATCGTCACGCGCGATGACGTCCTCGCCGCAACGGACGTGTCCCGCCCGGATGATGCGCCAGTCTCGGGTGTCCGGTTGGAGATGGCCCGCCGAATGGCGTTGTCGCGCAGGGAGATTCCCGACGCCCATGCGTCGGTTCAGGTCGACTGTTCAGCCCTGCTGCGGCTGCGGGACGGGCTACGCGACGCCAGCGCCGAGCCGATCACGCCATTCGTGCTGACGTTGCGGTTGTTGACGATCGCGTTGCATCATCATCCGATGCTCAACTCCACCTGGATGGACACCGTCGACGGCCCACGCATCCACGTCCACCCCACCGTGCACCTCGGTATCGGCGTCGCCGCGCCAAGGGGCCTGCTGGTGCCCGTCGTGCCCGACGCATCGGCCAAGACCACCCGTGAACTAGCTGCCGCGGTAACCCGACTCGTGGCCGATGCCCGGGCCGGCACACTCAAACCCACGGACCTGCAGGGCTCGACGTTCACGGTGTCCAACTTTGGGGCACTCGGCCTCGACGATGGCGTTCCGGTGATCAACCATCCCGAAGCCGCCATCCTCGGCATGGGATCGCTGAAGCCGCGTGCGGTCGTCGTCGACGGCGCCGTCGTCGCCCGTCCTACGATGACGCTGACGTGCGCCTTCGATCACCGCATCGCTGACGGTGCCCAGGCGGCCGCATTCCTCTGCGAACTCAGGGACCTGGTCGAGGGGCCCGAGCTGGCCCTACTGGATCTGTAACAAACCGCTCTGCTACCTGCGCTGGGCGGCGGCCAACCGCGCGGCGAACTCGGGTGACTCGATGGAGATCGCCTGCGGGCCGATCTCGACGTCGACGGCGATCCGGTGCTGCTCGGTGTCGACGGTGCCCGGGTTGGCGGTTGCGCGCATGGACGCCTTCGTCGCGATCACCACGTCGCGCGGTGCCGCCGCGGGACCGGCCGCGAGCTCGCGTGCGGCCGCCACCGGGTCGTCGGCCACCTGCAGGGCCAGCCCGTGCCGCACCGCGGCTTCCGCGTCGAACCGCATCCCGAACAGCAGCGATGCCCGCGCCACCTGTGGGCCGACCGCGCGCTGCAACATCCACGTCGCGCCGCCGCCGGGGTGGATGCCGAGTTTCTGGAACCTCGGGTCGAACAATGCCGTCGGGCCCGCGATGCGCACGTCGGCGGCCAGCGCCAGGTTGAGCCCGGCGCCCACGGCGGGACCGTTCACCGCAGCGATGGTCGGCAGCGAGCATTGCGCGACGGCGAGGAAGCCGTCGTAGATCACCCGGAGGCCATGCTCGGCTGCGGTGCCCAGCGCCGTGAGGTTGGCGCCCGCACAGAACGCCTTGCCCGCGCCGGTGACGATCACCGCATGCACGCCTGGGTCGGCCTCGGCCGCGTCGACGGCCGCGCGAAGCGCCGCGGAGATGTCGGCCGTGACCGCGTTGCGGCGGTCGGGATCGTTGACTGTGATGAGCGCGACGCGGTCCTCGACCTGCGTCAGTACGAGATCAGACACGGGTCAACCCTAGTGACCGGTCAGACGGGCGGATTGACAGGTGACCCGCTAGCTCGACCACCGAAGCAGGTAGCGGTAGTAGAGCTTGCGTCGAATCACCGCGAAGGTGACGAGGTCGAATCGCCGCGAAGGTGACGAGGTCGAATCGCCGCGTCCCAGGGCGGTCATGCATCGACTGTGCCAGCACGGTTGTCATGCACTGGTCGGGAGCATGATGGGCCGATGGACATCTCTTCGTGCACTGCTCTGGTCACCGGCGCCAACCGCGGGCTCGGTCGGCACTTCAGCGCCGAACTCCTGCGTCGAGGCGCGCGCGTCTACGCCGGCGCCCGCAACCCAGGGTCGATTGACCTGGACGGAGCCATCCCGGTCGCGGTGGACATCACAGATCCCGCGTCGGTGGCGGCCGCGGCCGAAGCGGCGGGTGACGTGACCCTGCTGGTGAACAATGCCGGCATCTCAGTCGGAACCGGCCTGCTCACCGGAGATCTCGACGACGCCCGCCGGGAGATGGACACCAACTACTTCGGCACGCTGACGGTGGTGCAGGCCTTCGCTCCGGTCATCGAGCACAACGGCGGCGGCGCGATTCTCAACGTCTTGTCGGTGCTGTCCTGGCTGAGCATCCCGGACCTCGGTGGGTACTGCGCCTCCAAGTCAGCGGAGTGGTCGATGACGAACGCTCTGCGCGCCGAGTTGGCAGGCCGGGGGATCGGGGTGACCGCACTGCACGTCGGTCTGATGGATACCGACATGACAGAAGGCATGGACGCGCCCAAGTCGGACCCCGCCGAGGTTGCGGTACTCGCCGTCGACGCCATCGCCGCCGGTGCGTTCGAGGTGCTCGCCGACGACGTCAGCCGCGGAGTCCAGGCCGGTCTCGCCGGCGGGGTGGCGGCCCTCTACCTGCAGTTGGCCAACTGAGTCCCCCCGGCTAACCGGGCCGTCGCCGGTCCGGAGGCGCTCAGCCGGCCGCGTTGGGCCGCAGGGGCGGGCAGCGGCCGTCACCGTCGGTGGCCAGTTCGAAGTGCCAGTTCTCGTTGGCGTAGATCTGACACAAGCCGAACTGCGGGCCGTTGCGGATGAGCCACGCCGACGCGCCGTCTCCTGCGATGTCCACCGCTTCGCCGACCACGTGCCTGGACGACTCGGGGGAGGCGACGAACTGCTGGGCGACCGCGACGCTGCCGTACCGGCGAACCGCATCGTCGAACAGGCGCTGCTGGAATCCCTTCGACCGCCAACCGGACGTGATCGTGATGTCGACGCCCTGGGATTGCGCGCTGCGGGTGGCGTCCTGGATGGCCTTGAGCAGCGCCGGGTCGAGCAGTGCGAGCAACTGACTCGAGGTGTCGAACGGGTTGAGCGTCGTGTTGTCGGGGAGATAGCCGCTCCAGGAGTCACTCGCCCCGGCGCCGACGAAAAGCGGCTCCTCGGTGGGGGGCGCCGCCGCGGCGGTCGTGGACGCACCCGTCGTCGGCTCGGCGGCGGCCAGGCCCGAGGTGATCGAAGCCGAGCAACCGCACCCGGCCAGGGCAAGTACGGTGCTCGTCGTGGCCAACGCGACATCGACGAACCCCCGGCGGGTCATAGCTCTCGCCTCCTGGTCGGCCAGCAGTCGCCGGCGATCGGCGAATCAGCGTTGGACTCCGGGCGGGCGATGTCGGGGCTTCAGGGCCCGCGGACCGACCGTCGTCTCAGACGTAGTCTTCCCGAACCTGTTCTCGTTGATCGGCTGCGCCACCCGTTCGGGCCGCAGACGGCCGACGCCCGTCGCCAACTCGTCGCCTACCTCGGGCACCGTGAGCAGGCTCCGGTCGAAGGCGTCAGCGATCCACATCAAAAGTCGCTCAAGGAGCATGCTCATATTCGCTTCTCTTCGTCGGTCCGATTCCACCTGTTCGCGTCAGCGTCGGCGATCACCTGATTCGCTGCCGCAACCATGACTCACAGAATCGCGGTTCGGTGCGCCGATGTCGTCAGCGCTGACGGCCATCCAGGCCCCCCGCTAGCCTCACTCCGACGTACCTGCTAGCTGCAATTGCCCCGATCCTCGGAGCAGACGGCATCGCATCGCCCATCGACGAGAACGCGGATTGCAGCATCCGTCAGGACCATCTTGCTCAGGAATCCGATGGCCGGGCTGGTGGCGATCATGTCGGCGAAGTCTTGCTCGGCGTGGGTGGAAATCAGTATCACCGGTGGTGGTGTCGGCAACCCGGATCGGTGAAGTTGCTCGGCGAGGTCGAACCCGCTCTCGGCTCCGAGGTTGACGTCGACCAGCGTCACGTCCGGTCGCAGCTCCTCGAAGGATCGAAGAGCTTCAGCGCCGGTCGACGCCACGTCGACTACCGTGACGCCGTCGCGCTCGAGTAGACGGCGCGCTGCGTTCGCGAAATCCGCGCTGTCATCAACGATTAGGCACCGCATCGGGCACCTTTCCAAGCCATGAGATCAGCATGGCAGCGTGCGGTACCGATGCGCATTGCTGCTAGCCGGAACCGTGCGATGGACGACAGCACGCTCGCCCGTCGTTGGCGAGCACGGTGACGGTATGAAGGCTGGGATCGCTGGCCCCGTGCAGGCGGGCCCCGCTGCGCACCACCGCTTGCAGGTAATCCAGGGCCTCACGCGAGATCTGTTCGCCGGGCAGCAGCGTCGGGACCCCTGGGGGATAGGCGGCGACGGATTCGCAAGAGATCCGTCCGATGGCCGCATCGGATCCGTTGTGCTGTCGACGATGTCATGAAACGAGGCCACGTCCGGCTGGTGGCACTCATCGAGCGCGGGGTCGACGAAGGGTGCTTCGTCACCGATGATCCGTCATCGGACGCGTGGTACCTGCTGACGACACTCGACGGGCTCATCGTGCACACGTCGATCGGGGTGAACCAGGGCCTGGTCGACGTGACCCGGGCGGTGACGGCTTCCACCGAGCAAGGTCTTGGACTCGCCCCCGGCTCGCTGGCGGTCGCGGACCTGGCCCCGTAGCCGTACCGGTTGTCTTCAAACATGCTGTCGGACAGGTCAATTCGGTACGCACAAGCGTTGCCAGGGCCTCATGCGCGGAGCAACTCCAGGCTACGTCCACCCCGCTGGAGTGGACCGGAACCGCGGCGAGCTGCAGCCCCATCCGCACAGCGGCAAGAGTCCCGGCCAGCGTCAGATCGTTGAAATGGCCGAGGTGGCCGATCCTTCGAGCGCCTTCTCGGCGAGCTTGCCGGCCATCTCCCGCCACAGCGTGGCGAAATGGCCAGTCTCGAAAGTCAATACGGTGTCGCCAGGGCTCAGCGTGTTCACCAGCGCGGCCTCCCACGCCCCGGTCCCTGATGCCGGGTAGATCACCACCGGCCCCGTCGTGGCGAAAACGGGCCGAGCAGGTGGAGTACCTCGAGGGCGAGGGCTTGGAACGCCGGCCCCCGATGGTCGATGGTCGGCGCCGCGATAGCGCGCAACACTCGATCGGGGACATTCGTGGGACCCGGAATCTGTAGGAAATGACGGCCGCTCGGGTAGCTCATAGTGAGTTCCTCATCCGGAATCGGGTCAGCCAACCCGGCGGCACTGCGCTTGGAGCGGCGTCGGCATCGGTGTCGCCGTTGTGGTCCTCACCGGCCGGCAGAGCGCTGTCTCCGGCTGCGTGCAGCCCGAAAGGCGCCGGGTCGCCGACCCGCCAGGTGCCGTCGACCTGCAAGCGGTGACCGGCCGCGCGGGCTCGTTGCATGGCACGCTCGGCGGTCGGTAGCTGTCGAGCCTCCCACGCCTTCAGTCGACGTGGGACGTGCCGCGGAGTGACGCCGAGCAGGGCCTCGCCCAGCTGCCAGGCATCGTCGGCCGCCTTGGCGGTGCCCGCAGCGATGTGTGGCCGCAGCGCGAACGCCGCGTCGCCGATCAAGCAGGTTCGACCGAAGGCCATTCGAGGAACCTCCAGGTCGACGATCACCTGGATGAACGGATCGGTGCTTTGTCGGACGACCTCGGCAAGGGGCGCCGGGAGCTCGGTGTCCGCCGCCGAATGCAGCCGTTCGACATGCCGGGTCTGGACCGCTCCTGGCGGCACGGTCAGCTCGGCCCTGGAACCATGTCGATCCGTGAGCAGGTCGGTGAGGTGGTCGCCCTCCGCGACATTCCGATACCAGAGCCAGTTGCACAGCACGGACCCGTCCGGACCCGGAATGGGATAGGTCAGCAGGTGGCCCCGGGGGAGGATACGGTAGGTGACCGCGTCGCTCAAGACGTCCGCCGTGCGGGCGCTGAGCTGATCGCGGCCGATGGTGCCGCGCCACGCCAGATACCCGGCATAGCGTGGTTGGGCCTGCGGCACCAGAATCCGGCGTCCCGTGGAACGGATGCCATAGGCGCACACCACGAGGTCGGCCGTCATCGTCTGACCGTTGGTCAAGGACACCGCGACCTCATCGCCCCGGTTCTCGAGGTGCGCAAGCTCAGCCGACAGGTGGTAATGCTCCGTGCCGAAGGCGTCCAGCAGACCTCGATACAACTCGAAGTACGACGCGAACCGGTATGCGCAGGGTTGCACGTCAGCGATGGCGCCGTCATCTCCGAGATAGCGAAGCCTGCTGGCCGACACCCCGATGTCGCCAATCGACTTACCGGTCCGTTCCAGCAGATAGCGCACGGTGATCGGATGCGCGACGATGCCGGCGCCGCGGCCCTCCAGCGGCACCGCGCTGCGCTCCAGAACCTCGACGTCCCAGCCCCGGTCTCGGAGAACCAGCGCTGCCGTGAGCCCGCCAAGGGAACCCCCGACCACGAGTGCCCGGTTCATGCGGGGCCCGCGTCTTTCCCGGTAGTGGCAAACAGGGCCAGCAACGCGCCGACGCCGGCGGCGGCCGAGGCGACGATCATCGCGGTGTGCAGGCCGGCCATGAACGCGGCGTGGCTACCTTCGGCGATCGCATGCGTGAGTTGGCTGGGCGCCCCCGGAACCGTCGGCGCGACGCCCTGAGCGACCAGTTCTTTGGCGGCACTGAGCTTTGCGGCGACTGGCCCTGGCGTGCCCGCGCCCGTCAGCTGACCAAGGAGCACCGAACCGACCCTGCTGGTCAGAACCGAGCCGAGGATCGTGGTTCCCATGACCCCGCCGAGTTGTACCGCGGTGCTCTGCAGACCGCCGGCCACACCGGCGTCGTCGACGCTGGCATTGCCCACGATGGCATCCGAAGCCGCGGTCAACACCAGACCGATTCCGGCGCCGAGCAGCATGAACGCCGGCCACAGTGCCTGGTAGCTCGAGTCGGTGTGCAGAGAGGTCAGCGAGAACAGCGCGGCGGCCACGCTGGCCAGCCCGGCAACCATGGCCGGTCGCGGTCCGAACCTCTTGGTGACAATCCCGCCGACGGGTGCCATGACCATCAACGTCATGCTCAGCGGCAGCGTTCGCACACCAGCCGCCATCGGGCTGAATCCCTGCATGTTCTGCAGGTAGAGCGTCATGAAGAAGATCGCGCCGAAGAGGGCGAAGAAGTTGATCGTAACCACAGCGGTACCGATCGCCAGAGGCCGATTGGTGAACAGTTGCAACGGCAGAAGCGGGTCGGCGGTGCGCGCCTCGATCAGCACGAACATCGCCAAGGCGAGCACGCCCGCCAGCAGCACGCCGAGTGTCTGGCCGGTCAGCCATCCCCAGTTCTGGGCCTTTATGAGGCCGAACACGATCAGGAACAGCCCTCCACTGAGCAGGGCGATCCCGGGTACGTCGAGGCGCTGCGCGATGTCGCTCTTGCTCTCCTTGATCGCCAGCCCGCCGATGCACAGCGCGGCGACCGCGATCGGCGCGTTGATGAAGAAGACGGATTGCCAGCTGACGTGTTCGACCAGCAGCCCGCCGACGATCGGCCCGGCTGCGATGGATACGCCGGTCGCCGCGCCCCAGATCCCCACGGCGGCATTGAGTTTGTCGCGCGGGAACGTGCTGCGCACGATCGCCAGGGTGCTGGGCATCAGCAGCGCTCCGAAGATGCCTTGCAGGGCACGCAACGTGATCACACCACCGACGGTGCCGATCAGACCGATGCCGACCGAGGTGGCCGCGAACCCGACGACGCCGATCAGGAACACCCGGCGTCGGCCGAAGCGGTCGCCCAGTTTCCCGCCGAAGATCAGCAATGCCGCCAAGGCCAACATGTACGCGTCGGTGATCCACTGCAGATCCGCCAGCGAGGCATGCAGATCGAGGGCGATGCGAGGATTGGCGATCGCCACCACTGACGCGTCCAGGCCCACCATGATCACGCCGATGCAGACGCTGGCCAGGGTCCACCAGGGATTGGCCCGCATGCCGGTCGGCGCGGACGTCCGGTGCCTGCTGCCGCCACGGCTATCGAGTTTGAGGGTGATCATGAATTCCAGGATGTCGGTGGCGCGACCAGATGTCGTCGATGCTGGCGTCCATCAACGCCTTACCGCCAGCAACTAATCGAGGATTCCCGCTGGTGCACAACGGAGGCCAACTCCGGGCCCCACACTTGATCTGCGGCTCGATGCGGCGCAGTCTGAGAACTACGAAATGGTCAGCTTGGGTAGCGCGAGAGGCCATGGGTTGGAAGGTGTCCGATGGGTCACATGGATTTGGACAGACGCTCCTTGCTGGCCGCGCCACTCCTGTTGGCAGCGATCGCGCCGGGTCTCACCTACCCGGCCATCGCGCACGCC
>NZ_JAVRPS010000722.1:0-7270 GCF_032162105.1 Mycobacterium sp. | reverse complement strand
GGCTTGTGGCGGTTCGGATTCGGGCAGCAGCACACCGAATGCGGCACCCACCGACAAGGTGCTGCACCTGTCGTTCCTGCAGGATCCCGGCCAGCCGCCAGACCCCGACGTGTACTACGCTGGACAGGGTCTGCTGCTGACCACAAACACTTACGAAGGCCTGCTGCAGTTCAAGGGCGGCCAGGGCAAGGCCGAGTTCGAGCCACTGCTGGCCACCGAGTGGACCGTTTCGCCCGACAACAAGGTGTTCACGCTCAAGTTGCGCGAGGGCGTGAAGTTCCATGACGGAACACCGTTCAAGTCGGACGCGGTCAAGGCGTCCTTCGACCGTCGGCTGGCCGTCAACGGCGGGCCTGCATACATGGTCAAGGACATCGAATCGGTGACCACTCAAGGGGATTACGGTGTCACGATCACCCTGAAGTCTCCCAATTCGGAGTTCCTGGATTACCTCGCGTCACCGTATGGCCCGCGCATGATGAGCCCGACAGGGCTGCAGAAGAATGCCGGCTCGGATTTCGCGCAGAACTACCTCACCACTCACGATCTCGGCACCGGCCCGTACACGCTGACGGACGCGCAGGTCGGATCGCGCTACGCGATGGCGATGTTCCCCGAGTACTGGGGTCCGAAGCCGTATTTCGAGAAGGTCGAGATGCCCGTCATCACCGACGCGTCCGCGATGCAATTGCAGTTCAACAACGGTCAGCTCGCCGCGATCCTGCACGACCTGCCGTCGTCTGCGGTCGAGCAGTACCTGAACAACAACAAGTATTCGCACTACTCGTTGCCCACGATGATGGCGGCCTTCCTCTACACCAACCCGACCAAGGGCCTCATGAAGGACCAGGCGACCCGTACGGCGGTGATGCAGGCCATCGACGTCGACCAACTGGTCAAGCAGACATACTTCGGCCGGGGCAAGATCGGCGCTCAGATGTATCCGCCGTACACGCTCGATGCGGCGTACGGGAAGCAGACGCTGACCCATGATCCCTCGGCGCTGACCAAGATCGTCGCCGGCCTGCCTGCCGATCAGAAGTCGGTGACGATCGGCTTCGACACGAGCAACCCCGACAGTCAGTTGATCAGCAATCTCGTCCAGACTCAGCTCGCCGCAGCCGGCCTCACCGCGAAGGTGCAGGGGTACCCGACATCGGAGATCTACGGCTGGATCGGCAACGCCTCGGCCGCACCGGAGATCTACACCGGGCTGGTGTGGCCGGATGCACCCTCGCCGTACACCTGGGGCCACATCGCCTGGGACGCGGACGGTGGCATCAACTACCTGAGCTGCTCGTCGCCGCGGCTTTCCACCGCTCTGGCAGCGGGGTTGCCGACCGGTGCGCCGCAGCCGTATTCGGATGCGGGCACGGAAGCGCAAGCGACCGGGTGCTGGTTGAACGTCGCCGACATCGACGACTTCGTGGTCACCCAGCCGTGGCTCAAGGGAGTCGAGCAGGCTCACGCCTTGTCGAACCCGAACTCGTTGCGGATCGCCGCGCTTTCGGTGGGGTAGCCGGTGAACCTCGTTCGAAGGGGCAAAGTCCGCCGCATCGTCCTGCTGACCCTCGGCTGGGAGGAGCTGCCGAAGTCGGTCTCGGTGTACGGCGCGGCACCGGAGCTGCGAATGCGCGAGCCGGTGCCCGGTGTGCTGCTGCAGACCGACGGCGGCTGGGTGCTGCTCGACACCGGCTTCAACACCGCGCTCATCCGCGACCCGGCACTGTACCGGCGGTTCTTCCCGACCGTCGAGTACATCCCGGTGTTGCCGGGCTCGGGCGAGCCGATCGAGGAGTCGCTGCACGACATCGGCGTCGACGTCGACGACATCCACGCGGTCGCAGTCAGCCACTTGCACCACGATCACGCCGGTGGTCTGAAGCTGTTCGCAGGCAAGGTGCCGGTCCACGCCCAGCGCCGGGAACTGGAGTACGGGTTGTCGAATCATCCCGAGCCGGAACGTCACGCCATCGCCAGGATCGACTTCGACGACCCGAACATCGCCTGGCAGCTGGCCGACGGCGAAGCCGAGATCGCTCCGGGCATCACCGCGGTGCCGACCTACGGCCACACTCCCGGCCATCAGAGCTTCGTCGTCGAGCTGGACGAGTCGGTGGGTGGTGACGGCTTCGTCTTCGCCTTCGATGCCGCCGATCTCACCGAGAACATCGAACACGAGCTCGCCATCGGCGGATTCATCGACGTCGATCCGGAGGAGACGATCGAGCCGATCCGCCGGCTGAAGAAACTGGCCAGCGACAAGGGATATCCATTGATCCCCGGCCACGACCCGCACGTGTGGCCCGAACTTACCCAGCACTTCCACGACCGGTTCGGCCCGATTCCTCCGGGTGAGGCCGCGACTTGATGGATGGTGTGGTGCGTGCCGATCGCGCCCTGGTGGACGGCCAGATCCGCGCTGCGGCAGTCGGTGTCGTCGACGGCGTCATCGTGGCGGTCGGGCCCCTCGACTCGGATGTCACTGCGCACGAAGACGTCCGCGTGCCGCCTTCGGCGGTGCTCCTGCCGGGCTTCATCGACACCCACGTCCACGTCAACGCACCTGGCACCGACTGGGAGGGGTTCAGGACTGCGACGGCGGCAGCCGCGGCGGGCGGCATCACCACGCTGGTGGACATGCCGCTCGACAGCGATCCCGTCACCACAACGGTCGATGCGCTCGACGTGAAGAAGGCCGCCGCCCAGGGCAATTGCGCCGTCGCGGTGGACTTCTGGGCGGGCATCGTGCCCGCCAACGTCGATGACATCGATGGGTTGGCCGCGGCAGGCGTCCGCGGTTTCAAGTGCTTCCTGACCGACTCAGGCAACCCGAACTTCCCGCACCTGTCGCGCGCCGAGCTCCGCCGGGCCGCAGCCCATGTCGCGCGTCTCGGCGCGGTGCTGCTGGTGCACGCCGAACACCACGACGTCATCACCGACAGTCCGCGTCCGTTCGGGCGGGGATACTCGTCGCTCCTGGCGTCACGCCCCGACGCGGCCGAGGAGCAAGCCGTCGCCCTCGTCCTCGACACCGCCCACGAGACCGGCGCCAGGGTCCACGTCGTGCACGTCTCGTCGGCCCGAGTGCTGCCGCTGATCGCCGCCGCGAAACAGGCGGCGGTGGCGGTGACGGCCGAAACCTGTCCGCATTACCTGACCTTCGCCGCCGAGACCATTCCCGACGGCGGCACCGAGTACGCGGCGTGCCCACCGATCCGCGGGGAGGACAACCGTCGCCTGCTGTGGGACGGGCTGCGGCGGGGAATCCTGGACATGGTGGTGTCCGACCATTCGCCATGCGCGCCTGCACTAAAGGCCGGTGGTGACTTCGGTGCGGCCTTCGGCGGCATCAGCTCGTTGCAGCTCGGGCCCGCGGCGGTGTGGACGCAGGCCGGGCCCCTCGGCTTCGGACTTGCCGACCTGTCCCGCTGGATGGCCGAGCGCCCCGCGGCACTGGCCGGGTTCACCGACCGTGGTCGGATCGACGTCGGCATGCGGGCCGACCTGTGCTTCTTCGATCCCAACGCCGAGCAGACCGTGCGGGCCGACACGCTGGCACATCGGCACGGAATCACGCCGTACGACGGCGTCGCACTGCGCGGCAGGGTATTACAGACCTGGGTGGCGGGACGCCGTGTCTTCGACGGCGAGCGGATGCGGCAGCCGGCATGAGGATCCTGATGCTCAACCCCAACACGTCGGAATCGATGACGGCCGAGATCGCGGCCGCGGCAAGGGCAGCGGCCGCCCCGGGCACCGAGATCGTGGCGGCCAAACCGAGATTCGGCGCGGCGGCCATCGACTCTGCGTCCGAGAGCTACCTGTCGGCGGTCGGTGTGATGGACGTCGTCGCCACCATGGTCGCGGCGGGCGACTTCGACTTCGACGCCGTGATCCTGGCCGGGTTCGGCGAACACGGCAAGGACGCCCTGCAGGAGATGCTGTCGGTGCCCGTGCTCGACATCGCCGAGTGCGCCGCGCACGTCGCCCATCTGATCGGGCGGCGGTTCTCGGTGGTCACCACGCTCGCCCGGTCCATCCCGGCGATCCAGGACCGGTTGATGCTGGCCGGGCTGACCGCGCGCTGCGCCTCGGTCAGGGCCTGTGGTCTCGGCACCGCGGAAGTCGACGCCGATCCGGCGGGCGCGGTGCAGGCCATCGTCGACGAGGCGGCCCGCGCCATCGCCGAGGACGGCGCCGACGTGATCTGCCTCGGCTGCGCGGGCATGGCCGGTGTGACCGAAGCGATTTCGACCAAACTCGGCGTGCCTGCGGTGGACGGCGTCGGTGCGGCGGTGGCCCTGGGCCAGGCGCTGGTCGGTCTCGGGTTGACCACCAGCAAGGTCGGGGCGCTGGCCGAAGGCCCGCCGAACCCGCGCACGCACTGGCCGATCTCGAAGGCGCTGGGAGTCGAGGAATGAGTGCTCCCGAACCGGTCACGCCCGGCGTGGATCTGGCGTCGCGGTCCCTCGGCGGCAGTGTGATGGCGGCCAGCGATGAGTCGTTCGGTTTCAAGGAGCGCCTGGTCGACCCGGCCGCGCCGGCGTTCGTCCCTGGAACCTACGACCAACGGGGCGAGGTGGTGGACGGCTGGGAGACCCGCAGGCACGCCGGCCCAGACGGGGATTGGGCGATCGTGCGGCTGGGGTCGCCGGGCAGGCTGCGCGCGGTGGATGTCGACACCCGGTTCTTCACTGGCAACCATCCCACCGGCTGCCGGGTCGACGCGTGCGTGCTGGACGTGCTCGACGATCCCACTGAGTCGGGGATCCGATGGAGGACCGTCGTCGAATCGATTGCGCTGAAACCTGACTCGCACAATCTCCTGGAGGTCGACGATCAACGCCGGTACACCCACGTGCGGCTGACGCTGGAGTCCGACGGGGGAGTGGCCCGGCTGCGCGTGTACGGGGACGTCATCCCCGACCCGGACTCGTGGGCCGACGTCACGGTCGAGGTGTCCGGGGTCGAGCAGGGCGGCCGGGTGGAGTGGTCCAGCGACAACTTCTACTCCACGGCCTGCGAGCTGATCGCGCCGACTCGACCGCGGAACATGGGCGACGGCTGGGAGACCCGGCGGCGACGCGATGTCGGCCCGGACAGCCACGACGCGGTGATGATCTCCTTCGCCGGCGCCGCCGACCTTCGCCGGCTCGAGATCGACACCTCCTACTTCGTCTTCAACGCCACCCCCGAGGTCTCGGTGGTCGGCAGCAGGTGCCGGCCGGATGGCGAACATGGTTGGGCGCTGGTGACGTTCGATGTGCCGGTGCTGCCGAGAACCCGGCTTGCCGCTGACGCCCGCCAGGTGTTCACCGTGGATGCCACGGGCATTACCGCACTGCGGTTGCAGGCCTATCCCGACGGCGGCATCGCACGCCTGCGCGCCTTCGGCACACCCACTGCCGACGGCTGGCTGGCGCTGCGGTCGCGCTGGGAGGAGTCGGCATGAGCGCCCGAAGACGAGCGGGAGTCGAGCTATGAGCGAAGTGTTGTTGTCCCAGTGCGCCGGCCTCTGGCGGCGCACGCTCCTGATCGAGGCGGACGGCTCACACGTGACCGACGGCGACGTGCGATGGCTGCAGGGCGATTTCGCCTACATCGACTCGCGCGGGTTCGGTGGCCGTCTGGAACAACGTGACGACGTCTTCGAGTGGCACCGCATGGTCGACCTCGAGCCACCAGGGCAGTTTCCCGATGCGGGTGCCATGCACTGGGACGGCGACACCCTGGTGGAGACGGGTGTGCACGCCGACTACGTCGAGCAGTGGGTACGCGACGACGGCCCGGCCACCCCGCGCTGGGCGTTGACGGTCCGATCGGTCGACGCCGGTGACGCACTGCTCCTGCGGGTGGGTGCGGTGTTCGGCTGGGCGTGCACGACCGCCGTCACCCTGGCCGCCGTCGGCGGCGCTGAGTGGGAGGCGCTGGCGCCCAAACTCATCGACGGTGAAGTCCGTGTCAATGGCGCGCGGTGGACGGTAGTGCAGAGCGAAGGAGACGTGGAACTGTGACAGGCACAACCCCTTTCACCTCAATTCCGATCGTAGACATCACCGGGTTGCGGTCACCGGACCGCGCCGAACGCGAGCGGGTGGCCGCCGACATCGGCAAGGCCGCCAGCGAGATCGGCTTCCTCTACATCAGCGGCACCGGTATCGATGAGGCGCTGTTCGCCCGAATGCTGGCGGCCACCAAGGCGTTCTTCGCGCTGCCGGTCGAGGAGAAGATGCGGAGCTACATCGGGCTGTCCAGCTGCCACCGCGGATACGTGCCGGTCGGCGAGGAAGGGGTCGAGACCGGCATGCCCGACATGAAGGAGGCCTTCGACACCGCGCTCGACCTGCCCGCCGACGACCCCGACTACGTCGCAGGCAATCCGATGCTCGGCCCCAACACCTGGCCCGAACTGGACGGCTTCGCCGAGGCGGTCACCGCCTACTATCACGCCGTGCTGGACCTGGGGCATCAGTTGCTCTGGGCGTTCGCGGTGGCACTGGGCGAGGATCCCGACACCTTCACCCAGCACGCGACCAAGACACCGAGTCAGCTGCGCCTGGTGCACTACCCGTACAACGCGGACGCCGAGGACGTGCTGGGGATCGGGGCGCACACCGACTACGAGTGCTTCACCCTGCTCAAGCCGACCGCCCCCGGACTCGAGGTGCTCAACGGCGCGGGTGAGTGGGTCGACGTCCCGCCCGTACCGGACACCTTCGTGGTGAACATCGGTGACCTGCTGGAGCTGTGGACCAACGGCGCCTACGTCGCGACCAGCCACCGGGTCCGCAAGGTCAAGGAGGAGCGCTACTCGTTCCCGCTGTTCTTCAACGTCGACTACCACACCGAGGTGAAGCCGTTGCCGCAGTTCGTCGCCGGTGACGGGGCAGCCAGGCCTGCGTTGCGGGCAGGGGAGCACCTGTTCGCACAGACCGCGCAGACGTTCGCCTATCTGCGGTCGCGCCTCGAGCGCGGCGAGTTGGTACTGCCCGACGGCTCGATGGAGATGAATTCGTTCGGTCAGCAGGCGTTGCAGGGCGTCGACTGAAATTTGTCGGTGGGCTGATCTAGATTCGAACACATGTTCGAATCGCTGTTGATCGTCGACCCTGACGCGGATGAGTCGGCGCTGGTGGAGCATATCGCGGCGCTGGAACGGTTGAAGTCGGCGGCCGCTGCGGGGCAGGAGCGTGCTGCGGCCGCGTTGGATGCGGCGCGGCGGGCCGCGGAGGAGGCGGCTGGTGTGCCCGCGAGGCGACGTGGTCGC
>NZ_JAVRPS010000721.1:0-3602 GCF_032162105.1 Mycobacterium sp. | reverse complement strand
CAGGACTGCCTCGTGGCTGCCGGTGCTCGGTGGGGATCCTTCACACGTGACCTGTTGTGTCGACTGCATTTGATGGCCTCCCCTTGCCCGGCTGCACCCCATGATGTGAGAGGCGCCACTCGGCAGGGAAGAGGAAGTGGTCCGATCGCGAGGTTTCCTAGCACGATCCACAGATTTGCTGGTATCCCGGCTCCTACACCGCCCTCCAGCGGAGCACTTCGCCTTCGCCCTCCGTCATCACGGTGCCGGGCATCACCCTGAGCCGCCGGGGCGCCAGGCGCAGTGCGGCGAAGGCAGCCGAGGTGGGGCCGTCCTTCCAGGGCTCGATGATCGCCGGGTCGTAGCCGACCAGTGCCGGACCGTTCTTGAACTTGTCCCACACCGCGATTCGGGTCTCGTCGTCGAAGAACCACTGCGCCGAACAGTCGGCGCTGCAGGTGTCATGGTTGGTCGTCCAATAGCTCGCCGCGACGTCGGGATGGATCGCGAGATCTTCGTGCTTGATCGGCGTCGGAGACGTGGCGATCCACCCGACCAGATCCAACCCGTCCCACTCCCAGATCGGGTGCAGGATGCGGCTGCGGGGGCGTCCATCGCGGTCGACGGTGGCAACCGACGCCCACACGATCGAATGGGCCATCTCGATGAAGGCGGGGGCGATCTGCTCGAGGGGTGTCACGACCACCGAGCCTAGGCGACCGGCGGCACTAGCCTTCGTCCTTGGAGATGGCGGAGAACTTGGGGTTGCCGCCGTCGTCGAGCCACTCGTTGATCGCGGTGCCGGCGACGGTGCCGCCGGTGCCGGGCAACGTGACCGTCGGGCGGTCTTCGTCGTAGTCGTCGACCATCTTCTTGGCCCTGGCCCTGTGCTCGTCGGTGACTTCAGGCATCTCGGTGGGTGTCCGCTCTTCGGGTTTGTCGATGACCTGGTGGTGCTCGTCGGTGCGGGGTTCGGTGTATTGCTGTTCGCTTGTCATGCATACCGGCTGCCCGAATCGAGACGTGCGAAACACGGCCCGGCACCGTTGACATGCCATACGTATGACATGTAAATGTCTAGTGTGCACACCGAGCGTCGAACGCAGGCCGAGCGTCGGACGGTGACGAGGGCCAAGGTTCTTACGGCGACGATCGATTGCCTGGTGGAGCACGGCTATGCCAACACCTCCACCCGGCACATCGCCAAGCGCGCGGGAATGACGGTCGGTGCCCTTCAGCACCACTTCGCGAGCAAGGCCGATCTGATGGCCGCCGCGCTGCAGACCCTCGGCGACCGAATGGCGGACGAGTTCATCGCCGAGGCCCCCACCGAAGGCGACCCCAGCGAGCGCATCACGCAGTTGCTCGACCGCCTGTGGGAGGTCCATCGCGGCCCGCTCTTCGACGCCGGACTGGAGCTTTGGGTGGCGGCACGTTCGGATGCCGAACTGAGGGCGACGATGGCGGGGGTGACGAAGGATTTCTCGCTGCGAATCGGCATCGGGATGCTCCACACGTTTCCCGAGCTGGTCGCGAGGCCCGGCTTCGCCGAACGGGTGATGGTCGGCCTGGCGACAATGCGCGGCCTCGCGATGCCGGGCTTCGCCGAGGTGGCCGAACCGGACGCCCTCTGGAAGATCGCCCGGCCGCGGCTTCTGGAGGCGTTCGAGGTCCTTCTCGCGGACGAAACCACATGACGCGGGTCTTCTCTCACCCGGTGGCGACGATCGCCAAGGGCACCGTGACGGCCATGCGCCACCCGCGGCGGCAGCCGATCCGCGGCCCGCTCGGCGCGGGTTTCGACCCGTTCGACCCCGCGACGTCGACGTGATCACCGCCGGCATCGAGCGAATCGAGCCGCGCAGAATCATCACCGATGACGGTGTTCTGCATCAATTGGACGTGATCGTCTACGCCACTGGCTTCGACGCCCACGCCTACATGCGGCCGATGACCATCACGGGCGAGGACGGCCGCACGCTCGACGCGGCCTGGGCGGACGGACCGCGCGCCTTACCGCACCGTCGCGCTACCGGGCTTCCCGAACCTGTTCACCTTGATGGGACCACACAGCCCGATCGGCAACCACTCGCTGATCGTGGTCGCCGAAGCTCAGACCGGCTACATCGTCAACTGGATCAAGCGGATGCGCGACGAACGTCTCTCGAGCGTCGCACCGACCGACGAAGCCACCGACGCCTACTACGACCGGCTCAAAGCCGCCTTCCCAGGAACCATCTGGGTCACCGGTTGTCAGAGCTGGTATCTGGACAACGCGGGCCTACCCGAACTCTGGCCCTGGACCCCCGCCAGACACCGCAAGATGCTGACCGGCGTGCAGCGGTCCGACTTCCGGACCAGCGCACAGCACCTACACCGAGACCGCGCGTAGCGCGGCGGGCAGGCTGGGCAGGAAGTGCCTGGTGGCGAAGTCCCTGATGTCATCGGCGGTGTCCAGCGGTTGAGCGCTGGGCAGCAGCAGCACCATCGCCGCGTAGCGCAGGATGGTGTCGGCCAGGTCGTTGACGGCCTGCTCCCCGATCCGGTCGGCGAACCCCGCGGGGAAGATCACCCGCAGCGCCTCGGCCATCCGCTCGATGCCGGCACCGTAGTGGCGATGCGCCAACTGCAGCACGAGGGCCGGCTCGTCAGTCATCAATTGGTTCAGCACACGATGGCGCCGGAACATCAGAATCGAGTGCGTGAACGCCTCGACATAGTAATTCGACTTCGGACCGGCGTTCTTCAGCTCCTCGGCGATGTCGGCGAACAGCACCACGTTCTCGCGCTCGATGACCGCGCCCACCAGTTCGTCGCGGTTGGCGAACCGCCGGTAGATGGTGGTGCGACTGAAACCGGCACGGCGCGCGACGTCGTCGAGGGCAACGCGGTGAAAGCCGTGGCGCTCGAACTCGACGAGCGCCGCGTCGAGGATGGCCTCCGTGGTGGGGTCGGCCGGCTTATCCGGAATGGGCATAGCCTTCCTGCGCAAACGTGTTGTAGCGCCACCGCATTGGCAGACGGTCCCACATCCAGTTCACCGTCCGCGTCCGCCACAGCGCGGCGAACGCCTGGTACGCCTTCTCCTTGCGTGGACTCCACGGCAGGCCAAGCAGGTCGCGGGTCCGCGGTGGCATCCCGCCGGTGGTGAGGAACGCAGCGACGAGATTGAAGACCGGCGACACCAGCCGCCAGGCCAACGGCGACACGCCCTTGGGACGGGGGAAGCCCTTGGTGACGTAACCGACGCCGTACTTTGCAGTGGGATGTGCGACGACGATCTCGTCGATCATGTGGTCCCAGTAGCGTTCGAATTCGGCGTAGTCCGCCGGCATCGGTCGATCGCTGACGCCGTAACGGCGGTACCACGTCTTCGACTCGAGGTAGATCTGCTCCTTCTCCTCGCGGCTGAGCCGTCTGACGAAGGTGTCGGCGAAGTAGAGGATCTGATCGACGAAGGTGGCGTGCGCCCAGTAGTACGTCTCCGGGTCCAGCGCGTGGTAGCGGCTACCGTCCGGCATGTTGCCCTTGATGTCGCGGTGAAAGTCACGGACCTGCTGCCCGGGGTGGTCGCCACTCGAGCCGTACACGGTCATCATGATCGGCGGGATCGACCGCTTGAC
>NZ_JAVRPS010000720.1:0-5335 GCF_032162105.1 Mycobacterium sp. | reverse complement strand
GGACGGTGTGCGCGATCCGGGGGAGTGGCGCGGGCCGGGCGTTGCGCGGCGCACGGGTATGGACCCGCTAATCGACCGACGCCTGAGCCCTGCGCGCGGCTTCCTGCACGAGTTGCACGCGGGAGTTGATACTCAGTTTGGTGTAGACGTGGGCAAGATGTGCCTGCACGGTCCGAGGGGACACGAACAACCGCGTCGCGACCTCCTTGTTACCGAGACCTTCACAAACAAGACTTACGACGTCATGCTCGGCCGGGGTGAGCGACTCCCACCCACTATCCGGCCGCTTGCGTTCGCCGCGGCCACGCCGCGCGTAGGCGATCGCCTCATCGGTCGACAACTGCGCGCCCTCTGCCCACGCGTCGTCGAAATCGTTCTGCTCCATAGCTTGTCGCAACGATTCGACGGCCGCCTCGTACGCGGATTGATAGATCGGAAAGCGCACTTCACCGGTTTGTAGACGGATAGCCTGGGCGGCGCCGACCAGCCGGGCGCTTTCCGGATGGCTGCCAGCCTCACCTGCCAGGATCGCCAGGCATTCCAAAGTGTCCGGGACGCCAAGAAGCGCATCCACTTCGGCGCTCGCGGCGAGTGCTCCGTGGGCGTCACGCTCGCCCTGCTGGGCATCACCCTGCGCGATCGCAATCCTGGCACGCGTCGTCAACGCGACCGCTCGATGCCAACCCGACGTCGCCGAGACGGCCTCGTCGGCCCACCGTCGCGCCGCGACGAGGTCACCACGCGCCAGCGCGACCGCCGCCCTGCGCCACAGGTTGATCTTCACCATGGACAGCTCGTGACTCAGGTCGCGCCAGGCTTCCTCGTCGGCGCTGTCCGCGGCGTCAACATCCCCCGCGGCGACGGCCACGTATCCCTCGAGCATGGCGAAGTATCGCTCGTAGTCGCCGCCGAGATCTCCTGCGGCTTCACGGGCTGCGTTAGCACACATGCGCGCATCTCCGATGGCGCCCTGATGGCATAGCGCTTGCGTTGCGTTGAAAAGTGCAGCGTGGGCCCAGGTCACGTCCCCATAGGCAGCGGCCTCATCGGCGACCGCGCGGAATTGCACGACGGCTGATGCGAGATCCCCACTGACCATCCGGGCCCACGCAAGGGCCCAGCGGGCACCGCGCGAGACGAATCGGTCGCCGATCGCATCGGCGATTTCGCGTCCTTCAGCTGCGGTGATCCGCCCGGCGCGCGGGTCTCCGCCGTAGTAGGCGTTCTGCCCATGCCACACCAAGGCTTGACACAGCATTAATCGATCACCGGTGGCCCGCGCCAACTCGATCGCCTCCTCGACGTAGGCACGCGCGATGTCGGGGCTGAACGCCGCACTGCCCGCGCACGAGGCCAGCGCCCGGCTAATCAATACCGGATCACCGATTTCGCGCGCGATCTCCAGTGCCCGGCGGGCGTCGTCGAGCTGGTTCACGACGCCCAATTGCGCGTTGAGTCCCGCCCTGTCCGCCAACGCCCGCGCCAGCGTCGCGGGTTGAACCGAGTCCTTTGGGCCTTCAGAGAATGCGGCGTCGAACCACGCCAGCCCTTCCCGAAGCCGGCCGCGCGCTACCCAGAGCGGCCATAGCATTGAGGTGAGTGCCAGTTCTTGTTCCACGTCGCCGTTGTCGCGACTCCACGCAAACGCGGCTCGCAGGTTGTCGATCGCGCCCTCTGCCTGGGCGAGACGCCACCTGGCGGGGTCGAGCAGCATAGCCAACGTCGCCGCCCTGCCCGTGTAGTAGTCGCGGTGGCGTGCTCGCACCTGCCCGGCTTCACCGGAGTCACTCAACTTCTCCTGCGCGTATTGGCGGACTGTTTCCAGCATCCGGTACCGGGTCCGCCCGCGAACCTCGTCGGCCACCACGAGCGACTTATCCACCAAAAGTGTCAGCTGATCGAGGACTTGATGCGGCTGCATGTCATCGCCGGAGGACACCGTACGCGCTGCGTCGAGGTCGAAACCGCCCATGAACGCTGCCAAGCGGCGAAACAGCGTGCGTTCGCCGTCTGAGAGCAGAGCGTGCGACCAGTCGACGGAGGCGCGCAGGGTCTGCTGTCGACGAACCGCAGTGCGGGCGCCCCCTGTCAGAAGCATGAAGTGGTCCCGCAGCCCGTCGAGAATCTCGACCAGAGTCAACGCTCGCACCCGCGCGGCCGCGAGTTCGATGGCAAGCGGCATGCCGTCGAGTCGACGGCAGATCTCGGCCACCGTGGCCGCGTTGTCCTCGGTGACGCGGAAATCCGGCCGGGCCAAGCGTGCTCGGTCGGCGAACAGTTCGATGGCCTCGTCGGCGAGTGGCAGCGACGGCACCCGCCACGTCGCCTCACCCGGCACGGAAACTGGCTCCCGGCTCGTCACCAACAGCGTCAGCCTCGGGCAGTGACTCAGCAGCTCGGTCACGAGGTCGGCGGCCGCGTCGAGCAGGTGTTCGCAGTTGTCCAGCACCAACAGCATGCGACGGTCCGCGATGAACCTCATGAGCGTGTCCATCGTCGATCGCCCGGGCTGGTCCGACAGTCCCAACGCGCGAATCACCGTCATCGGCAGCACATCCGGGTCGGTGATGGCTGACAGGTCGACGAACCATGCCCCGTCGCCGAACTTTGGGGTCAGCTCTGTCGCGAGATGGATCGCCAGCCGGGTCTTGCCCACACCGCCAGCCCCGGTCAGGGTTACCAGCCTGCCGCTGGTGAGGAGCCTGGCGACCCCAGCGGACTCCGCCCCGCGGCCGACGAAACTGGTGAGCTGAACCGGAAAGTGCGGTGCATCAACGACTTTCGCTGTGCGAAGCGGAGGATAGTCATTTCGTAGGTCAGGGTGGCAGAGCTGCACCACCCTTTCGGGCCGCGGCAGATCCCGCAGGGGGTGCGATCCGAGGTCGGTCAGGAAGGCGCCCACGGGCAGCCGGTCGAGGACGAGTTCGCCTGTGATGCCGGACAGCAAGGTTTGACCGCCGTGGCCGAGGTCCCGCAGCCTTGCGGTCCGGTTGATCGTCGGGCCGATGTAATTGCCCTCATCACGCAACTGCACCTCGCCGGTGTGCAGACCGATGCGCAATCGGATCGGCGCCAACGGCGCCCGCTGCAACTCGAGCGCACAAGCCACGGCGTCACTGGCGCGTGCGAAAGCGACGACGAAACTGTCGCCCTCGCCCTGTTCGACGGGCCGTGCACCATTGTGCCTGGCGACTGCATCGACCACCGCCGCATCGAGGCCTGCGACGGCGGCGGTCATCTCGTCGGGCTGGGTCTCCCACAGGCGCGTGGACCCCTCGACGTCGGCGAGCAGCAGCGTCACCGTTCCGCTGGGCAGCAGCTCGCTCACGCCTACCTCGCTCCCATTCGTCTCGCTCATGCTAGTCAGCCTGCGGCGACGCGAAGTTGAGTTCATCCGCCAAATGGCTAACAGACTCCTCCCTGCGTCCCAAGACGATTTAGGTATTTCGGCCGATGGCGTCGAGCCGGGACGACCGGATAGTCGATTGCGTCCCGACCGCAGGAGGCCCGTCATGTCCACCGCCGCCAAGCGCGTGAGTGTCTTCGATGCTCCACCGCCCGCCATCGACTATCACGGTGTCGTCCAGCCCGAGGAAGCGCACCGCATCATCGCGCGGGTGCGGAGTCAGTCACCGATCGCGATGGGGCCCTACGGGCCCGAGTTGCTCACCTACGATCTGGTTCGCTCGGTGCTGCGCGACCCGCGCTTTGCCATGCCGCCGTCCAACGGCTTGGCTATGCAGGGCGTCACGTCCGGCCCGCTCTGGGACCGGGTATCCGCGCTGATCGTCGGCATCGACGGCGCCGAACACAAGCGGCTGCGCCGACTCGTCTCGCACGCATTTACCCCGCGGGCTGCCGAGCGCATGCGCACGGCGTGCAGGGCCATCATGAACGAACTCGTCAACCGGCAGATTCACACCGGCCGCTGTGATGTGGTCGCCGATATCGCCAGGTCGTATCCCGTTCCGATCATCTGCACGACCCTTGGTGTGCCTCGCGAGGACTGGGACCTGTTCTCCGACTGCTTGAGAGGTATCAGCGAGGCCTTCGGAGGCAACGCCGCCGCCCACACACTGGCGATTCTGGCGGCATGGCACAACCTCGACGCCTATCTCGATAACTTGATCGAGCGTCGACGCCGATCCCTGACCGACGATCTGATCTCCGAACTCATCCGTGCCGGGGACGACGGCGACCGGCTCACCCGCCGCGAGATCCTCGACCTCGTCGCGGTCCTTCTCCTCGCGGGCACCGATACCACGCGTAACCAGCTGGCAGCGGCGGTACAGGTCTTCGTCGATCACCCCGATCAGTGGGCAGTGTTAGCGGATCATCCCGAACTTGCGCCGCACGCCGTCGAGGAGGTCATGCGCCACACACCGGCGTCCTTCTCCGCCATCCGCGTTGTGGTCGAAGATGTGGACCTTGACGGAATCCGGTGTCCGGCCGGCACGTGCGTTGTCGTCAACACGGCCGCCGCCAATCGCGACCCCGTCCGGTACGAGGACCCCGAACGGTTCGACATCACCCGCCAAGGGCCCGCGGCGATGTTGACCTTCGGCGGCGGCGCGCACCATTGCCTCGGCGCGCACCTTGCGCGGATCGAACTCGCTGAAGGCCTGGTCGTCATGGCTCGACGCATGGGCGGCATCCGCCGCGCCGGCCCCGCGCCATGGAGGCCCATAGTGGGCATCGCAGGTCCCAGGACGCTGCCGATCGAATTCGATCCGCGACCGGCGCGCGTGTGTCGAGTTGTTAGTGAATTGCAGGTACGCCGAACTATGTTGTAGTACAACGCAACTCGCCGTAGTTAGCTGGTAATGGTGCGTGTTCAAGAGGTGCGAGTTGCCGTAGGGGAGCGGTTTCGGTCGGGAGTACCCTCCGGGCCGCCGGTCAACTACCAGGCTGCCGCGGCAAGAACCCGCGCGACGGCGCCGTGACCGAATCAATTCGCAGAGCCACGCCTCGGCGATCACCTAGCCGAAGAACGCGGAACGCTTCAGTAATGGGTGATCAAATCGAGCAATCGTCGCGGCGGATTAACGAGCTTCCGGCGTCAAGCGCAGAACCGGAATGGTGCGAATGCCGTTAGTGTTCGCTGCGTACGAGGTGAAGTTGGAGGCGACTTGGGTTGGATGTTGATTTTGTTGGCCAGTAGCGCTCAACCAGTGCGAACAATCTGCCGCGCCGGCCCTTCGGCCGCAATAGCTGCGGGGAGGTCATAGGCGAGGCGGATCATAGCGGTGTTACGACCACCGCGGGGGTTAATCCCATGCTGTTTAAGTCGATTCGCGAACATGCCGGCTCGACCGGCAATCTGGCGGGCCTTAAT
>NZ_JAVRPS010000719.1:0-3662 GCF_032162105.1 Mycobacterium sp. | reverse complement strand
CGTCGTTGCGCAACAGCGCCTGCGTGCACGCTGCCGCGAGGCGGGGTTCATCGGCGACGATCAGGGTGATCGCCCGCAACTGAACGCTCACCCGGGACTGCAGGCTCGCCGTCGGATCGACGACCAGTGGCAGCTCGGACACCCGGTTCAGATAGAGCTCGGCGAACATCGCGTCGAGGGAAGGGAAGTGCGCGCACAGCGCGGAGGGGGCGATCCTGGCCCGTGCGGCGAGCGTCGGCACGGAGACGTCGGACTGCTCTGACCCGTCGAGCATGTCCGCGGCCGCGCCGAAGACACGCCGTTGGGTGTGGGTCCGGCGCGCGTGTGGGTCCCGCAGGCCGATGACGTGTGTCACCGCTGAGCTGGACATGTGTCCAGGTTATCCGACGAGGTCCGGGTTGGCAATCGCGGCGGTTAAACCCGTTCAAACAGCTATTTCTGGGACTGCGGGATACTCATGCGGTCGCGGCGGCGGTTTGCGCTCCACCGTGTCGCGTGGCAATACTGGACAAGTGTCCAGTAGAGTGTGGCAGCAACCGAGGAAGGACAACCCGTGGCCTACGTGATCACCCAGAACTGCTGCAAGGACGCCAGCTGTGTGCCGGTCTGCCCGGTCGACTGCATCCGGCCCGTTGGCGGCGCGGGCGATCTCAGCGGCACTCAAATGTCAACGGCTCAGAATTCAACAGCGACGATGCTCTACATCGACCCCGAATCGTGCATCGACTGTGGCGCGTGCCTCGATGAGTGCCCCGTCGGCGCGATCCACTACGACGAGGATCTGCCGCCGCACCTGGAGCGGTTCAAGGAGATGAACGCCGCCTACTTCGAGCGCCACCCGCTCGAACCCGACGCGACCTCGGCACGCAGTTCGCGTGCCGCGGTGGCGCATGGCGCGCTGCGGGTCGCCATCGTCGGCGCGGGGCCCGCCGCGTGTTACGCCGCGGCCGAACTGATCGACGTGGACGGCGTGGAGGTCGACCTCTTCGAGCGGTTGCCGACGCCGTTCGGCCTCATCCGTGCGGGAGTGGCGCCCGATCACCTGCACACCAAGTCGGTGACCAACCTCTTCGACCACGTGTTCACCAGCAAGCGGTTCGGTTGTCACCTCAACGTCGAGGTGGGCCGAGACGTCACCCACGACGATCTGCTGGCACACCACCACGCCGTGATCTACGCCTTCGGCGCCGCGACCAGTCGGACGTTGGGCATTCCTGGGGAGGAGCTTCCGGGCAGCCACGCCGCCTCGGACTTCGTGGGCTGGTACAACGGTCACCCCGACCACGCCGCCCGCTCGTTCGATCTCGGCTCGTCCCGGGCGGTGATCGTCGGCAACGGCAACGTCGCCCTGGACGTGGCCCGCGTCCTGCTGATGGGGTCCGACGGCCTGGCCGACACCGACGCCGCCGAACACGCGCTGGACGCGTTGCGCGACAGCGCCGTCGACGAGGTGGTGATCCTCGGGCGGCGCGGCCTGCGGGACGCCGCCTTCTCGGTCGGCGAATTCCTCGCGCTCGGCCACCTCGACGGCGTCGACGTCGTCATCGAACCCGGCGACGTCCCCGACGACGATGACACCGACGTCGAGACCTCGTTCAAGTTGGAGGTCGCCAGCGAATACGCGCACCGCGCACCGACTCCAGGAAACAAGCGAATCGTGTTCCGATTCAACGCAACTCCGGCAGAGGTGATCGGCGTCGAGCGGGCCGAGGGCGTGCGCCTGGACGGGGGCGAGGTGATCGACGCGGCACTCATCCTGCTCTCGATCGGCTACCGCGGTGCGCCGATGCCCGGGCTCGCCTACGACGACGCCAACGGCGTCATCCCCAACGATCACGGCCGCGTGCTCGACGGATCGGGCCTGCCGGTCCCAGGCGTTTACGTGACGGGCTGGATCAAACGTGGTCCACGAGGAGTGATCGGCACCAACCGCGCGTGCGCCGAGGAGACGGTCGCCGCGCTGTGGGACGACTTCGCCGCCGGCCTGCTCGACCGCGTCGTCGATGACCGGGATGCGTTGCAGGCCTTGCTCACCGCGCGCGGAGCCCGTCCGATTCCGTGGCGCGGATGGCGGGCCATCGACGAGGCGGAGCGTGCGCGCGGCACCGCGGCCTCGCGCCCGCGGGTGAAGTTCGTCGCGGTCGCCGAGATGCTCAGCGCGGCCCAACCCCAGTCGGTTCCGACGTAGCGGGCACCGGGTCCGCGTCGGTCCGCCTGGTGGCCAGCACCGAGCCCCCCAGGATCAATGCCAGTCCCGCGAGGTTCCAAGGCGTGAGGGGTTCGTTCAGGACGATCACCCCGGCCGCGAGTGCCACCGCCGGGTTGACGTAGGTGACCACCAGCGCGCGGGCGGCGCCGACCTCGCGGATCAAAGCGAAGAACACGATGAATGCCAGCGCGGTGCAGACCACGGCAAGTCCCGACAGAGCCAACAGAATTCGCGTGCTTGGCAGGTGGTCGGGCCACGTCGCCGCTGCGGGCGCGGCGTACACCAGGGCGGCAACGCCGAGGCATGCGGCCGTCAGCGGCAGCGTCGGCACATCGCCGAGGTAACGCGCGGCAACCAGGGGAGCGATCGCGTAGCAGGTCGCCACCAACAGCACCTCCGTGACGGGCCATGCGCTGCCGCCGGTGAGCGCGGGTCCGGCCAGTACGGCGACACCGACCAGTCCGACCGCCAAGCCCGCAATCCGCTTGCCGCCGAATCGCGCTTCGCCGCCGGTCAATCGGTCCAGCACCGCGGCGATGATCGGTGACGCCGCGATCAACAGGCCGGTCAACGAACTGGAGATGTGGCGCTCGGCATCCGAGAGCAGCAACCAGGCGGCGATGATCTCGAAGAACGCGAACACCAGCACCGGGCGCCAATGCCGGCGTACCGGCGCCCACGCCGCGCGGGACAGCGCAAGGGGCAACAGCACGGCAGCGCCGATCGCGGTCCGTGCCAGCACCAGGACGGGCACCGAAACGCCCTCGACCGCAATCTTGATGAGCAGGTAGGGAATGCCCCAGATGACGCTCATGGCGGCGAACAACATCCACCCGCGAAGGCTCACGCCCTGGTCAGCTCCGCATAGCGCGCCACGTGATGGTCGGTCGAGCCGAACTCGTACTGCACGGCGGTAAGCCGCTTGAAGTAGTGCCCGATCGCGAGTTCCTCCGTCATTCCCATACCGCCGTGCAGTTGCACGGCGTTCTGGCCGACGAACCTGGCCGCCCGACCGATGGTGGCCTTGGCCGCCGACACCGCCCGCGCCCTCGTCGCGGGCTCGGCTTCGAGGTTGAGCACCGCGAGATACACGGCCGCAACGGATTGCTCGAGTTCCATGTGCATGTCGACCATCCGGTGTTGCAGCACCTGGAAGCTCCCGATCGGCTGCCCGAACTGCTGCCGCTGCTTGCAGTATTCGACGGTGTCGGCCAACACCTTCCGCATACCGCCGACCGCCTCCGCGCAGACGGCGGCCGCACCCTCGTCGCGGGCCCGATCGAGCGACGGCCACGCCTGCCCCTCCTCACCGAGAAGCGCATCGGCGGGCAGCCGCAGACCGGTGAGCACCAGATCGGCGGCTCGGCGGTCGTCGATCGTGCGGTAACCGTGGAACTCGATGCCTGCCGTGCCGACGTCCACGCAGAACAACGAGATACCACTGTCGGTACGG
>NZ_JAVRPS010000718.1:0-4695 GCF_032162105.1 Mycobacterium sp. | reverse complement strand
CCAACCCATGTAGCGCTGGTAGACCGCCTTGACGTTGTGGTTGACCGACCCGTAGTAGCCGTGGGTGTGCCACGCCCGGTGCAGCGCGGGTGGCATCTGGAAGTCCTCGGCGATCTCGATCCCGGTGCGGCCCTGGTTGAGCTGCCGCAACGTCTGGTCGTGCAGGTAGGCGTACATGTCCCGTTGCAGGGAAAGGAATTCGACGATCCGGTCCTCACCCCAGGTCGGCCAATGGTGCGACGCGAACACCACGTCGGCTCGATCGGCGAACGTGTCGATGGCCTCGGTCAGGTAGCCCGACCAGCCGTGCGGGTCACGCACCAACGCCCCGCGCAGGGTCAACAGGTTGTGCAGGTTGTGGGTGGCGTTCTCCGCCATGCACAACGCGCGGAACTTGGGAAAGTAGAAGTGCATCTCGGCGGGAGCCTCGGTGCCGGGCGCCATCTGAAACTCGATATCGACACCGTCGATGGTGTGGATCTCGCCGGTCTCGTGAATGTCGAGCGTCGGGACGATCAGGGCGATCTCGCCGGTGGACGTGTTCTGGCCCAGACCGCAGCCCACCTGCCCCTGGGGTCCTCGCGCCAGCACGGTGCCGTACATGTAGCCCGCGCGCCGGGTCATCGCCGTCCCGGCATACACGTTCTCCTGCACGGCGTGCTCGGTGAACCCCTCGGGCGCGAGCACCACGACCTTGCCCGCATCGACGTCGGCCTGGTTGGTCACGCCCAACACGCCGCCGAAGTGGTCGACGTGGCTGTGGGTGTAAACAACCGCGCTCACCGCTCGATTTCCCCGGTGGGCGCGGTACAGCGCGAGCGCTGCCGCTGCGGTCTCGGTGGAGATCAACGGGTCGATGACGATGACGCCGGTGTCACCCTCGATGAAGCTGATGTTGGACAGGTCGCGGCCCCGGTCCTGTTCGATCCCTGCGACCTCCTCGTAGAGGCCCTGTTTGGCGGCCAGGGTGGACTGCCGCCACAGGCTGGGGTGCACGGAGGTGGGCGCCTCTCCGGACAGGAACGCGTAGACGTCGTTGTCCCACACCACTCTTCCGTCGGCGGCCTTGACGACGCACGGCTCCAGTGCCGCGATGAAGCCGCGGTCGGCATCGGCGAAGTCCCTGGTGTCGTCGAAGGGCAGCCCCGTCAGATGGTCGGCGTGCGCGGCTTCGATGACGGGGGTGGGCGGTTTCTGATCCATGCCGCCGACATTGCCATCCGGACCACACCGACGGACCCGATCGACACGATATTCATCCGAACGTCAATCGGGTGGCCTGATGGTTGACTGTGCGCATGAGTGCAACGCCTGGCACCGGTTCGATTTCCACCGCCAGTGCGACCGCGATCGGCGTCGGCGGGATGATGGGCGCCGGGCTCTACACCCTGCTGGGCCTGGCTTCGACGACCGCCGGGGTGTGGCTGCCGGTGGCATTCCTGGTCGGCGGGGTGGTGACGGTCTTCAGCGTCTACTCCTACGCAAAGCTCGGCGCGAAGTATCCGAGCCGTGGCGGCGCCGCGCAGTTCCTCATCCAATGCTTCGGCGACGGCGTTATCGCGGGCGGCCTCAACGTCTTTCAGTTCCTCGGCTGGATCATCGCGATGGCGCTGTACTGCGCCGGCTTCGCGGGTTACGCCCGGGCACTGTTGCCGTGGGAGACGCCCGCCTGGTCGGGCAAGCTGATCGGCATCGGGTTGATCGTGGTAGTGGTATTGATCAACATGGTGGGCTCCAAGTTGGTGGGGCGTTCCGAATCGATCGTCGTCACCATCGAATTGGCGATCCTGGCGGTGTTCGCGGTATTCGGTCTGATGAAGGCGGATCCCGGCCGGCTGGCCGAGAATGGCGACCATCACTGGCTCGGCGTCCTGTTCGCCGCGGGTCTGCTCTACGTGACCTACGAGGGCTTCGGCGTGGTGACCAACTCCGCAGGCGACATGCGAGATCCGGCCAAGGAGTTGCCGCGCGCGATGTTCTCGGCGCTGGCGATCGTCGTCATCGTCTACGTCGTGATCAGCACGATCGTCGTGATGACCCTGAGCCTGCCGTCGCTGGACGCGAACCAGGGGCACGTGCTGTCGGAGGCCGGGCTCGCAACGATGGGTCATGTCGGCTTCGTCGTGATCGCCGTCGCGGCGCTGCTGGCCACTGCGTCCGGAGTCAACGCCACCATGTACGGGGACGCCAACCTGGCCTTCATGGTCGCGAAATCAGGTGAACTGCCAAGTGATTTCACCCGTGGCGTGTGGCGTGGCGGCACCGTCGGCATGCTCGTCGCCGCGGCGTTGACGGCGCTGTTCGTGTTGTTCTTCCCGCTGTCTGCCGTGGGTTCGATGGCCAGCCTCGCGTTCCTGATCGTGTATGGCACGGTGAGTTTCGGGCATCTGCGGGTGCACCGCGAGACTGGCGCGAAGCCGTGGCTGCTAGTGGTGGCGGTGGTGCTGAACGCCATGCTGTTCCTGCTGCTGCTCGGCTACACCATCCACACCGGGCCTGCCAGCACGTGGATCACCCTGTTGGCGGTCCTGGCGCTGAGCTTCGTGTTCGAGATCGTCTACCGCACGCGCACGGGCCGATCACTGAAGGTGGATGTGAGCTAGCTTCCCGGACTCGGCGGCGGATCGAGCATCTCGACCCGCTCGCCCTGCCACTGGTAGTGCACGGTGTAGATCGGGCCGGGACAAGCCGTGCACGCGTTGCGGCCGTCCTTGTAATCGAGCACGACGGTGTCGTCGGCGGTTTCGTCCTTGTTCAGCGACGTGAACGGATACGGCACCGGGGTCGCGGTCCCGACGTATTCGCCGTTGTGGAAGATCAGCGCGTGGTCGGGTGAGCTGCCCGTCGCGCCCTGGATCGTGACGAGGGCAGTCGAGAGCGTCGCGCACGGGTCGAAGTTGCCGCCGTATGCGTTCGGGTCCCATAGGGCGTCGATGCCGCGGATCGGCGGAGGCAGGGAGCGCACCGCCAGCCCGATCTGCGGCGCCGTGAGATTGACGCCGCACTGCGATCCCGGGGGCGCGGCGCCGGCCGTGGGCGATGAGCCGAGGGCGGTGGACGCAGCCAGAACTGCGAGGCTCGTCGTCACGGCGCGCAGCACGCGGACGAGGGTACCCGCCGGCCGCCATGGGTAAACACCCGTTGTCATGGCGTCCGGCTGGCCAGCCACTGCTCGCCGCGACGCTTCGACGCCCGTGACAGCCACGCATCCTGGATCAGCTCCCTGAGCTCGGTCGTGTCGATCTCACCGAGTCGGCTGCCACGCACCAGGACCGACGGGTGATCATCGAAGCGGGGTGTGGTGAAGAACGGCGAACCGGGATCCTGCACCAGTGCCAGCTTGTCTCGCTCGGACTCGACCCAGATCATCACGACGTCCGGATACTTCTCCCCGGTCTCGGGATCCCGCGCGTCGGGCTGCGGGGTACGGAAGAACACGAAGGACTTGCCACCGACCTGGTAGACCGGGTTGCCCTTCGGCCCCTCCACGCGCGTGACGTGTGGCATCGCGGCGGCGATGCGGTGCACGTCGGCGACCACGGCGGGGCGGTCAGACACGATGCAGCGTCACGTCGGAGAGCACGGCATCGGACACCGTCGCGGTCATGTAGGTGCAGAACGGCTGGCGCCTGCGGTCGGTCGGTGAGCCCGGGTTGAGCAGGCGAAGACCGGTTTCCGCGGTGGTGTCCCACGGGATGTGGCTGTGCCCGAACACCAGCACGTCGGTATCGAGGTAGACCCGCGCCATCCGCGCGTCGCGCCCGCCCGAGGCCCCGGTCTCGTGCACGACCGTGAACCGCACCCCGCCCAGAATCACGTCGGCCCGTTCGGGCAACCGGCGGCGCAACTCGTCGCCGTCGTTGTTGCCCCAGCAGCCGACCAGCCGCTCCGCGCGCTCCTCGAGTTCGTCGAGCAGCGACGGTTCCACCCAGTCGCCTGCGTGCAGCACCACGTCGGCGCGCGCCACCTCGTCCCACACCACGGCGGGCATGTCACGCGCCCGCCTGGGCACGTGGGTGTCGGCGATGAGCAGGAGGCGCATCAGGCCTGCTGCAGCAACTCGGCCATCTTCGGCATGATCGCCTGCAGGCCCTTGAACGGCCGCACCATCACCTTGAACGAGACGATGCGGTCGTCGTCGTTCCAGTCGATCATGTCCACCCCGTTGACGGAGATGCCGTCGACCGTCGCGGCGAACTCCAGCACGGCGGACCGCTCGCCGAACCACTGACCGACATACTGAAAGTCCGTGCCCGAGAACAACTTCTCAGCGGCCCGCAGGTACATCGCGGTCTTGACCTTCCCCTCCTGCGGGGTGAACACCGCGGGCGAGTAGAACACGACGTTGTCGGCCAGCAGGTCGTCGAGCTCGTCGGGACGGTGGTTGTCGATGATGTCGATCCAACGCTGGATCACCGGTGGGGTCATGGGTTCATTCAACCCGCGGGTCGGCCGGTCGACAACGGAGGGTGCGATCCGCAACCGAGCCATCCCCCAGGCCGCGCCGGGAGCGCTGCGACTTCGGCTGGTGGGACTGTCCTAGTGTCCTGAGTTGCGGACCGCCTGGTTTTGATGCTCCTATCTATGTCAAGCCGCTTCGAGCCAGTTTCTGTAGGTTTCTGCGAATTCGTCGTCGCGTTGGAGTCCGCGTTCGATGCGGGAGATGACGGTGGGCCAGAGGCCGAAATGGTTGGC
>NZ_JAVRPS010000717.1:0-4594 GCF_032162105.1 Mycobacterium sp. | reverse complement strand
T
The DNA here is from genome assembly GCF_032162105.1 of Mycobacterium sp. Lineage (GTDB taxonomy): Bacteria > Actinomycetota > Actinomycetes > Mycobacteriales > Mycobacteriaceae > Mycobacterium. Next base: position 4,593 of record NZ_JAVRPS010000717.1, on the reverse strand, counting down.
GCACATCCAACCCGACACTCGTACGATAATTTCTCACTGGGGCCTCCCACATCTTGTGGCTCTACCGGCCAGGACCACATTCCTGACGGCAACCCACGTTCACATGTGAGCGAGGCCCCAGCCCCTCATACCGTCTAAATCTCGTTGAGCCGTTGTGGGTTGCCGTGCACCACCAGCACGCCGAGACCATGCCTGAGTTGGCGCCCTACGTCAGCGACGCCGAGACCTGGGCGATCCGCAGGCAGCTGTACGAGGAGCTGCTGGCGAAGCCGGACACCGTGCTGCGTCATCGGCGTCGGTGGCAGCGCAGCCGGCCAGGGGCCGCTAGTTCTTACTCCGCGAGCAGACGCAAAAGTGCCCCAGAACCGGTGTTTTGGGGCACTTTTACGTCTGCTGGGCGGAAGCAACGACCCTCGCTACAGCGTCACCGGCCGACCTAGCTCTACCTGTCGCGGTTCGAGGGCAGGGGCTGACCGGTCAGCGTCGCAGCCGGACGAACCGGTAGCCACCGTAGATCGCCAACGCGACAAGGAAGTTGACGAAGTACGCGACGTCGGCGCCGTGCCACGCCACGGCGATCGGGCCCTGATAGATCGAGGTGTCCATGAACGGGACGGCCGCGGCGTAGGCGACGACGAACGCCACCAGCGCGGCCACGGCGTCGGGCCCAGCGGTCTGCTCGACGTCGGGATCGACGGTGGCCCGCCCGCGGCTGCGGATCCGCCAGTCCACGACGACCACCGCGACGAACGCGGGGATCCAGTAGCTGACCACCAGCAGCACGTTCTGGAACCGCGCCGCGGTGTCGGCGGCATGCAGCCAGAGGATCAGGCCGAACGCCAGCACGGTGACCACCACCGAGGACAGCGGCCTGCGCACGCGCACGCCGAGCGTCTGCAGGGCCAGCGACCCGCTGTAGTCGTTCATCACACCCGAGCCGACCGACGCAAGGGCGATGATCAGCAGCGCCAGCCCGCCGAGGACGCCGCCACCCATCACCGACCGCACTCCCTCGGCGGTCTGCTCGGACACCAGCGCGCCTGCCGCGATGCCGATGCCCTGAACGAACACGTACGCCAGCACGATCCCGGCGAACGTGTAGCCGAACACCCGCGCCCGGGACGACGTGGCCGGGAGGTAGCGGCTGAAGTCCGAGGCATAGCTGGCCCACGACACCGCCAGGCTGAGCGCGATCGTCACCTCGAGCACGAAGGCGCCGGCCAGGTCGGCGCCCTGCACCGTCGGCGGCGTCACCACGTCGTGTCCGCCGACCAGCTTGACCGCGAAGACCACGAAGGTGAGGAAGAGAACGACGGTCAGCACGGCCTGCAACCGGTGGATGACCTCGTAGCCGAAGAAGCCGACCACCCCCTGCACCCCAAGGACGATCAGCACGGCCGCCCAGAACGGGATGCCCAGCAGCACGGCCAGGGCCTCACCGCCGAACAACCCGACCAGCGCGTCCCACGCGATCGAGGACAGCCACTGCAGCACAGCGGGGAGCTTGACCGCCCCACCGAACGCCATCCGCGCCGCAGGCAGCTGCGCGGTTCCGGTGCGGGGACCCCAGGTGGAGAGGTAACCGACGATGAGGGATCCGAGCACGGTGCCGATGACCATCGCGAGCAATCCCAGCCAGAAGCCGAGGCCCAATGTGATCGCGAGCGCACCGGTGAAGACACCGGTCATGTTGACCTGCGGGGCGAACCAGACGGTGAACAATCGTCCCGGCGAGCCGTACCGCTGGGCGTCGCCGACGGGTGCGATGCCGTGCGTCTCGACCGAGAAGTCACCGGCCCCGCTGGGCGTCCGACCGCTGAACGGTGGCGCGTTCAGGGCGCTGGGCGGTGGGGACGACGTAACGGCCTTGTTCATGTGGTCATTCGATCACGACGGCCGACGCACGCACCGTCCACCGGTACAACGTTGCCGTGCGTCGGCAGTGCCGCCGCGGGTTCCTCGGCGCGGAATCTGCTCCTTGGGCGGATGCCGAGCGAGGGATTCCACTGTCGGAAAGTAAATTCGTTGCGGAATCACTTGCGAAGGTGCGGCTGATCGGCAATGGTTTATCCACAGCCGCGCCGCTGCACGGCCGACTATCCGAGCTCGAAGAGCAGTTTCGTCCCGGGGGGACGAGGGAGGTTTCGCCCTGACCGGCACACACACCACAGCCGCCGACCACACAACGGGAGAGGACGGGGCCACCCGCGACACGGGTCGTCCGGTCGTCGAGATCGACCACGTTACGAAGCGGTTCGACGACTACGTCGCCGTGGCGGATGCGGACTTCTCCGTTGCATCGGGCGAGTTCTTCTCGATGCTCGGGCCGTCGGGCTGCGGCAAGACCACCACGCTGCGAATGATCGCCGGTTTCGAGACGCCGACCGAGGGCGCCATCCGTCTCGAAGGGGTGGACGTGTCGCGGGTCGCGCCGCACAAGCGCAACGTCAACACGGTGTTCCAGCACTACGCGCTGTTCCCGCACATGACGGTGTGGGACAACGTCGCGTACGGGCCGCGCAGCACGAGGAAGGACAAGGCGGAGGTTCGTCGGCGCGTCGACGAGATCCTCGACATCGTCCGTCTCACCGACTTCGCCAAGCGCAAGCCTGCACAGCTGTCCGGCGGCCAGCAGCAGCGCGTCGCGCTGGCCCGGGCCCTGGTCAACTACCCAAGCGCGCTGCTGCTCGACGAGCCGCTCGGCGCGCTCGATCTCAAGCTGCGGCACGCCATGCAGTTCGAGCTCAAGCGGATCCAGCGCGAGGTCGGCATCACGTTCGTCTACGTGACGCACGACCAGGAGGAAGCGCTGACCATGAGCGACCGCATCGCGGTCATGAACGCGGGCAACGTCGAGCAGATCGGCACCCCCACCGAGATCTACGACGCACCCTCGACGGTGTTCGTCGCCAACTTCATCGGCCAGGCCAACCTGTGGGCCGGCCGGCAGAGCCGGGTCGACGGCGACATCGCCGAGGTCGCGGTTCTCGGTACCACGGTTCGGGCGCGGCCGGGTACCACCCGGATCGAGCCCGGCGGCCAGGCCACTGTGATGGTGCGGCCCGAACGCGTGCGGGTGTCGATGGAGGTGCCCACCGGGGATCTGGTGTCGGTCAAGGCCACCGTGACCGATCTGACGTTCCAGGGCCCGGTCGTGCGCCTCTCGCTGGCCGCGCCCGACGACTCACCGGTGATCGCGCACGTCGGCGCCGAACAGGAGCTGCCGCTGCTGCGCCCCGGAGACGAGGTGTACGTCTGCTGGGCACCGGAGGCGTCGCTCGTCCTGCCCGCCGCCGACATCCCCACTACGGAGGATCTCGAGGAAATGCTCGACTCACCCGACACGCCCTAACGCGAGTCGAAACCCCCTCCCCGCCGCGGAATCAGAAAGGCACCCCCCTGCCATGGCCAACCAGATCAACCAAGGGCTCCTGTCACAGTTCGCCAACGCCCGAACCTCCCGTAGGCGGTTCCTAGGCGGAAGTGCTGCTGCCGCAGCGGCTCTCGCGCTCGGCGGGGTGACACTCGCCGCGTGCGGCTCCAGTGACAGCGGCTCCACCGCGTCCTCCTCCGCGCCTGCCGACGACGGCTCCCCCGCCAGCGGCACACTGCGGGTGTCGAACTGGCCGCTCTACATGGCCGATGGCTTCGTCGCGGCGTTCCAGAAGGCCACGGGCATCACCGTGGACTACAAGGAAGACTTCAACGACAACGAGGAATGGTTCGCCAAGAACAAGGAACCGTTGTCCCGCAAGCAGGACATCGGCGCCGACCTGGCGGTGCCCACCACGTTCATGGCGACCCGGCTGCACACTCTCGGCTGGCTCAACGAGATCCGCGAGAGTGCCTGGTCCAACAAGAAGAACCTCCGGCCGGACCTGCTCGAGGCCGACGTCGACCCTGGCCGGAAGTTCAGCGCGCCCTACATGTCCGGCCTCGTCGGGATCGCCTACAACCGGGCAGCCACCGGACGCGACATCAAGACCATCGACGACATGTGGGATCCGAAGTTCAAGGGAAAGGTCAGCCTGTTCTCCGATGCACAGGACGGCCTCGGCATGCTGATGCTGTCGCAGGGCGGCTCGGTGACGGAGCCGACCACGGAGGCCATCCAGAAGGCCGCGAATCTGGTGAAGGAGCAGAAGGACAAGGGCCAGATCCGCCGCTTCACCGGAAACGACTACGCCGACGACCTGGCGGCGGGCAACACCGCGATCGCGCAGGCCTACTCAGGTGACGTCGTGCAGTTGCAGGCCGACAACCCGGACCTTCAATTCATCGTTCCGGATTCCGGCGGTACCACCTTCGTCGACACGATGGTGATCCCGTACACCACCCAGAACCAGAAGGCCGCCGAGGCGTGGATCAACTACATCTATGACCGCCCCAACTACGCCAAGCTGATCGCGCACACTCAGTACGTCCCCGTGCTGTCCGACATGACTGCCGAGCTCGACAAGATCGACCCCAAGCTGGGCTCCAACCCGCTGATCAACCCGCCGAAGTCGACCCTGGACAAGGTGAAGGGCTGGGCACCCCTTACCGACGAGCAGACGCAGCAGTTCAACACCATCTACGCCGCGGTGACGGGTG
>NZ_JAVRPS010000716.1:0-6922 GCF_032162105.1 Mycobacterium sp. | reverse complement strand
CAAAGAAGAAGTAGTTACGACCAGGAAGCAGGAGAGACATGTCAGTCCGGACATGCCGCGGAAGGCTGACCGTACCGTGTCATGTCGGCGATCCAGATTTGTGGTTCGCCGAGAGTCCCACCGAACTGGAACAGGCCAAGGCTCTGTGCGCGGAGTGCCCGATCCGGCGTGAGTGCCTGACCTTGGCACTGGAACGTCAAGAGCCCTGGGGAGTCTGGGGCGGCGAGATCATCGACCGCGGGAGCGTCGTGGCGCGCAAGCGTCCGCGCGGCCGCCCGCGCAAGAACCCGGCCGAGAACCCCGCTGCGGCGTAGCGGACGGGGCTGCCTGGCGTAAGTCGCTAGGCAGCCTCGTCGGCGAACCCTGGAATCAGTTCTGTGGCAAGGGCTCTGGTTGGAATGTGCGCGTCGAGCTGGCAGGCGATCGCGACGTTGGATGCGATCACGCGTAACGGAATCGCCAGCTTCGCGGGCACATCCATCTGCCGCGCTGCCCTGATCTGGCCTGCGGCACGGTCGGGCTTCATGTTCATGGCGGTGATGCGCTGCAGCCACTTGCGCGTGTAGTGGAACACCTCGACCTCTAGCGGTTCCACGTACTGCTTCATCATGTCGTCCATCTCGCGCTTGGACACCTGCTCACCCTTCTGGATGAACCCGATCTTCTGCATCGTCGTCAGCAGGTTGCCGTAGTCGTCGTTGAGCGCGTAGCGGGTCGCCAGACCGATCTCGATCGGAATTCCGCCGGGCAGCGGGGCCACGGCGCCGAAGTCGATGACGCCCATCTTCTGGTCCGGCAGCAGCATGAAGTTCCCGGGATGTGCGTCACCGTGCATCATTTCGAGCCGCCGCGGTGCGTCGTAGGTCAGCTCGAACAAACGGCTCCCCATCAGGTCGCGCTGTTCGGGCGTGCCCTCGCGGATGATCACCGACATCGGGATGCCCTCGATCCACTCCTGGATGACGACCTTGGGCGCGCTGGCGACGATGTGCGGGACGACGAAGCGGGGGTGGCCTTCATAGGCCTTGGCGAAGGCGCGCTGGTTGTCGGCCTCCAGCCGGTAGTCGAGTTCCATCTCGGTGCGTTCGATCAGCTCGTCGACCACGCCCTGAACGTCCGCGCCGGGGGACAGCTGCCTCAGCACACTGATCATCCGCTTCATGGTCTTCAGGTCGGCGCGCAGCGCCTCGTCGGCTCCCGGGTACTGGATCTTGACCGCGACCTCGCGGCCGTCCGACCACACCGCCTTGTGCACCTGGCCGATGCTGGCCGACGCAACCGGCGTGTCGTCGAACGAGGCGAACCGCTCCCGCCACTTCGTGCCCAGCTGCGCGTCGAGCACGCGGTGCACCTTTTCCGCAGGTAGCGGCGGCGCCTCCCGCTGCAACTTGGTCAGCGCCTCGCGGTACGGCTTGCCGTACTGCTCGGGGATGGCGGCTTCCATGACCGACAGCGCCTGGCCGACCTTCATCGCGCCGCCCTTGAGCTCACCGAGCACGGTGAACAACTGCTGAGCGGCCTTGTCCATCAGCTCGGCGTTGACCTCGTCCCTCGACGAGCCGGTCAGCCGCTTGCCGAAGCCCAGCGCGGCCCGGCCTGCGATGCCGACGGGAAGGGACGCCAGCTTGGCATTGCGCGCAGCTCGGCCACGTTTGATGTCTGCCACCAGACCATCATCCATGACGAGGCTGGACACCCGTCGACAGTGCGCCCACAACGGTCGTCAGCACTGACAGCGCGGGTGCCGCGACCAGCGTCGGCTCACCGTCGACCCGGTGCTGACATCCACTTCCAGCGTGGTGTCCAGGGTGGCGGGTGGGTCGCCGGGGCTTCGGGGGTCGCCGGCGTCGCGGATCGCCTTGATGACACGGTCGACTTGGCTCAGCGCCAATGCCGCGGTGGCCAGCATGGTTGCCCGGTCGGCGCTGCCGACGGCGTCGCGCAGTTGGGCGGCCAGCGCGGGCCAGGCGGCGTCGCGGTCGCTGCGGTGCAAGTCGGCGCACCGCAGGCAGCTCGTCATGCCGGGTATGACCAGCGGGCCTACCAGGCCCGTGCCGTCCCGGACGCGCACCGGGAGATGCGGCACTCGGGCGTCGTGCAAGTCCCGGACCAGCCGCGGATCGGTGACCAGATAATCGGAAAGGACCACAAGATCGGTGGTGCCCGATCGGACACCGGCGTGGCTGAGGCTGCTGTGCCGGACCCTGGCGCCCGAGCATCGCAGCGCGCCGGCCAGCAGATCGGACAGCGGCCCGCGGCCATGGATGCGAATGGACGCCGAGCGGGTCGGTGGGGGTGCCGTCGTCACGACCCCGGCACCGACCAGCGAGGCGACGAGTTCGGGCACGGCCGCCGCGTCCGTCGCACCCCGGTTCACCGCGAGGGCCTGCAGATCGGCCATGGAGATGCCGGACTGCATGACGCGCAGCAGGTCGGCCAGCGCGGCAGCGGACAGTCCGTCCGGTGGGCGGACCAGCTGGGCGCGCCGAGGGTCCCACCCCACCTGAACGGCACCGTCGGGCCGCATCAGCACCGGCATCGCCGGGTCCAGTGCATACCGCGTCATCCGACGACTGTGTCATGTTCGGCGGCCTGGGCGTTTTAGTTATCCACAGGCACGCGGGCTATTCGTCGGTGCGCTTCTCCTCATCGTTCTGCAGGTCGGCGATCGCCTGCTCCATCCCGCTGGTGTCGCCACCGACGATGCGGTCGATGAACGCGGCGGGCTCGTCGAGATCCTCGGCGCCCGGCAGCAGATCTGGGTGCTGCCACACGGCGTCGCGGGCGTCGGAGCCGACGGCCTCGGTCAGCCGCTCCCACAGCGCCGCGGCCTCGCGCAGCTTGCGCGGTCGCAACTCCAGCCCGACCAGGGTGGCGAACGTCTGCTCGGCCGGGCCGCCGGTGGCGCGGCGGCGGCGCAGCGTCTCGCTCAGCGCCGACGTGCCAGGAATCCGGTCACCGAGGGCGTCGTTCACCACGGTCTGCACCCATCCTTCGACGAGTGCGAGCAGCGTCTCGAGCCGTTCCAGCGCCGCGACCTGCTCGGGCGTCGACTTCGGTTCGAAGATGCCCTGGTTGAGCAGCTGTTCCATGGCAGAGGGATCGGCCAGTGACTCCGGATTGAAGCTGCGGGTGAATTCCTCGAGCCCGCTGGTGTCGACCTTCATGCCCCTGGCGAAGGCCTCGACGGCGTTTAGCAACTGGCTGGAAAGCCACGGCACGTGGCTGAACAGCCGATGGTGCGCCGCCTCGCGCGCGGCCAGGAACGTCAGGATCTCACTGCGCGGCTGCTCGAGGCCCTCGGCGAGCGACTCGATGGCATCGGGCATCAGCGCCGCCACCCCCTTGGGGCCTAGCGGCAATCCGATGTCGGTGGAGGTCAACACTTCTCGCGACAGCGTGCCAAGTGCCTGGCCCAGTTGTGAGCCGAACGCCATGCCGCCCATCTGAGACATCATCGCCAGCAGGGGGCCGGCCATGCTCTTGGCCTCCTCGGGCAGCGTCGACGCCCACACCGTGGAGATCTGCTCGGCCACCGGATCGCACAGCCGCTTCCAGGTGCCCAGGGTGTTGTCGATCCAGTCGCTGGGCGTCCACGCCGTCGACTTCGTGGTGCCGGCGGGCAGTGGCGTCACGCCGTCCAGCCAGGTCTCGGCCAGGCGGACGGCGTCGGCGATGGCGGTGGCGGTGGCCTCGGGTATCGGCTTGACGAAGCCGATCGAGTTGGCCGCCAGCTGACGGGCAAGGTCGTAGTTCACCGGACCGGACTGCTTGCCGCCGCCCATCGCGTTTCCGCCGCTGAACATCTCACCGAGCTTGGTGAAGATCTGGCCCAGGTCGGACATGTCGAATCCGGCCCCGCCGAACCCGAACGGATCCGGCTGTGAGCCCGGATTCGGGTCCTTCTTGGGCTTGTCGCGGTCGGGGTCGTCCCCGTGGGAGAAGCCGAAGGGCAGGTCAGACATGCTTCAACGGTACTCACCGCAGGGGCGTCACGTGGGTCCGCGGGTCACGCTGAGAGTGAATATGCAGCAGAGCCCTAATGTGGGCGTCGTGAACAGGCGGATTCTGACCCTGGTGGTGGCGGTGGTGCCGATCGTGGCGTTCGGCGTACTGCTGTCTGCGGTGGCGGTGCCGTTCGTGGCGCTGGGTCCCGGTCCGACGTTCAACACGCTCGGTGAGGTCGACGGCAAGGAGGTCGTCGACATCGAGGGGACCAAGGTCTATCCCACGTCGGGGCACCTCAACATGACCACGGTGTCCCAGAGCGACGGCATCACGCTCGGCCAGGCGCTCGCGCTGTGGATGTCGGGTCGCGATCAACTGGTGCCAAGGGACCTCGTCTATCCGCCGGACAAGTCCAAGGACCAGATCGACAAGGACAACAACACCGACTTCCAGCGCTCGGAGGACAGCGCCGAGTACGCCGCGTTGTCGTACCTGAAGTACCCGAAGGCGGTCACCATCGAGAACGTCACCGATCCAGGGCCGTCGGCGGGCAAGCTGCAGTCGGGCGACGCCATCGACATGGTCGACAACAAGCCCATCGCCAACCTCGACGAATTCACCGCTCTGCTGAAGGCCACCAAACCCGGCGACCAGATGGTGATCGACTACCGCCGCAAGGGCGACGGAGTCGGCACCACGACGATCACCTTGGGCAAGAACGAGGACCGTGACTACGGCTTCCTCGGCGTCGGCGTGCTCGACGCGCCGTGGGCGGACTTCAAGATCGACTTCAACCTCGCCAACATCGGTGGACCGTCCGCGGGCCTGATGTTCAGCCTCGCCGTCGTCGACAAACTCACCACGGGCGACCTGAACGGCGGGAAGTTCGTGGCGGGCACCGGCACCATCACCGGGGACGGCAAGGTGGGCCCCATCGGCGGCATCACCCACAAGATGGTGGCGGCGCAGGAGGCGGGTGCGTCGATCTTCCTGGTTCCGGCGGACAACTGCGACGAGGCGCGCTCCGCGCACGATGACGGCCTGCAGCTGATCAAGGTCGACACCCTGACTTCGGCCGTCGATGCGTTGCACGCGGTTTCCGCCGGTGGCGAACCTCCGCATTGCTGAGAATTCCCTTGGCGACCAGTGCGTAGAGTTGGGACACGTCGGAAGCGCGACGTCACGAAGTAGCGACACCGAGAGCGGAGTTGACGAGTGGGTATGCGGCCCGCGGCGAGGATGCCGAAGCTGACGCGGCGTAGCCGGATTCTGATCGCCATTGCGTTGACGATCGCACTGTTGTTCCTGGTCTCGGGACCGCTGGTCAACACCTACGTGGACTGGTTGTGGTTCGGCGAGCTGGGTTACCGCTCGGTGTTCTCCACCGTGCTGGTCACCAAGCTCGTCGTCTTCCTGGTCGGTGCGCTGGTGATCGGCGCCGTGGTGTTCGGCGCGTTGGCGCTGGCCTACCGGACGCGGCCGGTATTCGTCCCGACCGCGGGTCCGAACGATCCGGTGGCCCGGTACCGCACCGCGGCGATGGCCCGGCTGCGGCTGTTCGGCATCGGCATCCCCGTCGTCATCGGGTTTTTCGCCGGCATGGTCGCCCAGACCTACTGGGTGCGGGTCCAGATGTTCCTGAACGGCGGCAGCTTCGGGGTCAACGACCCGCAGTTCGGGATGGACCTCGGGTTCTACGCGTTCGACCTGCCGTTCTACCGGCTGGTCCTGAGCTACCTGTTCGTCGGGGTGTTCCTGGCGTTCGTCGCCAACCTGCTGGGCCACTACCTCTTCGGGGGCATCCGGCTGGCCGGTCGCACCGGGGCACTGAGCCGGTCTGCGCGCATCCAGCTGATCTCGTTGGGCGGCACGCTGATCCTGCTCAAGGCGGTCGCCTACTGGTTCGACCGCTACGAGCTGCTCAGCCACACCAGGGGCGGCAAACCGTTCACCGGCGCCGGCTACACCGACATCAACGCGGTGCTGCCTGCCAAGCTGATCCTGCTGGCCATCGCGGTGATCTGCGCGGTCGCGGTGTTCTCGGCGATCGTGTTGCGCGACTTGCGCATTCCTGCCATCGGCGTGGTTCTGCTGCTGCTCTCGTCGCTGATCGTCGGCGCGGGCTGGCCGCTTGTCGTCGAGCAGATCAGCGTCAAACCCAATGCGGCACAGAAGGAAAGCGATTACATCAGTCGCAGCATCACCGCGACCCGGGATGCCTACGGACTGACCGCCAAGAACGTGACGTACCGCGATTACAGCGGTAACAGCTCGACAACCGCACAGCAGGTGGCCGCCGATCGGGCGACGACGTCGAACATCCGCTTGCTCGATCCGACGATCGTGGCCCCGGCGTTCACCCAGTTTCAGCAGGGCAAGAACTTCTACTCGTTCCCCGACCAGCTGTCGATCGATCGGTACAACGGACCCGACGGCGACCTGCGTGACTACGTCGTCGCGGCGCGAGAACTCAACCCGGACAGGCTGATCGACAACCAGCGCGACTGGATCAACCGGCACACCGTGTACACCCACGGCAACGGCTTCATCGCCTCGCCGGCCAACACCGTGCGCGGGGTCGCCAACGACCCGAACCAGAACGGCGGCTATCCGGAGTTCCTGGCCAGCGTGGTCGGCGCCAACGGCACCGTGGTTGCGCCGGGCCCGGCGCCGTTGGATCAGCCCCGCATCTACTACGGCCCGATCATCGCCGGGGCGACCGACGACTACGCGATCGTCGGCCGAAACGGCACCGATCGCGAGTACGACTACGAGACCAACACCGAGACCAAGAACTACACCTACACCGGCGGCGGTGGGGTACCGATCGGGAACTGGCTGTCGCGCTCGGTGTTCGCCGTGAAATTCGCCGAACGAAACTTCCTGTTCTCCAACGTGATCGGCTCCAACAGCAAGATCCTGTTCAATCGCGATCCGGCCAAACGGGTGGAGGCGGTGGCGCCGTGGCTGACTA
>NZ_JAVRPS010000715.1:0-9302 GCF_032162105.1 Mycobacterium sp. | reverse complement strand
GGGCGGTGCGCCCAGCACCGCCGTCAGGTAGATCGGCAGCAGCGGATAGAGCAGTTCACTGGCGGTGTCCTGCAGGAACGACACCGCCGAGAGCACGCGGACATTGCGGGTGAGCCAGGGCGCGCGCACCTGACCCATCATGCCGCAGGCTCGACATCGCAGAATTAGAACGTGTTCTAGTATCGAGTTCATGCGGTTCACCTATGCGGAGTCAATGACCGACCCGGCGTACTACATCCCTTTGGCGAAGGCGGCCGACGAGGCCGGCTATCACGCGATGACGATTGCCGACAGCATCGCGTACCCGTTCGAGTCGGACTCGAAGTACCCGTACACCGCCGACGGCAACCGCGAGTTCCTGGACGGCAAGGCCATGATCGAGACGTTCGCGCTGATCGGGGCACTCTCCGCGGTGACCACGAAGCTGCACTTCAACATCTTCGTGCTCAAGCTGCCGATCCGGCCGCCCGCGCTGGTTGCCAAGCAGGCCGGCTCGCTGGCCGCCATGTTCGACAACCGGCTCGGCCTCGGCGTCGGCACCAGTCCCTGGCCCGAGGACTACGAGATCATGGGTGTGCCGTTCGCCAAGCGCGGCAAGCGGATGGACGAGTGCATCGACATCATCAAGGGCCTCACCACCGGCGACTACTTCGAGTACCACGGCGAGTTCTATGACATCCCCAAGATCAAGATGACACCGGCGCCGACCAAACCCGTGCCGATCCTCATCGGCGGACACGCCGACGCCGCGCTGCGGCGTGCCGCGCGCAACGACGGCTGGATGCACGGCGGCGGGGATCTCGGTGATCCCGAGGCGCTCGACCGACTCATCAACCGACTCAAGAAATTTCGGGAAGAAGAGGGTCGGACGGGCCCCGTCGAGATCCACGTGATGTCGCTCGACGCGTACACGCCGGACGGTATCAAGCGCCTCGAGGACAAGGGCGTCACCGACGTCATGGTCGGTTTCCGGATCCCCTACATCGTCGGGCCGGACACCCAACCGCTGGACAGCAAGATCCGCAAGCTCGAGCGGTTCGCGGAGAATGTCATCGCGAAGGTGTAGCTTTTCGCGCGCCGAAAGTACGGTTGTTGCACGCAAACCGCGAGTGGCCCTGCAAACAACCGTACGCTCGGCGAGGTCGTCAGTCGGGAAAACCGCTCTGCCGCAAAGCTAGACCAGCGCGTCGACGGCGCGCGGGCCGAGCACCTGGTCGAGCACCATGACGGCGCTGCCGACGGTGGCCGATCGGTCTCCGTGCGCGGCCGGCACGACGACGAGTGTGCGGGTCGCCTGGGCAGTGGCGTTGCCGTACAACGTCTCCCGTAGTCCGGCGACGAAGATCTCGTAGGCACCCGCCAGGTCGCCTGCCACGACCAGGACGGCGGGGTTGAGCAGGTTCACCGCGGCCGCGACGACCTCGCCGACGTGCCTGCCGCTGTCGCGGATCATGCGGCGCGCCTCCGCGTCACCGCCATTGGCGAGCTCGACGACGTCGCGCATGTGCCGGACTGCATGCCCCTGCCGTTGCAGCGCGTGCACCACGGCCCAGCCTCCCGCGATGGCTTCGAGGCAACCCGTGTCACCACACCGGCACGGAAGGCCTTGCGCGGCAGCGATCTTGTTGTGCCCGAACTCCCCCGCCGCCTGGGTGGCGCCACGTTGCAACACCCCGCCGGCGATGATGCCCGCACCCAACCCGGTCGACGCCTTCAGCACCAGCACGTCGTCGTAACGCTGACGGTCGCCGCCCCGCTCGGCCAGCGCGACCGCATTGGCATCGTTGTCCAGCACCACTGGTACACCCGAAAGGCGCTTCAGTTCAAGGAAGTACGGACGAAGGTCGACGCCGTCCCAGCCGCGCAGGATCGGTGAGTCCCGGCTGCACCCACGCTCGCGGTCCACGGTTCCCGGCAGACTGAGCCCCACGCCGTAGATGGGAACGTCGCGGTGATCGTCGAGCAGCAGGTCGAGCCGCTTCACCACGTCGGGCATCAGGTCGTCGGGTCCAAGGGCGACCTCTTGATCGATGTCGCCCGTGGACAACACCTCCCCTGCCAGGTTGCACACCGCCAGTCGAGTGCGGCTGATGCCCACCGCGGCCGTCAACACCACGCCCGCGTCGGCATTGAAGGAGAGCAGTGTCGCCGGACGGCCGCCGGTCGACGGCGCCTGCTCCCGCTCGATGACGAGCCCAGAGGCGACCAGCGCCGAGATGCGCGCGGCGACCGCGGTGCGCGACAGGCCGGTGAGCTGGGCGATCTCCGTGCGCGTGGTGTCACGGCGATCCCTGATCAGGGCGAAGACGTCACCCGCGGTGGCCATCCTTCGATTGAACACGCAAAACGTAAGCAATGCCACTTTTACCACTGAAAGACGAAAGTCAATTTGAAGGAAGGCATAAGTAGGCCTAGTCTTGTCCGAGTGACCCGCTCCCTGGAACGGCCTTCCCGCCCGCAGTCCGTCGTCGCCCCCGACCCCACCATCCGGTGGCTGGCGGTCCTGGCGCTCGCGATCGGCGGCTTCGGGATCGGCACCACCGAGTTCGTCGCCATGGGCCTGCTGCCCGATATCGCAGCCAGCCTCGGCGTCAGTGAACCGACCGCCGGACACGTCATCTCCGCCTACGCGCTGGGCGTGGTGATCGGGGCGCCGCTCATTGCGTCACTGACCGCACGCGTGCCGCGCAAGACCCTGCTGCTCGGCCTGATGACGCTCTTCACGCTGGGCAACCTCGCGAGCGTGGTGGCGCCGACCTACGGCACGCTGATGGCCGCCCGGTTCGTCGCAGGCGTGCCGCATGGGGCGTTCTTCGGCATCGCCGCACTGGTCGCCGCCCACCTGATGGGGCCGCAGAACCGGGCCAAGGCCGTCGCGCACGTGCTGACCGGTCTGACGGTCGCGACCGTTCTCGGCGTGCCGGTGGCGTCGTGGCTGGGCCAGCACTTCGGCTGGCGCAGCGCATTCGGGCTCGTCGTCGTGGTCGGTCTCGTCACGTTGACGGCCATCTGGTTCTGGTTGCCGAACATGCGCTCGATGCACGTGACGAGTCCGCTGACCGAACTCGGCGCCCTCAAGCGGGTGCAGGTGTGGCTGGCGCTGTTGGTCGGCATGGTCGGCTTCGGCGGCATGTTCGCCGTGTACACCTACATCAGCACCACGCTGACCGACGTCGCCGGCCTGCCGCGGGCGCTGATCCCGGTGGCGCTCATGGTCTTCGGCCTCGGCATGGTGGTCGGCAACCTGGTCGGAGGCCGGATGGCCGACGTCTCGGTGCTCCGTGGTCTGTACGTCTCGATCTCCGCGCTGGGCGTCGTGCTGGCGCTGTTCGTGCTCGCCTCGCACAACCCGTGGACAGCCATGGCCGGACTCTTCCTGATCGGCGCGGCGGGTTCGGCGATCGGTCCCGCGCTGCAGACGCGACTGATGGACGTCGCGCACGACGCCCAGACTCTCGCCGCGGCGCTGAACCACTCCGCGCTCAACGTCGCCAACGCGGCAGGCGCCTTGATCGGCGGCATGGTGATCGCCGCGGGCTACGGCTACACCGCGCCCGCCGCCGCAGGAGCGCTGCTCGCCGTCGCCGGCCTCGTGGTGCTGACGTTCTCGGTACTACTGCAGCGCCGCACCGGCCGCCCCTAGGCACTCGTCGACGCGATGTCAACGCTCTCATAGCAATTGCAAATCTTTGTATTCGACATGAGTGGCGGGCCAAAGCGAGAAGCGATCCTACATTGGAATGTGTACGCACATCAACCAATTGAAGGGTCGGGACATGAAATACTTTGTGGCTGTTGGAATTACCGCGGGCATTTTGGCATCTTCGGTCGGTTTCGCCGTTGCCGCGGCCGCGGCACCCGCCGGGCCGTCGCAGGTCGACCAAACCGTCCAAAAACTTCAAGCCGATGGCTACAACGTCACGATCAACCGGACCGGCGACAAGCCGCTGTCCGAGTGCACGGTCCGCTCCATCCGCCCCGGCCAGACCTTCTCAACGCAGGACTCCAGGGGCGGCGGCTCGATCAACACCACGGTCACCTCGAAGACGGTCTACCTGGACGTGGCGTGCTGAGCAGCTAGTTGAACCGTCGCCAGACGCACCCTGAACGTCGTCGTTCCGTTGCCGGATTCTGCCTCGATGGTTCCGTGGTGAGCCTCGACGATCGACGCGGTGATGGACAGCCCCAACCCGAAACTCCCGGACTGCCGGGACCGCGATTCATCTGCTCGGACGAACCGTTCGAACAAGTGCGGCAACAGTTCCCGATCGATTCCCGGACCGTCGTCGGTGACGGTCAGTTCCACGTAACCCGTTCCGTCGTCGGCCCTGCCTATGGCGGTTCCCGTCGTCACGGTCGTGCCGGCCGGGGTGTGCATGCGCGCGTTGGACAGCAGATTGGCGAGCATCTGATGAAGCCTCATCCGATCGCCTGCGACCCACACCGGACCGTCTGGCACCTTGGTCAGCCAGCGCTGGCCCGGTGCCGAAACCGCGGCGTCGTTCACCGCGTCGATGACGACGTCCGTGAGGTCCACGTCGGTGGCGTCCAGATCCTCGCCCTCGTCGAGCCGCGCGAGCAGCAGCAGGTCGGCGACCAACGAACTCATCCGGTGCGCTTCGGCTTCGATGCGGGCGAGCGAGTACTCGGTAGTGTCCGGCAGAACCGAACTGTCCTGACGGGTCAGCTCCGCGTAGCCGTGGATGGCGGCCAGTGGGGTGCGCAGTTCGTGGCTGGCGTCGGTGATGAACCGGCGCATCCGACGGTCCGACGCCGCGACGTCGGCCAGCGCACTTTCGACGTGATCGAGCAATCGGTTCAGGGTGTCGCCGACGAGGCCGACCTCGGTGCGCGGATCGGTGTCCCGCTCCGGCACTCGCGGCGTGATCTCGTGGTTGTCGCGGTTCAGCGGCAACGTCGCGACTTCCGCCGCGGTCGCGGCGACCCGGCCCAGGGGGCGCAGCGCGAACCGGACGATGGCGATCGTGCACAGGGCGGTGATGAGCAGCGCGAGGGCGGTCATGCCCGCGACGATCGCGGTCTCCCGGGTAACGGCTTGCCAGGCCTGTTTCCACGATGCCCCCGTGACCAGGATCTCGTCCCCGTCGCCCGGACGGCTCACCATTCGGTAGTAGCCAAGTCCGGGCAGTTCGATGGTGCGGGGTTCTGCGCCTGTCCACGTCAGGTCGGCGATCCGCTGGACGGCGCCGGGCGGTGCGGGCCGCGCATCCCCGTCCACGAAGAATGCTGAGTCGACGACTCTTCCGTTCTGAATCAACGCGATTACGTTTCCCGGCGCCTGTCCGATGAGATAGGCCAGCGGCTTCATCGTGCCTGAGGCTGGCAGGGCGCCCGACGGCCCGGGAGTTATCCGGTACTTCGTCACCGCATGGCTGAAACCGTCGGCGGACCCGGAAAGTTGTGCGTCGGTGATCCCGAGGACGGATGCCCGCAGGGTCAGCACGGACAACGTCCCGACGGTCAGCAACACGATCATCACGACGGCGGTCATCCCGACCACCAACTGGCGGGTCAGCGTCCAGCTTCGCCATACGCGTGTGAGGCGAGTCATTCCGCCGGCCGCAGCATGTAGCCGACGCCTCGAACCGTGTGGATCATCGGGTCGCGTCCGGCGTCGACCTTCTTCCGCAGGTATGAGACGTACAGGTCGACGATGCTCGACCGTCCGCCGAAGTCGTAATTCCACACCTTTTGCAGAACCTCGTTGCGGGTCAACGCGCGCCGGGGATTGCGCATCAGGAATCGAAGCAGCTCGAACTCGGTCGAGGTCAGCGAGATCGGCACGCTGCCGCGGGTGACCTCACGGCTGAGGCTGTCGAGTTCGAGGTCGCCGACGGTCAATGCCTCGTCGTCGGCCGGTGTCAGATAGGCCGACCGGCGGAGCAGGCCGCGCAGCCTGGCCACCAGCTCCTCGAGGGAGAACGGCTTGGTCATGTAGTCGTCACCGCCCGCGGTCAAACCGGTGACCCTGTCCATCACCGAGTCGCGCGCGGTCAGGAACAGCGTGGGTGTGTAGGTGTCCGAATCCCGGATCTGCTGCAACACTCCGAGCCCGTCCATGTCGGGCAGCATGATGTCGAGGACCAGGATGTCCGGCATGTTCGCGCGGTACTTGTCGACGGCCTCGCGGGCGTCATGCGCGACGTCGATGTCCCAGCCCTCGTACTGCAACGCCATCCGAACGAGGTTCGTGAGCGCGCGCTCGTCGTCGACGAGAAGCACCCGGATCGGGGATCCGTCGGCGCGGTACATGCGGGGCAGTTGGCCGAGAATGGCGCGACGGGGTCCCGCGCGATCGTCCCTGACCGGCAACGAGGTCATTTGACCATTGTCGCTGTCAGCCAGCCCGCCGTCACGTCCCTCATAGACTTTTCATATGTGTGCCCCGCGGGCAGAAGACCGTGTTGGACGCCCAACGCGCAGTTTGCGGGGAATCTCGAGACGAACTGGCACGGTCGCCGCACGCGGGGCCGAATCGAGCACCCAACGGCTTTAACGATCGGGGTGCTATGAGCGATTTCGACACGAGGGCTGTGATTTCGGGTACGCGGCGCCCAGGCACGACCCTGACGTAGAAAACGGCCGTAGCACCGCAGCGCCATGGTCCGTGCGAAACCGGGTCTGGCGTTACCCCCAGGCGTCCTACTGCGACGGGGTCATCAGCGTGTTGCTCGGCAGGGAAACGTCGAGCACTTTGCGCGCGGTCTCGGCCCCAGCGATGGGCAGGCCGTCGGGATCGAGTATACCGAGTTGAACGAGCACGCTGGCTTGGTCCCAGTAGATGTGCTCGTGCACGAGTTTGTCTTCCTGAAATTGCACGATGGCAACTGTCGGAATCTCCACGGCGCGTCCGGTGGGCTCAATGCCGGGCAGCATCCAGTCCATCCGGGTGGTGTGCGTGAAGCGGAGGATGAACTCGTCGACAAGGGAACTCTCCCCGACCGTGCGGCTGACGGGGAGGAGTTCGAAGTCGGGAGGGTTCACCCCGATGAAATGGTGCGCGTAAAAATGCCGCAAGTTCTCGAAGCCGACGCCGCCGGTCATGGTGGGGATGTGGTTGACATATGGTTCCCCCACCATGGTGGACATGGTGGCGTCCACGTCCCGCGTTTCAAACTCGTACCGACAGTGCGCCTCCCACAACGCGGCAAGATCGTAAGCGGCCATCGTCAGCACCTTCCCTCCTGAAGTTCCCAGCCTACGGTCAACCAGCACTTACTCCCACACGACTGGCGGGTCGCGATGCCCCGATCATGAACATCAACGTCACGAACAACACCAGCGCCGCAGCCGCTATCATCGCCGTCGCCTGCCCCGTCTCCTGATCGGAACTGTCAAAACGTCAGTCACTTTCGCTCATGCTGTTGCTCAGCGATTTCTCGCTCTGGCACTTCCTCCTGGCCCGGCTGGGCGAGAACGGTCGGCGAGGCGTGCTCGGTCCTGAGCACTGCTGGACGCAACTGCTCTGGCATCGCGCGCAAGACCGCGGCGAAAATGAGGACGATGGCAATCGCGCTGCCGACGATGATGGCGCCCGGTGCCGCCGGGAAGATGTTCTCGAGGAGCATGTACGCACCGAAGAGAAGGAACAGCGCGGCTGCGGTGATCTGGATGAGCCGCTCGGGAAGGTGCTTGCCCGCGACTGCCCCGACCACGATGGCGAGTCCGTCTGCGACCACCATGCCGAGTGTGGAGCCAATCCACACTCCCAACCAATCGTTGTCCGCAGCAAGGGTAATCGTCGCGAGCATCGTCTTATCACCGAGCTCGGCAAGCACGAACGCGGAAGTGACCACGAAGAACGCGGGTGCAGCGGCTCGCTCGGCACGGGACGCCTCCTCATCAGAGAGCGAGTCACCGCGCAGAGTCCACAACCCGAAGAAGATGAAGGCCGCACCAGCGATGAGGCCGAGCAGGTGCGTCGGCAGAGCTGCGCCGAGGTAGTGGCCGATGGCGACCGAAAGGACGTGCACCGCGGTGGTGGCGGCGGCGATGGCGGCCAACACTACCCACCAGCGGTAACGCAGCGCGAACATCATCGCCACCAGTTGGGTTTTGTCGCCCATCTCGGCGACGAATATGACGGCGAAGCTCAGAAGCAATGCGGCGAGCACCCACAACTCCTCGGTCGGTGGCTACCAGCCGCGAGGATCAAGAAATGCCTCCGGCCAACAACCGACATGGTCAGTACGGCCGAAGGTCTCGCCCACCGGCAAACTCCACCGGTCCGAGCAACCGGGCCGCGCAGCAGTTTGCCAACGCGGCCAGTATGTCGATTGCACGATTGGGGGCTACTCCCCTTCGCTGCCTTGACACTACCCACCATGACCGCGGCCGCGCAACCCGCAGGGATCGGAATCCCGTTCCCTGCAACATGTTTGGGTGTCAGTCGAATAGTTTCAGGGTACCCAAAGAATCGTCATCGCCGCGGCGACTCCTCTGCAGAGGCAAACCACACCGGAGAGTTCGGAAACGTCTGGTTGGAAAGGGGATGATGACAAGGGGCAGTTCTGAGACGACGATGACGATCAACTTGCGCGAGGAGAATGCCTACACGCTGGGAGCGCAGCCAGGCTGTGGGCTACCTTCCGACGAAGCGCGGTATGTCACCGGCGCTGAACTCAAAGTAGATGCGGAATAAGGCCCGCTGAGCAGCCGTAAACATCAAAGCCACTGTTCAACAACGACCGGACGCGGCGCACCGGAGCCACTCGCTCGTAGGAATGTTGCATCAGATACATCATTGATGCGTCGCGCCTCCGACAGCGGAGGGCTTCACCTGCGCGCCGCGTGCCATACGACGAATTCGCAGAGCGCGCAGGGTATCTGACGTCGCCATCATTCCCACACAACTGGCGGAGATGCAATATTCGAATTGTGCAGTATTTGTTCGCGCAGGTTAAATGCCCTTCATTGACTCCACCGGACACGACAACGGCACCCACCGCGAAATCATCGCTCGTCGACCTGGCCACGTGGTCCACATTGATGTCAAGAAGGTCGGGCGAATTCCTGACGGCGGCCGCTGGGCGTGAAGCGTTGTGCCGGAGCGGCATCACCAAGTGGGTCCTCGGCTGGGAACGCAACGGCTGGAAGACCGCCGCGAAGCAGCCGGTGAAGAACGTCGACCTCTGGCAGCGGCTCCAGTTGGCCCGTGCGCGGCACCAGGTCGAGTGGTTCTGGGTGAAGGGACACTCGGGTGTCGCCGACAACGAGCTGGCCGACGTGCTCGCGACCAGGGGCATGCAGGAAGCGATCGACGCGTCCGCCGTGCGACGTCG
>NZ_JAVRPS010000714.1:0-3143 GCF_032162105.1 Mycobacterium sp. | reverse complement strand
GCGGTCAGCCACTCCTCGGTGACGTTCTGTATGCGAGCGGGCACCTGAGTGCGTTCCCACACCGCCGTCCGGCGAATCTTGTCGAGTGCGGTGTGCGTCCCCGCACGGGCCCCATCACCGCGACTCGCCCGGCGTCACCCAGCGCGGGGGTGTCACGAAAATGACTCGCAGCACGGCGATCTCGAGGAAACCTTGTCTCCCGGTGCTCCTCGGGGAGGGCTCTGTTCTTGTCCATCAGAAGATTGCCGGTGATACACCGCCCCCGTCGAGGACGAGGCGTTGCCCGGTGATGTATCCGGCGTGGTCGCTGGCCAGGAAGCACACGGCGGCGGCGATATCCGCGGGTTCGCAGATCCGGCCGAACGGGCCGGTCGCCGCGGTGTCCTCGAGGCTGCCTCCGTTGGTGCTGGCCTTCACCAGCCGGGCGCCCATCTCTGTGTTCACCAGCCCCGGGGCGAGAATGTTGACGTGAACGCCGTACTGGCGCTCCTCGCGGGCCAGGGCGCGACATGCGGTCTCCATGGCCGCCTTCGCCATCGTGTAGGGGGCGGACCGTTCGGGCGCCTCCGAGGTGATCGCGCTGGAGATCATGACGATGTCCGACCGGTTGGCGGCGCGCATGCCCGGGAGTAATCGCTGGATCAAGGCCAGCGGGCCGAAGGTGTGTACGTCCATCAGTCTCGCGAACTCGGTCAGCGGCGTGTCGAGCACGGTTCTGCCGGTGCTGGCCGATCCCGCGTTGCTGACCAGCAGGTCCACCGGACCGAGCCGTGCGTCGACGACGTCGGCTGCAGCGTTCCAGGACTCTGGGTCTGCGGCACTGGCCTGAACGGCGACGGCGCGGCCACCGCTGCTGCGGATGGCTTCGACCACCGCGTCGGCGGCGTCCGCGTCTCGGTGGTAGCTGACGGCGACCGCGCAGCCCGCGTGCGCCAGCCCGCGCGCCACCCCCGCGCCGACACCGCGCGACCCGCCGGTGACCAGAGCCATGCGCCCCTTCAACGATACGTGCGAGACCGCGCTCATGACGGGGTCTGGGCGGTCCACGCGGCGTTGTCGGCGGCATGCGCCAACCGAGCGGCCAATCGCTCGATGACACGCGACAGCACACGATGTGTCGGCGCACCAAGCGCTGCGAAGCGGGTGGTGAATTCGACCTGCCAGGTGATCAACGTGCCGGTGTCGCCTGGGGAGAACACCGTGACGCGGCCGAGGTAGCTGCGGAACAGGTGCGGACTGAGCACGGTGTATTCCTGGTGGTCGCCGCGTTCGTGGGAGGTGATCTGCTCGCGGATGTACACCGGCCACAGCCCGAGACGGCGCACCGCGCCGACGCCCCCCGGTGCGGGACTCCCCCACCGTTCCCATGCCGTCTGGGTGAGCAGTGGACGGGTCCAGGTCGACCACGAGTCGGCGTCGTCGAGCAGGTCGGTCACCGTGGCCGGGTCGGCGAGGGTGCGCGCGTGATGGGTGAATCGCCGCGAGGTCATCGGGCTCCCCGACGCTTCCGGGAGAACCGCAGCGCGGTCATCAGGCGCAGCAGCCGCATCGTCACCGCGGGGCGGTCCAATCTCATCGCGTTCATCCCGGGTACGTCATAGCGCTTCGTGGCAACCGCCTTCGGGACCGAGAATTCCCGTAGCCCCTCGTCGCCGTGGATCCGGCCGTATCCGCTGCTGCCGACGCCGCCGAACGGCAGCGCCGGGATGCTCACGAACGCGATGACCGAGTTGATCGACACCATGCCGCAACGCAATTGAGCGGCGATTCGCTCACCGCGACGTTTGGAGAAGACGGCCGCCCCCAAACCGAACGGACCTGCGTTGGCGAGTCGTATCGCCTCGCCCACGTCGGGCACGGTGCGGACGGTGACAACGGGACCGAACGTCTCCTCCTGCACCGCGGCACTGCTCTCGGCGCAGTCGACCAGGATGATCGGGTCGATGTAGCGGCCGCGGATCCGTTCTGCCCCACCGAGGGGTAGCGCAGTCGCCGATTCGATGCCGTCTAGTAGATGGCGGCGCACGGTATCGACCTGAGCGGGAACGGTCATCGGCCCGTAGTCGCCCTGCGGCTGCGGACCGGCCTTGACGTCGCGCAGGGCGGCGGTCAACGCCTCGATGAACTGTGCCGCAACCGATTCGACGACGTAGATCCGTTCCACCCCAACGCAGGTCTGACCACCGTTGCTGAAACCGCCCCACGCGGCGGCCCGAGCCGCGGCGGCCACGTCGGCGTCGGCGTCGACGATGAGGGCGTCCTTCCCGCCGCATTCCATCACCACCGGTTTCAGCGACGCCGCGCACGACGCGAGGATGCGCCGGCCGGTGGCCGGCGAGCCGGTGAACTCGATCTTGCCGACGACACTGTCCACCAGCGCTGCCCCGGTGCGCCCGTCACCGGTGACCAATGCCAGAACCGAGTCGGGCATCGACGGGTTGGCAGTGGCGAAGCAGTCGACGAGCAGCGCGGCAACCGAGGTGGCGTACTCGCTGGGTTTGAGGACGACGGTGTTACCGGCCCCGAGCGCCGAGGCCAGCGCGGCCACCGGCGCGAACAGCGGATAGTTCCAGGGACTGATGACGCCGACGACGCCGTACGGTTCGTGGTGGACGGTCGCCGAGTAATTGGCCATCAGAAGTCCGGACCGCACCTTGTGCGAGCGCAGCACCCGCTCCGCGTTGCGGGCCGCCCACACGATGTGTTCGACGGCGATGACCAGCTCCAAGTACGCGTCGTCGGCGGGTTTGCCGTTCTCACGTCCGATCTGAACAACGAATTCATCGCTGCGCGAAACGATTTCGCGTGCCCACCCGGACAGCGCCCGACGACGAATCGCGAATCCCGCGCTGGACCACACCTGGGCGGCGTCGGCTGCCCGCGCGACCGTCGCGTCGACGTCGGCCTGCCCCATGATCGGGAACGCACCCAGTTCCGTCCCGGTCTCCACGTCTCGAGAGACCACCATCTCGACGGCGTCGCCGAGGCGGTCGTCGACGGTCACGAGGTCGCCCGCGCTTCCGAGTACAAGGCGTCGATATCAGCTTCGTACCGTTCGGCGATCTTCTTGCGCCGCAGCTTCAGCGTCGGGGTGAGTTCGGGACCACCGGGTATCCAGACATCAGCGACGAGGACATACCGCT
>NZ_JAVRPS010000713.1:0-6983 GCF_032162105.1 Mycobacterium sp. | reverse complement strand
CGGCGGTGCGCTGCGCACCGAGCGCGTGGGTGGCCAGCCCGTCGACGTCGGTGCGGAGGCCTTCATCGCCCGGCGACCTGAGGTGTCGGCACTGCTCGCCGAACTGGGTCTCGCAGGCAGGCAGATCGGCACGACGGGGGTGCGCCCCCTGATCTACAGCGGAGGTCGGCTGCACCCGATGCCGCAGGGCACGCTGCAGGGCATTCCGGCGCAGGCCTCCACCGTCGCGGGGCTGGTCGATGACGCGACCGTCGCCCGCATCGCCGACGAACACACCAGGCCGTTGTCGTGGCGCCACGGTGCCGACCCGACGGTGGCCGGGCTCGTCGGCGACCGCTTCGGCGATCAGGTGGTGACGCGGTCGGTCGACCCGCTGCTGGCCGGGGTGTACGCCGGGTCTGCGGCGACGATCGGCCTGCGGGCGGCGCTGCCCCCGCTGGCCGCCGCTCTGGACCGGGGCGCCCGCACCCTCACCGACGCGGTGCGCCAGGCGCTGGCGGAGTCGGGGCCGCCCCCCGACGGTTCGGTGTTCGGCGCCGTCGACGGCGGCTACCGTGTGCTGCTCGACGAGCTCGTCCGGCGGGCCGACTTCCACTGGGCGCAGGTCGCGGTGCAGCGGATCGCCCGTGCGGCAGGCGGGTGGGATCTGGTCGACGACGAGGGGGTGCACTGGCACGCCGACGGCGTGGTGCTCGCAGTGCCTGCACCCCGGCTGCCGCAGCTGATCGAGCACGTCGCCCCGCGGACCGCGGCGGCGGCCCGGCGCATCGCCGTGGCCTCGACCGTGCTGGTGGTGCTGGCATTGCCCGGCGGTACGCCACTGCCCGAGCGGTCCGGCGTGCTGGTCGCCGGGGGAGAACCGTTGCACGCCAAGGCGATGACGCTCACGTCGCGCAAGTGGGGCCCGCGCGGCAACGTCGAGTTGGTGCGGCTGTCGTTCGGCCGGTTCGGCGACCAGCTGGCCCGCGACGCCGGGGACGAGGACCTGCTGTCGTGGGCGGCCGCCGACCTCGCCGACGTCTTCGGCGTCGTCCAGGACCCGGTGGACTGCCACGTGCAGCGGTGGATCGACGCGATGCCGCAGTACGGGCCGGGGCACGCCGCGCTGATCGCCGAGTTGCGGGCAGGCCTGCCACCGACCATGGCGGTCGCGGGTGGCTACCTCGACGGCATCGGGGTGCCCGCGTGTGTGGCCTCCGGCACGCGGGCGGCGTCATTGGCCGCCGCGCGCGTGGCACGATGAAGAGTATGGCCAAGCTCGACTACGACACGCTCAACTCGATGACCAGATACATGATGATCTCGGTCTTCGCCGTGCAGCCCGAAGCACTGGGGGAGGAGCGTGCCGCGGTGGTCGACGAGACCGCGACCTTCCTCAAGCAACAGGAAGAGGGCGGCGTCGTCATCCGCGGCCTCTACGACGTCGCCGGCTTCCGCGCTGACGCCGACTTCATGATCTGGACGCACGCCGAGCGGGTCGAGGACCTGCAGGCGACGTACCGGGCGTTCCGACGCACGACCCTCGGCTCGGCCAGCGACCCAGTGTGGAGCGTCGTCGCCCTGCACCGCCCCGCCGAGTTCAACAAGAGCCACGTGCCGGCGTTCGTGGCAGGCGAGGAGCCCGGCGACTACGTCTGCGTGTACCCGTTCGTCCGGTCGTTGGACTGGTACCTGCTGCCCGACGACGAGCGGCGCAAGATGCTGATGGAGCACGGCATGGCCGGCCGCGAGTACCCCGACGTGCGGGCCAACACGGTGCCCGCGTTCGCGCTGGGCGACTACGAGTGGATCCTGGCGTTCGAAGGCCCCGATCTGGCCCGCATCGTCGAGCTGATGTGGAAGCTGCGCTACACCGACGCCCGCAGGCACGTGCGGGAGGAGACGCCGTTCTTCACCGGTCCGCGGGTGGCGGTCGAGGAACTGGTTTCCCGGCTGCCGTAGCGCGTCAACGGTTGGGTGCCGGTGTGTCGAGCGACAGGACCTCGCGCAACCATCGGACTTGGTCGGCGACCGTCCATCGCCGCTGATCGTCTTGACGATTTCCGGGTCAGCGGCCACGGTGCTCCTCCTACTGGGTGGATTGGCGGAGCAGGGTTTCGACGGTGGCGACCACGTGTGCGGCACCGTCCTCGCCGGCGATCCGACCGGCCAGTTGCCTGTTCTGTCGCGGAGTTGGCGGTCGGTGACCGCCACGCGAATGGCGTCGGCGAGCTTGTCCGCGGTCAGTGAGCGTTGCGTGATCGTTGCCGCGCTGGCGCCGAGCTGGTGTAGACGCCGTACCCAGAAGCGTTGATCCCCAACGAGTCCTGGCAAGGCGATCGTAGGGACGCCTGCGCGCAGGCTGGCGGCGGTGGTCCCGGCGCCGCAGTGATGCGCGACGGCGGCCACCTGAGGAAGGAGCCAGTCATGCGGAGCCTCGCCGATCGTGATGACGTCGTTGCCGACTACTTCGAGGCCGGCCCAGCCGGCCTGGACGACGCCGCGTACGCCCACCTGCCGCAGCGCGGCAATGATGTCGGCCAGCTGTTCTGCACGCGGCGCGGTGACCACGGTGCTGCCGAGGCCGACGAACACGGGGGCTGGACCCGCTGCCATGAAATCGGTCAGCACTTCCGGTGGCTGCCATCCCGGTGTCGGCGCGCGCCACCAGTACCCCACGACCCGTAGGTCGGGCCGCCAATCGGTCGGCCGCGGGAGGACGCTGGGCGAATAACCATGCAGGATCGGCCAATTCGCCTGAGTGCGCTGATGTCGCAGCACCCGCGTGGAGAGCTTCGGCAGTCCGAGGTCTCGGCGGAACCCGGCGACGACCCCGCCGTACAGACGGTCGATGATCCACGCGCCGGCGTCCGCGGCCAAACGGTTCCCGACCGCGCCGGCCGACCAGGCGCCCAGCAGGGTGGGTGGGTAGGCGGCGGTGGCCGACATCGGCTGCAATCGCACCCCCATCGACGGGATTCCCTTCGCCTCGGCAAGGGGATGGCCGGCCAATTCCGACAAGGGTGCGAGCAGCAGGATGTCGGCAGGCACGTCGCGCAACGCATCCAGAATTAACTGGCCGGTGTCCCGCACCCCCCGGGGCGTGAAGATCGCAGCGAAGGTCTCTCTCGAGGTGGCGTCGGCGTGGTCGGCGCCCGGGGTGAAGTCGGCGGGCAGTTCACGAAACTCCAACCCGCACCCGGTGATCAGGTCGGCGAAGGGCGTGTACGCGGTCATCACTACCGGGTGGCCGGCATCCCGCAGAGCCACCCCGACGCCGGTGAGTGGCGCGACATCCCCACGGCTGCCGACCGCGGCGATCGCGACGGTGCTCATCGTGTACTCCTCGTGGCACGACCGAAGATTTCGACCAGGTCCTCGCCGTAACCCCTTACGTCGTAGTCGGGTTCACGCAGAATCTTCTCCACGACACCGTTGACGGCGCCCCGCAGCGCGACGGCCGTGGAACCTACTGGGAAGTCGCCGAATTCGCCGTCCTGCTGGCCAGCGCGCAGGATCGGCCCCGGATCGAGTACGCCGAACTGCTCGGCAATCTCAGGACTGAGGCCCAGCTCATCGAAGCGGCGCCCATCGCTGGGTTGATAACTCGTCCCGAGCGAGGTGAGCGCCAGCAGCGCGGTGCGATGGGTGCCGAAGTATTTGATGCTGGTGCGGATGTAGGCGTTGAGCTTGCCCGTCGCCGTGGTCTCGGCGGCCAGCGCCGGGACCATGAGCGCAAGCATCGTTCGGTACATGTGCTCGACGATCGCGTCGACGAGGTTGTCCTTGCTACCGAAGTGGTAGAGCACTGCGCTCATCGCGATGCCTGCGCGGTCGGCGATCTTGCGGATCGACGCCTGCGGGTAACCCACCTCGGCGATCACGTCGATCGCGCAGCCGACGATCTGTGCCTTGCGCGCGGTCCGGGTGAACGACTCCGGCCGATCGTCGACGGATCGCATGGACCAACCGTAGATCGACTGACCCAAGATTAGTAGTGACGATCTGATATCAGATCGCTTGATCAGTCGATACGCTGGTGCTCAGAGCGACCCTTTGAGCGTTGCATCGCGATAGGTATCGATATATCGTTGATGTGTCGATTGCGCACCGTTCGCTCATCGAGCAGAAGCGGAGAACAGATGAACCAACCATTCGACGGGGCGACCGCTCCCGATCGGTTTGAAGAGATGTACCGCGACGACCGTACGGCGCACGGCCTGCCCGCCGCCACGCCGTGGGACATCGGCGGTCCGCAACCGGTCGTCCAACAGCTCGTGGCGTTGGGCGCCGTCAAGGGCGAGGTACTCGACCCCGGTACCGGTCCCGGGCACCATGCGATCCACTACGCGTCAAAGGGCTTGTCGGCCACCGGCATCGACGCATCGCCCGCCGCCATCGAGCGTGCCAGCCGGAACGCGCAGAAGGCCGGTGTCTCGGTCGACTTCCAGCTCGCCGACGCCACCAAGCTGGATGGACTGGAGGGCCGGTTCGACACCGTCGTCGACTGCGCCTTCTACCACGTGTTCGGGGGCGAGCCCGAACTGCAGAAGTCCTATGCTCGGGCCCTGCACCGCGCCACCAAGCCCGGTGCGCGGCTGTACATGTTCGAGTTCGGCGAGCACAACGTGAACGGCTTTCGCATGCCACGCTCCCTGACCGAGGACGACTTCCGGCAGGTGCTTCCCGCCGGTGGCTGGGAGATCACCTATCTGGGGCCGACCACCTACCAGGGAAACCTTAGCGTCGAGACCTTCGAGATGATGGCCGCGCGCAACCCCGAAACGGCCGACGAGTTGAATCCGCTGCTGGAGCGGATCCGCGTCATCGAACCGTGGTTGACCAACGGCCGCATGCACATGCCGTTCTGGGAAGTGCACGCCACGCGCGTCGACTAGGGCGCGTCCCCTTGTAGTCCTCGGAGTTGAAGGCCGGGGGCCGCGCCGACGCAGCGTCGCGCTGCGACCGTAGGCGCGGCTGCGCGTCATGGGCGACATGTGGTTGTGGCAAAGGGTTACTGGTCAAGGAGTTGATTACTCGGCGGGCACGAGGATGGTCTTGCCGTGCAGGCGGCCGGCGTCGGAGTCGTCGTGCACCGCCGCGGTGTCGGCGAGCGGGCGGCGGTTGACGACCTCGATGCGCAGTTGCCCGTCGTCGACGCGGCTGACGAGGCCGGCGAGTTGGGCGGCGTCGCTGCGCACGAAGACCCGCTGCGTCCGGACCTGGCGCCCGGGGTTTTCGGGCCCGAAGACCATGGTGCCGACGTGGAAGCCGCCGTCGACGACGACGCCGATCAGGCTCTCGGTCTGTTCGTCGGTGGTGCTGACCAGGTTGAGCACTACGTCGAAGGGTGCTCCGTCGACCGTGATCGGCGATTCCGTGTAGTCGATGTAGTCCACGATTTGATCGGCGCCGTACTCGCGCAGTCGGTCGACGTCACGCGCCTTGGCGGTCGCGGTGACGACGGCTCCGGCCTGCTTGGCCAACTGAATGGCGTAGCCGCCCACCGCACCGGACGCTCCGTTGATCAGGATCGACTGACCACATGTGAGCCCGGCGATCTCGAAAAGGGATTGCCAGGCGGTCAACCCGGCCTCCGGCAGGGCGGCGGCATCGGCCAGTGCCACCGACGTCGGGGCGGCAGCCAGTGACTCGGCCGGCGCGAGCGCGTATTCGGCGGCCGCTCCATCGGCGTCGAGCGGCAGGAATGCCACGACCGCGTCGCCGACGTTCCAGCCCTGCACGCCCTCACCGATCTCGGCTATGGTCCCCGCCACGTCCACGCCGGGGGTGTGCGGAAAGCTGATCTCGTACACCTGGGCCAGATAGCCGCCGCGGATGCCGGCGTCCACCGGGTTGAACGAGGTGGCGGCGACCTTGATCAGAACCTGCCGCGACCCGGGAACCGGTCGGGGGGCGTCCTCGTATTCGAGCACGTCGCTTCCTCCATAGCGGTGGTATCGCACAGCCTTCATGATTCTCTCCTTCGTTAGTTGCTTTGAACTTGAAGCAGTTACCTCTTGCGCAACCGCTTCGATATCGAAGCAATTCCCTTTGGTGCGTGACCCTTGTCACAGGTCATTGCCGTGGGATGGGTATCTGGGGCACCGAAGGCGTGCGGGATCGAGCGCACCGAGCGGCGCTTGCCTGACACGTCGATCGAATTTGGCTAGAGCACGAATGTGGTTGTCAGCGATGAAGTTTGAGTCCGTCAACGATCTTGTCGACGACCCTGTGCTCGGCACGTACCGCCATGCCGACGAGGTCCAAGTCGGCACGACTTCTCGCCGCCACCTCGGCCCGGTTCGCGTCGTCGCCGGTGAGAGGGTCCGCGCGCTGCGGCAGCGGGGCGTCTTGGCCGGCGTTCACTACACCGTGGACCTCGCCGAACTGGGGCGCCCGGTGCAGGCGATGATCACCGTGCGGCTGCGGCCACAATCGCGCCAAGTAGTCCACGGTTTTCGCGATTTCGTTCTTGAATTGTCCGAGACACTGCAGGTATTCGTCACCACAGGCACCGAGGACCTGCTTGTTCACGTCGCCGTGGCCTCGACCGAGGCACTCCGCGATTTCGTGCTTGACTCGCTAACCAAGCGACGCGAGGTTGCCGGTGTCCGCACCGAGGTGGTCTTCGATCATCTACGTAACCACGTTGTCCAACCCCTGGTACGTCAGGCGTAGGGCCCCGCAGTGCTTCCCGATATTCGGGAGCGGGACGACGCGCCGCCTGCCTTTCCCCGATGTCGAGGCAATCCGACCCTCTTCGCCACGGCGCCCTTGCCCCGAGGCGTGCGGGCGGTGACGCCTTGCAAAGCACCATCTGCTGCCGGCGGCATTTGCTTCTACATCGAAGCATTACAGTGGGGGGTATGGCTGATCCACTCCAGCCCGCGCAGATGCGGACGTATTTTGCTTTGACGGAGGCGGTCAGCTTGCTGCAGTACGCGGTGCGGCAGCAGCTGCAGGCCGAGGGCGGTCTGAGCTACGTGCAGTTCGAGATCTTG
>NZ_JAVRPS010000712.1:0-19159 GCF_032162105.1 Mycobacterium sp. | reverse complement strand
CGACCTGTCCTTCACCGTCCCCGGTGGCCGCACCGGGCTCGTCGCGCCCAACGGTGCGGGCAAGAGCACGTTGCTCAGACTGATCACAGGCGAGTACTCGCCCACGGCAGGCGCCGTCACCGTCGACGGCACCCTGGGCTACCTGCCGCAGACACTGCCCTTCGACGCCGAGCGGACCGTCGCCGACGTCCTCGGCGTCGCGCCCGTCATCGCCGCGCTCGACGCACTCGCCGGCGGCGACGCCTCCGAGGCGGTCTTCGCTGCGATCGGCGACGACTGGGACGTCGAGGAGCGGCTGCGCGCCCAACTCGACCGGCTCGGACTGGCCGGCCTCGCGCTGGACCGGCCGTTGGGATCGCTCAGCGGCGGCGAGGTGGTGTCGGTCGGCCTGGCCGCTCAGCTGCTCAGGCGGCCCGACGTGCTGCTGCTCGACGAGCCGACCAACAACCTCGACGTCGACGCCCGGCACCGCCTGTACGGCTCGCTCGACGACTTCGCAGGCACCCTGCTGGTGGTCAGTCACGACCGGGTGCTGTTGGACCGGATGGACCGCATCGCCGAGCTGCATCGGGGTGAAATCATCTTCTACGGAGGCACTTTCACCGACTACGAGAACGCAGTCGACGCCGCGCAACGCGTCGCCGAGTCCGACGTCCGCAACGCGGAGTCGATGCTGAAGCGCGAGAAGCGCCAGATGCAGCAGGCCAGAGAACGCGCCGCGCGACGTGCGGGCACCGCGGCGCGCAACGTCAAGAACGCCGGTCTGCCCAAGATCGTGGCGGGCATGCTCAAGCGCGATGCCCAGGAGTCGGCCGCCCGATCCGATGACGTGCACGCCAAGCGGGTCGACGACGCCAGGACGCGACTCGACCAGGCCGAGCGCACGGTGCGCGACGACGACGCCATCGTGCTCGACCTGCCCGACACCGACGTGCCCGTCGGCCGCACCGTCCTCGCCGCGCGTGGTGTCCAGATCAGCAGGGGAGGACGAAAGCTATTCGAGGACAACGGCATCGACCTAGACATCCGTGGCCCGGAGCGGATCGCGCTGACCGGTCCCAACGGCGCGGGCAAGTCGACGCTCCTGCGCGTCATCACCGGCGACCTGCCGCCGGAGCGGGGCGACGTGCAACGCGCCGACGGCCGGATCGCCTACCTGTCGCAACGGCTGGACCTGCTCGACCCCGACCGCACCGTCGCCGAGAGTCTCGCCGCGTACGCGCCCAGCCTGACCCACACCCGGCGCATGCATCTGTTGGCGCAGTTCCTGTTTCGCGGCGACCACATTCACCTGCCGGTTGGGGCGCTTTCGGGTGGTGAACGGTTGCGGGCGACGTTGGTGTGCGTGCTCAACGCCGAGCCCGCGCCGCAGTTGCTGCTGCTCGACGAGCCGACCAACAACCTCGACCTGGTCAGCGTCGGCCAGTTGGAGTCCGCACTAAACGCCTACCGGGGAGCCTTCGTGGTGGTCAGCCACGACGAGAGCTTCCTCGACGCGATCGGGGTGCAACGGCGGCTTCAATTGGTCGGCGGCCGCCTGAGTTAGAGCGGTGACTGCTGCGGTCGGGTCTGCGCGGGCTCGGCGCGCTTCACCTCAGGCGGCGGCTCTGGGGCCCTGCCCTGCTCGGCGGACTTCCCGGGCTGGGCCTCGGCGCGCTGGACGGGCGGATCGTCCTTGCGTGGTTCGTCGGTCTTGGGTTCCTTGTCTCCGGTCTGGTCCTTTTCGTCGGCCTTGGTACCTTCGGCCTTGGTCCCCGCCGACCCAGCGGCACCCGCGGACCCGGCGGCCGACTGAACGATGCCCTGGACGCCCTGCATGACTTGCTGCGGGAGTTGTTGCAGCCCTTGGACGAGACCCTGCAGCGGTTGCGCGATCGACTGCGCCATCTGGCCGACCTGCTGCCCGACCTGGCCTGCGATCTGGCCCATCTGTTCGGCACCGCCGCCTGCGCCCGCCGCGCCACCCGCGGCACCACCTGCTGTCCCGGAAGCGCCACCCGCGCCGCCAGCCTCGTTGGCCTGCAGCGCCTCTGCGGCCTTCCTGAGCGTCTCGGCGCCCTTCTGGTCGCCCTGTTCGTACATCTGGGCAGCCTTCTGAAGCAGCTCCGAGATGGTCTGACCGGAGGTCGACGTGTTCTGCATGGTGCCCTGGCGACTGCCGAGGACTTGGCCCAACGCGGCGCTCACGGCGGACGCGATCGGCCCGTGCGAGGTCTCGACGCCGAGCGCTTCCGGTGCGGCCGAACCCATTATCTGCGATAGGGCGGACACGACCTGGTCGTGCACCTGCGAGAAGGTGCGAACGCCGTCGGGCTGGACGTAGAGCGGTTCATTCATGGCGGTTCACCGATCTCATTCCGGCCAGCCGGGTAGGGCTGGCTCCACGGTTGCTGGTTTGTCGATGACGGTGGTGGCGATCGCCTTGCGTTGTTCGGCGTTCAGCGGATATTGGTCAAGGCATTGCTGACGCATCGTCTCCTCGGCTGTTTGCGCTTCACGGAGCCTTTGGTCGTACTCCGGAGTGCCTGATGCCAGTCCGGGAAAGTCGCTGCCGGACCATGCGCTGACCAGGTAGGAGCCGGTGACGAACCACGGGCCGAACACGTCGTCGCGCGGAGCAGGCAACGGGCCCCATTGGGCTGACTGCGGCGAGGGCAGCGACGCCCCGGCGCGTGGGTCCTTGTCACTGAACTCGATCCGCCAGACGGCCATGTTGTCGCGGTCGAGGTTGGCGGCGTCCGTCGTCGGGAAGAGGTTCACGGGGGCGAGCCGCGAGCCGACCGTCTCCTTGAACACGCGATACGTCGCGTCGCATACGAACGCGCGGAAACCCGACGGGATCGGTTCTGCCCTGAGAACGCGCAGATCCTCGTTGCCGACGAACCGGTTGCTCGGGTTGTCGAGGTCCACCAGCCCAATGTCGCCACGAAGGTCTCGTTGCACGATGGGGAGTTTCTTCCACTCGGAGGAGAATTTCTCCGGTGGTTGCGGTGTCGCCCGCTTCAGCCCGGGATAGCCCGCGTTCAGGTCGAGGGTGTAATAGATGATGCGCAGCGATTCGAGGTAGGCACGCAGCGGCACTGCCCAACCGGTGTCCAAGGGAAATCCCGGGTCGGCGCTCCAGCGGAAACGGAAATCGTTCAGGTTCTGCGGCCAGTTCGCGGGCTGCGCCGCCGGAGTCGGAGTCTGTGGTGGCGGCGCAGATTCGGTATGGCAGGCGGTGACCCCGAGCAGGATCGCGACAACGCCGAGCACCATCCCTAGGCGGGACTTCGTCACTGTTTTCATCCTTCTGGCGGTTTGATCTTGTTGAATTCGCCCTCGGACACGTAGATGGACGCCTGATATGCGCTGGTCCAGTCGACATACGGCAGCTCGTTGTTGTGTCCGACGCGGGACACATAATCCTCGACCAGCCTTCTGGGGGCGGTCGCGTCGAGCACTCCGTTGTGAACGTATGGGGCCAGGTCGCCCAGGTCGCCCACCTTCTGGCTGACGAGGTATTCGGCGACGGGCCTGGTGATCTCGCCTGGGTCGCGCAAGACCATCGGCGTCACCGTCCCGGGTGTGGGCTCTTTGCCGACGAACAGCTCCTTCAGTGGGTCGCCCGGAATCTTGTCGTAGATCCCGACCGCATCCTTGACCTTCGGTACCTCTGAGACGGCGTCATGGATGACGTCGTACCACTGGCCCTTCTTCTCCCACGCCTCCTTGGAAGCTTCGTATTCGCTTTTGCCCATGTCGAGCTGATGGATGTATTCGCCCATGTCCTGCGCGCCACCTAGTTTCCCGGCCGCCGTCAGCAGGTCGCCGTCGGGAATGCCTGTCTTGGCGAGGTCTTGCGAGTAGTCGGCAACGATGTCCCGCCACGTCGCGGTCGCAGCCACGTTGAAGTTCTTCTCCGCCGTGGGGTCAGAGTCGATCACGGCGAACAAGCCACGCATGTTGTTGGCGTTCGCCCCGCTGTCCAGCTCGTCGAAGCCATGCGTGCCATCGATGTTCGCGCCTGCCATGTCGTCGATGTAGGGCTTGTTCGCCTCGCCCAATGACTGCACCAGATTGGGGTTGACCTCCCCGAGGGATTCCCTGCCCCCGTTCATGTTGAGCAGGTCCTGGTAGTGCTGTCCGGCGTAGGCATCGAAGGCATGCATGGTCTGGCCGGCCCGCTCGGAGTGGTCCGTGGTGTCGGGGAACAACTGTCCGGCGGCGGCGCCGTTGTCGGCCCAGTCGTGTTGGTAGACGTCGCGGATGAAGTCGTTGTTCGGGGAGCGACCGTCCACACCGGCGAACGCATCGTGCACGGCGATCGGGTCGTGCGACGACGCCGACAGCAAGTCCTGCAACGTCGGGTCGAGGTTCTGGTGGTTCCAGTCAGTGTCCCAGTCCGGAAAGACGTGTCCCTCGGAGTCCTCGAGCAGCTCGCGTGATTCGGCCAGCATGCCCTCGTTGAGAGCACTGCTGCGCTGCAGGTCGGGGTCCCCGCAGTTGGAGATCGCGGCGATGTCGCGGTACTCGTCGAGGAACTTGTAGGGCTTGTTGTAGTCGGGCGGTATGAAGGTCTTCGACCCGTCGGGGTTGGTGATCCAGTCGCCCGTCGGGTTGTTGCGCAGAGGTGCGTCGAAGATGTCCTGGATGCTCTTCGGCAGGTTCTCCTTGCCGCCGGTCGCCGGGACGTAGCCGTCCTCGCCGGGTTTGATCGACGGGTCGACGGTCGTCTTCACGGCGTCGGAACCCACCAGGTGCAAGGCGTTGGACACCGCCTTGGCGTCCTCGGGTGGAAGACTGGCCAGCGTCGCCTTGATCTCGGCGGGCGACTTGCCGTCGAGTGAGTCGGACAGGCCGTTCAGGTACGCCATCCGCTCGGGAGGAATGGTCAGGTCGCCGCGATCCAACGCCGCCTTCTCTTCGGGCGTCAGCGTGGTCGCGCCTTGAAGCCGCGCGGACTCCTCGGGAGACAGCTTTCCGTCGGACAACGAGTCGCCGTCTTCGTGTCCGTGGTCGCCGCTGTCGTCGATGTCCTTCTTCTTCTTTTCCTCTTCGTCACCCTTGACACCGAGCGCACCGTCGTCCCCGGTGCCTTCCTTGACGAATCTCTGGTTTCCCAGCGCCCTGAACTCGGCGTCGAGTGCCCGGATCTCGCCACCGATCTTGCCGAGGTCACCGTTGGACTTGGTGACGATGTCGGTGAGCTGACCGAGGCCCTTCTGCACGATCGGCAGCAGCATCTGGTCGCGGTTCTTGCCAGGGGGCACGGACGCGGCGGCATCGACCATCCAGTGGCGCAACGCATCGAGATTGCGCCGGCCGGTCTCGACGACCTGCGATGACTGGTTCACCTGCGCGCTGAGCCGCTGGTCCAACCCCGCGAGCTTTCCGAGGACGTCACC
This sequence comes from Mycobacterium sp., assembly GCF_032162105.1. Classification (GTDB taxonomy): domain Bacteria; phylum Actinomycetota; class Actinomycetes; order Mycobacteriales; family Mycobacteriaceae; genus Mycobacterium. The sequence continues at coordinate 13,772 of NZ_JAVRPS010000712.1, read as the reverse complement.
GTGCTCGGTGTTGGCGGTGCCGTACGCGCTGGCCGCCCGGCCGGTCCACGTCGAACCCGGCGCCGCCGACTGCACGGTGGTCTGCATGTCCTGCAGCGGCCCGCTCTTGTCGTACTGGGAGCCGGTTTCGGGAGTGCCTTCGCCGAACGTGGATCGCGCATCCGACCACGTCGACAGGAACGCATCCAGCACGCTCACGACCGCAGCCCCCTTAATTCCTACCGTCAGCTAATGATCCTAAAGCCGCAGATACGTGCACTCGGGCACCAATTCTGGGATTAGGGTCAGATCGAGGGCGCCATGCCGCCAATGCCGAGACCCGACGTACTCGGCTACGACGCTTCTGACGACGACGGTCCGCCGCGACGGCACTGACCGAACACCTACTCCCGCGCCCGATCGGCCTGCGCCGCGGCGTCGGATGCCGCGCCCTGCATCCCGATGCCCGCGAACGCCGCAGCCACGGAGTCCAACGCCGCGGCGTCACCGGCGGCCAGTGCGCGCCCGTGATCGAGGGCGAGCCTGCCGACCACGCAATCGAGGCTCAGGCGCGCGATGCCGTCGGCCGCGCGGACGTCGCCGAGCCGTACCGCGTCGTGCAGCGCCCGCAGCGCCACCGCCGACTGACCGCCCCGCTCGGCCGCGCGGGCGGCTTCCCTGGCCGCATCGATCGCGCCGTGGCCGTCGCGCCGTGAGGCACACGTCCACGCCCGGGCCAAGGACAGCTCGGGGGCGAACAGCATCGACTTGAGTCCGTGCCGGGCCTCCGCCCTGGCCAAGGTGCGGCCCGCCTCCGCGGTCTGCCCCTGCTGACCGAGCGCGTGTGTCAACAGCATCCAGGCCAGTGGGCCCCACGAGTAGCCGGTCGGCGCAAGGGCCGCGGCGGCTCCGCGCAGCAGCGTGATGGCCTCGTCCAGCTCACCCCGAGCGATGAGGATGTCGGCCACCAACACCTCGCCGATCGCGCGCCCCGGCTGTTGGCTCTGGGTGTAGTCGAGGAGTCGCTGCGCCAACGCCTGAGCGTCGTCCAACTCGCCGCCCAACAATCGTGTGGTCGTCTGCCCGAAGCCGGAGGTGAACCGCAGCAGGCCGGGATGCCCTGCGGCCAACGCCCGCTCGGCCAACGAGTCGACCTCGGCGAACAGGCCCATCCGCGCCGAACTCAACGCCGCCGCTGCCGATGCCCAGCCGACCGCCGTGTCGTCGGCGTCCGGCGACGCGAGCACCTCGGCGGCGACCTGCATGGCCCGGGTCGGACTGCCTGCGTTCATCGCGAACGTCGCCGACAAGGCATCGAGCGTGGTGCGTGCCGTCGGCGTCGTCACCCGGCCGCGGGTGGTCTGCAGGAACGCCGTCGCCCGCTCCGGCTCGGACAACATCCAGAACTGGTTGGCCGCCCGCGGTAGGGCCCACGCCATCAACTCCGCCTCGGTCAACGAAGCCGGATCGACGTCGGCGAGCACGGCATCGGCGTCGCGGCCGCGTCCCTGCCAGGCGAGCGCATAGGCCAGCGGCAGCCGGGCCGCCAGGCCCCCGTCGGCCAGCGCCGCCCGCCCGAGTCGCTCGCTGAGCTCCAGATCGCCGAGCCGCAGCGCCTCGTCGGCCGCCGCGACGAGGTCGGTCACCGGAAGTGGCCGGTCACTGTGCATCGCCAGCACGGCGCGCTGCAACCGCCCGACGACATCCGTTGGGGCGGGCAGCTTCTCGACCAGATCGGTACGCACGCGTCGTTCCCGGTCGGGGTCCAGTCGGTTTCGCGCCGCGCGCGCGAACAGGGGATGGGCGGGCCGCACGTCGTCGCCGTCGATCACCACCGCGCCCGCCGAGGTCGCCGCCGATACCGCGTCGGCACCCGCCAGCTCGGCCAGCACGGCGACGGACAACGGTTCGGAGACGGCCAGGAACTCCAGCACCGCCGATGCCCGTTCCGGTAGCCCGGTGACGAACGCACTCACCTGCTCGTCGAGCAGGCGCGCGTCGTATCCGGTTGGCGCAACGTCGATCTGGGCTACCAGCTGATCGCGCACCAACGTCGACAATCCATCGGGCATCGACTCGTCCGAGTCGACCACGAGAATCAACCGCGCCGCGCCGCTGATCCCGAGCTGATACACCAGCGCGGCGGACAGCCTGTCCAGGGCGTGGGCATCGTCGACGAACAACAGCACGCCTTCGCCGATGGACTCGCGCGCCGCGCGCAGCACTGCCGCCGTCTTTCCGGTGTCGGCGACCTGGATCAGATCGCCGAACGCAGCGAACGGCACCGTCGATCCGGCGACCGTCCCTGTGACCGTCGCGACGCGGGCGAACTCACCGCCGAGATTCGCGACGGCCGCATGGGCCAGTGACGTCTTGCCCACCCCGGCAGGCCCGACGAGCATGGCTCCGGCGCGGCTGCGAACGGCCGCTTCCAGCTGGTCGAGCAACGGTTCCTCCGGCGCGGTCACCCAGTCGACTGGCACCGCCGGATCCTATGGTGCGCCCGAGGGGCCGGACCGATGAATGCGCCAAATCTCGGCGGCGTCGAATCCCGGGTCGCTGCGCTCCCTAAGGTTGGCGGTGTGTCAGAAGACGCCGAACTCACCGAAACGAAGGACCGACCGTGGACGGTGTGCGTCTACTGCGCGTCGGGGCCGAGGCATCCCGAGTTGCTGGCGCTGGCGACCGGCGTCGGCGCCGCCATCGCCGACCGCGGCTGGACGCTGGTGTCCGGCGGGGGCAACGTCTCGGCGATGGGCGCGTTGGCCGGTGCCGCTCGGGCGCACAACGGCCGCACGGTCGGGGTGATCCCCAAGGCGCTGGTGCACCGCGAGCTCGCCGACGTCGACGCCGACGAGCTGATCGTCACCGACACCATGCGCGAGCGGAAACAGGTCATGGAGGACCGTGCGGACGCCTTCATCGTGCTGCCGGGCGGGATCGGCACGCTCGAGGAGTTCTTCGAGGCCTGGACGGCCGGTTATCTCGGCATGCACGACAAGCCGCTGGTGATGCTCGACCCGATCGGCCACTACGACGGCTTGTTGGCGTGGCTGCGCGGGCTCGCCGCCACGGGTTACGTCGGGCCGGACGCGCTGGACCGGCTCGTCGTGGTCGACCACGTCGAAGCGGCGCTGGCCGCCTGCGCTCCCACCGGGTGACGCCCGTCACCGGCGGACACCTTGGCCACTAGGGTTGTGCGCCATGAGCGACGAGAAATCGGGGATCCGTAGCAGCGTCGGCCTGCTCGACATCGCGCCGCAGCTGCCCGGCCTGCTGATGGATGCGCCGGCCATCCTGCGCGGCGTGATCACCGGATTCGGGGCGCGCCCGACGGCCAAGACGTCCATCGGCAAGGTGTTCCAGGAGCGGGCCGCCCGCTACGGCGACAAGGTCTTCATCAAGTTCGGCGACGAGCAACTGACCTACCGCGAGTCCAACGAGACGGTGAACCGGTACGCCGCCGTGCTCGCCGCGCGCGGCGTCGGGCATGGCGACGTGGTCGGCATCATGCTGCGCAACTCGCCGCAGTCGGTGCTGCTCATGCTCGCCGCGGTGAAGTGCGGGGCGGTCGCCGGGATGCTCAACTACCACCAACGCGGCGACGTGCTCAAGCACAGCTTGGGGTTGCTCGCCGCAAAGGCCGTGGTGGCCGAGACCGATTTCATCGAGCCGATCACCGAGAGCGGCGCCGACACCAACGGGTTGATGACGGTCGACGAACTCCAGCAGCTCGCCGCCACCGCGCCGACCACAAACCCCGCGACTACCTCCGCGGTGCTGGCCAAGGACAAGGCCTTCTACATCTTCACGTCGGGCACCACCGGGATGCCGAAGGCCAGCGTCATGACGCACTACCGGTGGTTGCGCGCCCTGGGCGGCTTCGGTGGCCTCGGCATGCGGCTGACCAGCGACGACACCCTGTACTGCTGCCTGCCGCTCTATCACAACAACGCGCTCACGGTTGCGCTGTCTTCGGTGCTCAATTCGGGATCGACGCTGGCGCTTGGCAAGTCGTTCTCGGCGTCGAAGTTCTGGGATGACGTCATCCGATACGACGCAACGGCCTTCGTCTACATCGGCGAGATCTGCGCCTACCTGCTCAACCAACCGCCCAAGCCGACCGACCGCCGGCACCACGTCCGGGTCATCGCGGGCAACGGGTTGCGCCCAGCCATCTGGGACGAGTTCACCAAGCGGTTCGGCATCGACCGGGTGTGCGAGTTCTACGGCGCCAGCGAGGGCAACACCGCCTTCCTCAACGTGTTCAACGTGGACAAGACGACGGGTATCTGCCCGTCGCCCATCGCCTTCGTCGAGTACGACGACGAGTCGGGCGAACCGAAACGCGGCAAGGACGGCCGCGTCCACAAGGTGAAGGCAGGGGAGCCGGGCCTACTGCTTTCCAAGGTGAGCAGCTTCCAGCCCTTCGACGGCTACACCGACAAGGACGCCACCGAGAAGAAACTCGTCCGCAACGCCTTCAAGGACGGCGACGTCTGGTTCAACACCGGCGACCTCATGCGCTCGCAGGGATTCGGGCACGCCGCGTTCACCGACCGCCTCGGCGACACGTTCCGGTGGAAGGGCGAGAACGTCGCCACCACCGAGGTCGAAGCCGCGGTGTCGACGGACCCGCAGGTGGAGGAGTGCACGGTGTTCGGCGTCGAGGTGCCGGGCGCGGGCGGGCGGGCCGGCATGGTGGCCATCCAGCTCAAGGAGGGCCAGGAGTTCGACGGCAAGGTGCTGGCGAAGGCCGCCTACGCGCACCTGCCCGGTTACGCCGTGCCGCTGTTCGTGCGGGTCGTCGAGACCCTCGCGCACACGTCGACGTTCAAGAGTCAGAAGGTCGACCTGCGCAAGCAGGGCTACGGCAGCGGCGAGAAGTCCGACGACGCGCTGTACGTGCTGTCCGGCCGCGACGAGGGTTACGTGCCGTTCTACGGCGATTACCCGGCCGAGGTCGCCGACGGCAAGCGCCCCAAGTCCTAGCGATTTCGGAGCGCAAACCGTCGCCCCAGCGAACGAAAGCGCGCCGAAATCGCTGGCAGCTAGCCTGGAGAGGTGCAGTCGACGTTTCTGGGCCGGCCCGTGGCCGGCGATCGCGCCATGATCATGGCGATCGTGAACCGGACGCCGGACTCGTTCTACGACCGCGGCGCGACGTTCTCCGACGACGCGGCCAAGGCGGCCGCCCATCGGGTGATCGAGGACGGCGCCGACGTGGTCGACGTCGGCGGCGTCAAGGCAGGCCCCGGTAGCGACGTCGACGCCGACCAGGAGACCGCCCGCGTCGTGCCATTCATCGAATGGCTCCGCAACACCTTTCCCGACCAGCTGATCAGCGTCGACACCTGGCGCGCCGCGGTCGCCAAACAGGCCTGCGCGGCCGGCGCCGACCTGATCAACGACACCTGGGCCGGGGCCGATCCCGGGTTGGCCGACGTCGCCGCCGAGTTCGGTGCGGGCCTGGTGTGCTCTCACACGGGTGGCGCGACGCCGCGGACCAGGCCGTTTCGGGCCAACTACGGGGTGTCCGAGCGCGGTGTGGTCGACGACGTGATCGCCGAAGTCACCGCCGCGGCCGAACGCGCGGTTGCTGCTGGAGTGGCGCGTGAGGCCGTCTTAATCGATCCGACCCACGATTTTGGTAAGAACACTCACCATGGTCTTAGTTTGTTGCGCCACGTAAAAGACCTTGTAAACACTGGATGGCCCGTCCTGATGGCTCTCAGCAACAAGGATTTCGTCGGGGAAACTCTGGGTGTGGGGTTGACCGAACGCCTGGAGGGCACCCTGGCTGCGACGGCGCTCGCCGCCGAGGCGGGGGCGGCCATGTTCCGGGTCCACGAGGTCGGTCCCACTCGGCGCGTACTCGAGATGGTCGCGTCGATCCAAGGGGTGCGTCCACCGACGCGGACCGTGAGGGGACTGGCATGACCTTGACACCTGATCTCGCCGACGTCGACGCCGTAGCCGGGCACCGCTGGCTCACCGATCACACCTGGGGCCGGCCCACGTGGACCATCGCCGAACTCGAGGCGGCGAAGGCCGGCCGCACCATTTCGGTGGTTCTGCCCGCGCTCAACGAGGAGGACACCGTCGGCTCGGTGGTCGAGACCATCGCGCCGCTGCTCGGCGGGCTGGTCGACGAGCTGATCGTGCTGGACTCCGGTTCGACCGACGACACCGAGATCCGTGCCCTCGCCGCGGGCGCCCGCGTGATCAGCCGCGAAGTCGCGCTGCCCGAGGTCGAGACACAGCCCGGCAAGGGTGAGGTGCTGTGGCGGTCCCTCGCCGCGACCACCGGCGACCTGGTGGTATTCGTCGACTCCGACCTGATCGATCCGGATCCGATGTTCGTGCCGAAGCTGCTCGGCCCGCTGCTGACGGCCGACGGCGTGCACCTGGTCAAGGGTTTCTACCGCCGCCCGCTGAAGGTGAGCGGCAGCGAGGACGCCAACGGCGGCGGCCGGGTCACCGAACTCGTCGCGCGGCCGCTGCTGGCCGCGTTGCGCCCGGAGTTGACCTGCCTGCTGCAGCCGCTGGGCGGCGAGTACGCCGGCACCCGCGAACTGCTGACGTCGGTGCCGTTCGCGCCGGCCTACGGCGTCGAGATCGGTCTCCTGATCGACACCTACGACCGGCTGGGCCTGGACGCGATCGCCCAGGTGAACCTCGGCGTCCGCACGCACCGCAACCGCCCGATCACCGAACTCGCCGCGATGAGCAGGCAGGTGATCGCCACCCTGCTGTCCCGGTGTGGCGTCCCCGATTCGGGGGTGGGCCTGACGCAGTTCTTCGCCGACGGTGAGGCCTACACCCCCCGCACGTCGACGGTGTCGCTGACGGACCGGCCGCCGATGGCCACCGTGCGGCCCAGGTAGCGAGCCGGCAGTCCGGTACGCACGGCGTCGTAGGCTTGCGGCAGTATCGATGTCGTGACCTTGATTCTGCTGTACCTGGTCGTGCTCATCCTGGTGGCCACTGTGCTGTTCGGTCTTGGCAGCGTGCTGATCGGCCGCGGCGAGCGGTTGCCGCCGCTGCCGAGGGGCACCACCGCGACGGTGTTGCCCGCATCGGGCGTGACCGGCTCCGACGTCGACGCCGTCAAGTTCACCCAGACACTGCGCGGCTACAAGACCAGCGAGGTCGACTGGGTGCTCGAACGGTTGGGTCAGGAGCTCGATCTCCTCCGTGGTCAACTCGACGCGGTGCGCGCCGTGCAGGGCCTCGACGACGAGGACTCCGAGGACTCCGAGGAGACCGGTGACGAGGTGCACCAGGGCGCGCACGCGTTGCCCGATGAAGGACGGGTGGACTGATGACCGTCGCCGAGGAGGGGGGCGGGCGGATCCGCTGCAGTTGGGCCGACTTCACCGGATCCCGTTCGGCCGCACCCGATTCCGTCATGTACCGCGACTACCACGATTACGAGTGGGGCCGCCCGCTGCGGGGCGCTCGCGACCTGTTCGAGCGGATGTCGCTGGAGGCGTTCCAGAGTGGGCTGTCGTGGCTGATCATCCTGCGCAAGCGGGAGAACTTTCGGCGTGCCTTCGAGCAGTTCGACGTCGCGAAGGTGGCCGGATTCACCGAGCGCGACGTCGAGCGGTTGATGGCCGACGCCGGGATCGTCCGCAACCGCGCCAAAGTCGAGGCCACCATCGCCAATGCCCGCGCGGTCGCCGACCTGGACGCCGATCTGGGCGAGTTGCTGTGGTCGTTCGCTCCGCCGGCGAGGCCCCGTCCCGTCGACCCGTCCGGGGTGCCTGCGGTCACTCCCGAGTCCACGGCGATGGCCAAGGAACTGAAGCGTCGCGGGTTTAAATTCGTCGGCCCGACCACCGCCTACGCGCTGATGCAGGCGACCGGGATGGTCGACGATCACCTCGCATCGTGCTGGGTGCCCGTCGAGGCGTGAGCGTCGTCGTGGCGGTGTCTCCCGAGGACCTTGGCCGGGTCTTTGCACATCGAACGCCCGTCATAGGGAACAATGTAGGAGTTCAGTTGCAGTTCAGTGCTGGGAGCTGCCGACGGGTGGGCAGTCCCGGCTCGACGGATCCGCTCGCGCGGGCCCGCATGTGCGGAGGGAGTAGTCGATGGCGGCGATGAAGCCCCGGACCGGCGACGGTCCATTGGAAGCAACCAAGGAGGGGCGTGGCATCGTGATGCGGGTACCACTGGAGGGTGGCGGACGTCTTGTCGTCGAACTCACTCCGGACGAGGCCGCTGCCCTCGGCGACGAACTCAAGGGCGTCACCAGCTAGTCCCGTTGCACGCGGGGGCCCACCGTTGCACGCGGGGACCCACCGTCGCACGCGGGGCCAAAGTCGCTACGAGGCGATCTTCCGATAGATGTCGAGCGTCTGCTCGGCGATGTGCGCCCAGGAGAACTCGTCGATACAGCGCTGGCGTCCCGTCCGCCCATACCGCTGGGCCCGCTCCGGTTCGGCGACAAGCGCGTTCACCGCGTCGGCGAGGCCGGCCTCGAAGGTCGCGGTGTCGGCGGGGTCGTAGTGCACCAGTAGCCCGGTTTCCTGGTCGGCCACCACCTCGGGAATGCCGCCGACGTCCGAAGCGACCACCGCCGTCGCGCACGCCATCGCCTCCAGGTTCACGATGCCCAGTGGCTCGTAAACCGACGGACACACGAAAACGGTTGCAGCCGAGAGTATTTCGCGAATCTTCGTGGTCGGCAGCATCTCCCGCACCCAGAACACCCCGGCGCGGACGGCGGCCAGGCCCTGTACCGCCGCCGCCACCTCGGCCGCGATCTCGGGGGTGTCCGGCGCGCCGGCGCACAGCACCAGCTGAACGTCCGGCGCGAACCGGTGTGCCGCCGCGACCAGGTGCGCGACGCCCTTCTGCCGGGTGATCCTGCCGACGAACGCCACGATCGGCTTCGTCGGGTCGACGCCGAGGTCGGCGAGCACCGAGTCGCCCGGCTGCGGCTGGGCCGGATACCACACCTGCGTGTCGATGCCGTTGCGCACGACGTGCACCCGGTTGGGGTCCAGCGCCGGATAGGTTCTCAGCACGTCGTCGCGCATGCCGGAGCTCACCGCGATCACGGCGTCGGCGGCCTCCACCGCGGTGCGCTCCACCCACGACGACACGCGGTAGCCGCCACCGAGTTGTTCGGCCTTCCACGGCCGCATCGGCTCGAGCGAATGCGCGGTCAAGACATGGGGAACGCCGTGCAGCAGCGCGGCGAGGTGGCCTGCCATCCCGGTGTACCAGGTGTGGGAGTGCACGACCGTCGCCGAGGCCGCGGCGTTCACCATCACCAGGTCGGCCGACAGCGTGGACAGGGCCGGGTTGGCGCCCAGCAGCGCGGGGTCGGGCTGCGCCACGAAGGCGCCGTCGCGCGGCGCGCCCATGCAGTGCACGTCGACCTCACACAGATGCCGAAGCTGCGCGACGAGCTCGGTGACGTGCACCCCGGCACCGCCGTACACCTCGGGTGGATACTCCCGTGTCATCATCGCCACCCGCATGGTGAAGACGGTAGTAGTCCATGGCAGTCACCGCACCCAATTGTCTTGACCTACAGCCCGTCAGAACTCACGGTCAATCGTGTCAATGCCTAGCCGCAGCTCGTGGCGGCCGATAGATTTGATCCATGAGGGAATTGCCACACGTGCTGGGGATCGTCCTGGCCGGCGGTGAGGGCAAGCGTCTCTATCCGCTGACCGCCGACCGGGCCAAGCCTGCGGTTCCGTTCGGGGGCGCCTACCGGCTCATCGACTTCGTGCTATCCAATCTGGTCAACGCCCGGTACCTCCGGATCTGCGTTCTCACGCAATACAAATCGCATTCGCTGGACCGCCACATCTCGCAGAACTGGCGGCTTTCCGGGCTTGCCGGGGAGTACATCACGCCGGTCCCCGCGCAACAGCGACTCGGCCCGCGCTGGTACACCGGATCGGCGGACGCGATTCTGCAGTCGCTCAACCTCATCTACGACGAGGACCCCGACTACGTCGTCGTGTTCGGTGCCGACCACATCTATCGGATGGACCCGGAGCAGATGCTCCAGTTCCACATCGAGAGCGGTGCGGGCGCGACGGTCGCAGGCATCCGGGTGCCGCGGAGTGAGGCCACGGCGTTCGGATGCATCGACGCCGACGACTCCGGACGCATCCGCGAGTTCGTGGAGAAGCCCGCCGACCCGCCGGGCACGCCCGATGACCCCGAGCAGACCTTCGCGTCGATGGGCAACTACATCTTCAGCACCAAGGTGCTCGTCGACGCGATCCGCGCCGACGCCGACGACGACCACTCCGATCACGACATGGGCGGCGACATCATTCCGCGGCTGGTGCGGGACGGCATGGCGGCGGTCTACGACTTCAAGAACAACGAAGTGCCCGGTGCGACGGAGCGCGATCACGGTTACTGGCGCGACGTCGGCACGCTGGACGCCTTCTACGACGCGCACATGGATCTGGTGTCGGTGCACCCGGTGTTCAACCTGTACAACCGGCGCTGGCCGATCCGGGGCGAGCCGGAGAACCTCGCGCCCGCCAAGTTCGTCAACGGCGGCTCGGCGCAGGAGTCGGTGGTCGGTGCGGGCAGCATCATCTCGGCGGCGTCGGTGCGGAACTCGGTGCTGTCGTCCAACGTCGTGGTCGACGACGGGGCGATCGTCGAGGGCAGCGTGCTGATGCCGGGCGTGCGGGTGGGCCGAGGCGCGGTGGTGCGGCACGCGATCCTGGACAAGAACGTGGTCGTCGGTCCCGGCGAGATGGTCGGCGTCGATCTGGAGAAGGACCGCGAGCGGTTCGCGATCAGCGCGGGCGGCGTGGTGGCCGTCGGCAAGGGCATCTGGATCTAGGCCGGTTCTGCACGCTGCCGTCGGCGACGCCGCCGGCGCAGCACCGTCAGCACCGCCGAGGCCAACGCGGCCAGTGCCACCAACACCAGCACCGGGATCAGGATCGCCACGAACACCAGCCCAATGCTGGTGACGTCCTCGATGGTGCTCAGCACCGGCGGTGGCGACGTTGGCGGCCGGCCGCACGGCCGACTTCGTGAGCGACACGACCAGGGCGACGACGACACCGACGACGACCGGAATCCATTGTCCGGTCTGCGCGAACGCGCCAGGGTCGGTGACCGCGGAGGTCTGGGCGGCCGTGCCGGACCCGAACACGATGCCGCCCGCCGTCGGCCGGACGAACGTCTGGATGGCGTCGTTGACGCTGTCGAGTGCGGGGATCTTGTCGGCGACGACCTCGACGACGAGCAACGCGGCGACGATCGACATGACCCAGCCGTTCTCCAGCCAGGCCCAGGCGTGCGGCAACGTCACCAGGTCGGTGAACCGGGACAGCAGGCCGAGCGCCAGCAGCGGGATGTAGGCGTTGAGTCCCGCCGCGGTGGCCAGCCCGAAGCCGGTCAGCAGTTCCACGACGTCAGTGTCTCAGCTTTGGCGCCGGACCTTCTGCTGATCGCGTGGTGGGGGCTTGTCGTGCGGCGGGACCTTTGGCGTGTTTGCTACCGACCGCCCCTTGCCTGCCACGGTGGCGAGTGCGCGAAAACAGCGCGGACATATCGGCTTTCCTGCCTTGTCGACCGACCAGCTCTTGCCGCCGCCGGGGCATGGTCTCCCGGTCATGCGGCACCGCCCGTCGGAACGAGCACCGCGACGTCACCGTGCAAGTGCGCCAGGCCGCTGTCGAGCGTCACCAGTTGCCCTCCGCGGCTGCGCGCGAGTTGAGCAAGGTAAGCATCGGTGACCTGGCGGTGGCCGACCACGCCGCCCAATTCGACGTCGGCGAAGGACACGTGGTCGGGCCAGAATTCGTGACGGCTCGCGCTCCCCACTGCGACGACGACGTCGCGTGCGGCGGACGCCGAGTGGCCGGAGCGCAACAGGAACCGAACGAGGCTGCCCTGCGTAATCGGGCAGGTCGCAAAGTCGGACCCGGACGTCGACAGCCATTCGGCGGCTGCATCGTGATGCACGTGCTCGGCGACGACCATTGCGATGAGCACGTTCGCGTCGAGCAGGGTCGTCACTCGTCGTCCTCCAGCGAGCGCACGTCATCGGAGGTCACGATCGTCCCGACGCTGACCACCGGCAGTCCCGTCCGAGGATCTGTCGACATGGCCGCCACCTTGCCGGTGCCCATGCCACGCCGGATGAGATCGGCGACGGTCTCACTCAACGTGCGATGGGTGTCGCGCGCGATCGCCTGCGCCTGTTTGTGCAGGTCGTCCGGGAGGTCGATGGTGGTGCGCACGCCACATCTTAGCATCAACACATCATGATGCACTGATGCTATTCGTCAGTGGTCACCACACTCCCGGCACCAACCGGTAGTGCACCTTCTTCGTGTACTCGTCGTACCCGTCGAGTTCCTGACGCAGCATCTTCTCTTCGTCGTCGATGCGGAGCGCAAGGATCGGAAAGGTCAGGATGGTCACCAGCAGTCCCCAGTACGAGTCGAGCGCAAGCGGAGTGCCGACCATCATGATGAGCGTGCCCACGTACATCGGATGCCGGACGAGGCCGTAGACGCCCGTCGACACCACCTTCTGGTCCGCCTCCACCGTGATGGTCGCGGCCGCATAGCTGTTCTGGATGACGACGAGCTGCGTGAACCCCAGCCCAATGCCGACCAGGACGTTGCCGAGCACGACGACGGGTGTCGGCACATCCGACCAACCGAACCGATGGTCGAGCGCACTGACGACGAGCACCGCGACGACCGCGACGATCGTCCCGGTGATGACGAGCTTCTGAATGGTTCTGGTCTCGGCGATCGGCCCGGCCTTCATCCGCCGCTGAAGTGCTGCCGGATCCTTCACCGCGAGATAGACGCTCGGGACGAGGGTGGCAACGATGAACACGGCGATGAAAACCCATGCCTGCCAATAGTTCAGCGTGCCCGTCGGCCAGAACAGCAGTACGACGAAGAACGCCACTCCGAGAAGTCCCGACGCCAGTGTTTGCACGGCGATCTTCATGATTCCTCCATCACCACACGTAGGGCACCAGTCGGGCGTGCACCCGCTGGGCGTAATCGGCGTAGCCGGCCAACTGTTGTGTCAGCACCTTCTCCTCGTCGAGGATCCGGGTGACGAGCACGGCCAAGCCAGGTATTACGAGCAGAAGTCCCCAATAGGACCCAAGTGCCAGCGGGATGCCGATCATCAGCACGACGTTTCCGAAGTACATCGGGTGGCGGACAACGGAGTACACGCCCGTCGACACGACCGTCTGGGCGGACTCGACCTTGATGTTCGCGGCGGCGTACCCGTTCTGGATCGTCGTGATCATCGCGATGAGAAGCCCAACGGCGACCAATGCGTCACCGACCACGGAGACCGCGGCGGGCACCGAGGACCAGCCGAAGCGAAAGTCCAACGCGCTCAACACGATCATCGCTCCCAGCGAGAGGAACGCGATCGTGATGATGATCTTCTGCAGCGGTCGCGTCTCGGCCGCGGGCCCCGCCTGCATCCGTCGCTTGAGGGCGGCGGGATTGGTCGCCGCCAGGTAGATGCTCGGGATCGTGGTCGAAGCGGCGAACACCGCGATGAACGCCCAGCCCTGCCAGTAGTCGAATGTGCCTGCCGGCCAGAACACCAGCAGTCCGAACACCACCAGCCCGATGACGAATGACGGCAGCGCTTGAAGCGCGATCTTCATGTCCTGTCCTTCACCACACGCCTGGTACCAAACGGGAATGCACCGTCTCGGCGTACTCCCGGTATCCGTGGAGCCCTTCGGTGAGCGCCTTCTCCTCGTCGAAGATGCGAATTGCGAACAGGACCGCATCGAT
>NZ_JAVRPS010000711.1:0-4787 GCF_032162105.1 Mycobacterium sp. | reverse complement strand
CCGACGGGGCATCCGTCGAAGACGAGGAGATCGTCGAGCCGAGCGAAAAGGACAAAGCCTCAGGCGATTTCGTCTGGGACGAGGACGAGTCCGAGGCTTTGCGGCAAGCCCGCAAGGATGCTGAGCTGACGGCGTCCGCGGACTCGGTTCGCGCATACCTCAAGCAGATCGGCAAGGTGGCGCTGCTCAACGCCGAAGAGGAAGTCGAGCTCGCCAAGCGGATCGAGGCGGGCCTGTACGCCACGCAGCTGATGTCGGAGGTCGCCGAGAAGGGCGAGAAGCTGACCACCGCCCAGCGCCGCGACATGACCTGGATCTGCCGCGACGGTGACCGGGCGAAGAACCATCTGCTCGAGGCGAACCTGCGTCTGGTGGTGTCGCTGGCCAAGCGCTACACCGGCCGTGGCATGGCGTTCCTCGACCTCATCCAGGAAGGCAACCTGGGCCTGATCCGCGCGGTCGAGAAGTTCGACTACACCAAGGGCTACAAGTTCTCCACCTATGCCACGTGGTGGATCCGCCAGGCGATCACCCGCGCCATGGCCGACCAGGCCCGCACCATCCGCATCCCGGTGCACATGGTCGAGGTGATCAACAAACTCGGCCGCATCCAGCGTGAGCTGCTGCAGGACCTGGGCCGCGAGCCCACGCCCGAAGAGCTCGCCAAGGAGATGGACATCACGCCGGAGAAGGTGCTGGAGATCCAGCAGTACGCGCGTGAGCCGATCTCGCTGGACCAGACCATCGGCGACGAGGGTGACAGCCAGCTCGGTGACTTCATCGAGGACTCCGAGGCCGTGGTGGCCGTGGACGCGGTGTCGTTCACGCTGCTTCAGGATCAGCTGCAGTCGGTGCTCGAGACGCTCTCGGAGCGCGAGGCAGGTGTCGTGCGGTTGCGGTTCGGTCTGACCGACGGCCAGCCCCGCACGCTCGACGAGATCGGCCAGGTCTACGGCGTGACCCGCGAGCGGATCCGCCAGATCGAGTCGAAGACGATGTCGAAGTTGCGGCACCCCAGCCGTTCTCAGGTGCTGCGCGACTACCTCGACTGATCGGTCATCGACTGATCCTGCTGCAAGACGCGCCGCGCTTGCTCGGAATCGGCTGCATCTAACTGCGATTCGTCGAGACTCGGGTGCACGAAGAGCTCTAACTGCGTGTTCTCAGGATCGCGGAAGACGACGGTCGTTCCGACGTCCCGTCGTGAGTCATGACTGTCACCACGACACCGGAAGGATGCACCAAGGACCTGGTCTCGAAGGTCTCGCCGCTAGTGCGATTCAGGGGTGTGAAACCCACCACGTCCTGTCACCAGGCGGCCACTCGGTCGCAGTCCGACACCGTCAAATCGATATGCGAGATACCCATCAGTTCCGGCACCCCGGCCCCTTCCGTCAGTGGCCAGCGGTCGCAGCATTCCAGCAATGACCATAATTGTGGATTACGCCGCGTCTGCGCGGTTTCGCCGATCTGAGTCACGGTGGGTGCTGGGGCTGATCGTCAGGTGGCCTGGTGTCGACGTCGCCAGTACGACCACCGTGGCGGCTGCGGACGCCACCCTTCTGCCTGCCAGAGTTCGACGTCTGCGATCCGCCGTTCGGGGTCGTCGTGGTTCATCGGTTAGTGCTCCCTCAGCCGTCACCTCTTTTGACCGCGCCGGCGCGTGCGGGAAGTCTCCTACGGCGGCCTGTTCAACACCGTCGCCAAACTCGATGCGGAGTCCGGCAACGAGTAGTCCGACACTCGATTCCCTTGACCGCGAAGGCAACTCGTCTCAGCGGTTCTCCCGCTGGCGCTTGCGCCTACGGTTCACGACGAAGAACACGGACAGACATCGCCGCGAGCGTCACCCTCCGGTCTGGGTGCCGGTATATCGTTACGGCCCGTGCCCGACACCCACAAAGCGCCACCCGTCCGTCTGGTTCGCGTCGTCGACCGGGTCCGTACCGGCGTGCAGAAGCTGACCCGCGCGATGGTGCCAGGCAACATCGCGTTGCTGGAGTTGGCGAACGGCAGCTGGACGACGCAGGCCTTGTACGCGGCGGCCAGCCTCGGCATCCCCGACGAGCTGGCGAAAGGGCCGTTGCACGCCGACGAGGTCGCCCGCCGGGTCGGCGCCGATCCCGATGCGGTCTACCGGTTGATGCGCGCACTCGCGGGCAAAGGGGTGCTCGAACTGCGCCGCGACGCCAGATTCGCGCTGACCCCGATCGGCGCGGCACTGCGGTCGGACACACCGGGCTCGATGCGCGCCATGGTTCTGCTCATGGGCAATCCGGCCCACTGGGAACACTGGGGCAGCCTGCTGCACTCCGTTCGGACCGGTGAGCCCGCGGCAGTCAAACTGCGCGGCACGAATTTCTTCGACTACCTGGACACCAACCTCGAACTGGCTGCCGTGTTCAACGACGCGATGACGGCGATGAGTGCGATGGCCACAGATCCCGTCCTGGCCGTCTACGACTTCTCCGGGTTCCGCCGGATCGTCGACGTCGGGGGCGGTCACGGCGCTCTGCTCGCCGCCATCCTGCAGCGCGCGCCCGATGCCCACGGTGTGCTCTTCGATCTGCCGTCGGTGGTCGAGGGTGCCCGACCCGTGCTGGACGCCGCCGGGCTGGTGGATCGCTGCACCGTGTCGGCCGGCTCGTTCTTCGATACGGTGCCCGAGAGCGGCGACGCCTACCTACTCAAGACGATCATCCACGACTGGGACGAAGACAGCGCGCTGTGCATTCTGCGCAACATCCGCACGGCGATGGCCCCGAACGGAAAGCTCCTGCTGCTGGAAATGGTTCTGCCGCAAGGGCCCTCATCCCATTTCGGGACGATGCTCGACCTGGAGATGTTGGTCAACGCGGGCGGCAAGGAACGGACCCGCGCCGAGTACGCAGACCTGTTGGCGCGTGCGGGTTTTCGACTTCAGCGCGTGGTTGAGACTGCGGGCCCGCTGTCGATCGTCGAGGCTACGGCCGACTGATGACGCCGCAGCGCATCACCGTCAGCTCCGGGTCGCCCTTCGAGGAACGGGTCGGCTACGCGCGGGCGGTACGCGTCGGCCCCCTCGTCGCCGTCGCGGGCACCACCGCACCCGGTGACGGCATCGCCGAACAGGCGCGGGAGGCATTGCGCCGCATCGACATCGCCCTCGGCGAGGCCGGCGCCGCCATGGCCGACGTGGTGCGCACACGGATGTTCGTCACCGACATCAGCCGGTGGCAGGAGGTCGCAGCGGTGCACGCCGAGGTGTTCGGCGACATCCGGCCCGTCACGTCGATGGTCGAGGTGTCCGCGCTCATCGAGCCCGATCTGTTGGTCGAGATCGAGGTCGACGCCTACGTGGTCTCGGACTGATCGGCGGGTAGTTCGGCGAACGTCCCGTCCGCCCCTGGCAGATAGGACGTGACAGTCGTCACAGCGGCTACCGGCAGCGGACCGTACAGGTGCGGAAACAGCATGGACGTCGGATCGGTCGACACACCCGGTTCCCAACGCACCGGCGCTCCCACCAACGCTGGATCGCAGCGCAGCAGCACCAGGTCCGTGCGGCCGGAGTAGAGCCGGTTGGCGGGCAGATGGACCTGCTCGGTGGCGGAAAGGTGCACGAAACCGACGTCGTCGAGCGACGGTGGCCGGTGTTCACCCGCCTCCTTTGCGCGCTGCCAGTCGTCGGCGGTGCACAGGTGCACGAGCACACTCGGCGTCGGGATCATGCGGCCAGCCTGCCCTGCCCGCAACTTCGCCGACAAGTGAGACACGACACACCGATGAACGGCCGGGGAACAAGGCTGGAAGCGAAAACGTCTGACACAGTAGAGCTACGCGAGACCGGAGGAGGAGCCATGAACGCCACTCTGACCAGCCCCGAACTAACCCGGGCTGACCGCTGTGACCGTTGCGGCGCAGCCGCCCGCGTTCGCGCGACGTTACCGTCAGGTGCCGAGCTGCTGTTCTGCCAGCATCACGCAAACGAACACGAGGCAAAGCTCGTTGAGCTGGCCGCCGTGATCGAGGTCAAAACGACCGAGTCCTGACGGACTCTGCACACCCCGATCGGGGCGTGCGAGCCCATCGTCGGGAATGCTGGTGTGGTCATGAGTGACCAGCCCCCGCCAGTGAAGCCGTCACGCCATCACGTTTGGCGCGTCACCAAGCGCACGTTGTCGAAGAGTTGGGACGACTCGATCTTCTCCGAGTCCGCCCAAGCGGCATTCTGGTGCGCCCTTTCCCTGCCGCCGCTGCTGCTCGGCCTGTTGGGCAGCCTGGCGTACGTCGCGCCGCTCTTCGGTCCGCAGACGCTGCCGACGATCCAGGATCGGCTGATCCGAACGGCCAACAGCTTCTTCTCCCCCAACGTCGTCAACGAGATCATCGAGCCGACGATCAGCGACATCTTGCTTGGCGCCCGCGGCGAGGTCGTGTCGATCGGGTTCGTGATCTCGCTGTGGGCGGGCTCGTCGGCGGTGTCCGCGTTCGTCGACTCGATCGTCGAGGCGCACGACCAGACGCCCCTGCGACACCCCGTACGCCAGCGCTTCTACGCGCTTGGCCTGTACGTGGGCATGCTGGTGTTCGTCATCGTGACGGCGCCGTTCATCGCGCTAGGGCCGATAAAGATCGGCGAGTACATTCCCGACAGTTGGGCCAACGTGCTGCGCTTCGGCTACTACCCGGTGCTCTTCGTCGGCTTCGTGCTGGCGGTGACCTTCCTCTACCGGGTGTCACTGCCGAGGCCACTGCCATCGCACCGGTTGCTGCTCGGCTCGGTGCTGGCCGCGGCGGTGTTCCTG
>NZ_JAVRPS010000710.1:0-7434 GCF_032162105.1 Mycobacterium sp. | reverse complement strand
ACGTACCGGCCACATCGCAGCTGAAAGTTTCCTGTGAACGTCGCCGCGAATGTTGGCAATTCAACAGCGGTCCATTGCATCGGAATGTCCACGACTTTGTGCGTATTGATGCGCCGATGGCAAACGTGGAGGCGTCGGGAGGCGGGATGTCGACCCAGTCAGCTCGGTGGATCGCCACTGCGCGTCTGCTACGGAGGACGGGCTTCGGCACCACCGGGCCACGGGTGGATGCGCTGCAGGGCCAAGACGTGGGTGCTTACCTCGACGGGGTGCTCAACTTGGACCCGGAGTCCGACCCCGGAGCACGGGCGACGCCGATGCCGGTCTACCCGGACGTGCCGAGGTACCCGGGCGAGAAGGCAGACGGCGCCGCCAAGGACGCCTGGAATCAGCTCGTCGACGGCCAGATGGCCGAGCTGACCAGGTGGTGGCTGCGGCGCATGGTCGCGGTGCAGGAGCCGATCCACGAGAAGCTAACGCTGGTGTGGCACAACCACTTTGCCACCTCGGCGCTGAAGACCAGGTTCGCGTGCTACATGAGCGCACAGAACCGGACGCTGCGCAGCCTCAAGCTCGGTGACTTCCACACCTTGGCCTACGCGATGCTCACCGACGCCGCGATGCTGTCCTGGCTGGACGGACACGACAACGTCGCAGGCTCGCCCAACGAGAACCTGTCGCGAGAGTTCATGGAACTCTTCGCGTTGGGACATGGCAACGGGTACACCGAGGCCGACGTACGCGAAGGTGCCCGCGCGCTGACCGGTTGGACGAACGACTTTCGCGGCGGGACCCGGCTGCGCGCCGACAAGCACGACGATGGGATCAAGACGGTGCTCGGCGCCACCGGGCCGCTCGATGCCGCCGGGTTCTGCGACGCGGTGCTGAACCATCCCAACTCTGCGCGGTACGTCGCGACTCGGCTGTGGCGCCAACTCGCCTCCGACACACCACCGAACGATGAGACATTGACTCGTCTGGTCACCGACTACGGGCCGGGTCGTGACCTCAAGGCGCTAACGAAGGCGATCCTGACCGACCCGGCGTTCGCGGCGGGCACCGCCATCACGATGCCCGCGGAGTGGCTCATCGGCGTGATGCGCACCCTGAAGGTCCCCGTCGACTCGCCCGAGACGGCGTACGCCATCGACGGGGCACTGACCGGCCTCGGGCAGAAGCCGTTCTATCCACCCGACGTGGCTGGCTGGCCGCAGGGCCGGGTCTGGGTCTCGACGGCGAGCACCGCCGCACAGGTCTGGGCCGCAGGCGAACTCGCCAAGCGCGGTGACCTGTCGGTCATCGAGAGCGCTGCACCAGGTGACCGGGTGGACGCCGCCGGGTACTTGATCGGTGTCGGCGCGTGGTCAGATCGCTCGGCGTCGGCGCTGCGGGCATTCACCAAGAATCCGTTGCAGCTGTTCACCGCAGCGGTCAACACCCCCGAATATCTCACTGCGTGACGAGGTGCCGAAATGGTTGAAGTGAATCGCCGCCGATTTCTGCTTGCAAGCGCCGGCGTTGGTGTCGGTGCAGCCGGCTTGCTGACCGGCGTCGTGGGGTGCGGCACGTCCGATCTGCCGCGGCCGGGGGACGCACGCACACTGGGGGACAACGACGGCGTCCTGGTGATCGTCACGCTGTATGGCGGCAATGACGGGCTGAGTACCGTAATTCCCCACGCGGACAACGCCTATCAGGATGCCCGCCCGGACCTGGCGTACGCGCCGTCCGAAGTGCTTCCGCTCGACGCGCAGCTGGGGCTCAACCCGGCCATGACGGGTCTGTCGCAGTTGTGGTCGGAGCACCAGCTCGCCATCGTGCGTGGCGTGAGCTATCCGAAGCCCGACCGGAGCCACTTCCGCTCCATGGACATCTGGCAGACCGCGTCGCCGAAGGAACCGGTCAGTACGGGCTGGATCGGTAGGTGGCTCGATGCGACCGGCGACGATCCGGTGCGCGCCATCAACATTGGCGCCGTGTTGCCCCTCATGGCGGTCGGCGCGAAGCAGGCGGCGTCGACGCTAGCCGGTGACTCCAGCCCGGTGTCCTCTCAGGTCAGCGAATCCCTTACCGCCCTCGGCGCCGCCGACCCCCATGATTCGCCTGCGATGTCGGCGGTGTGCTCGGCCTACCGGTCGACCCGCGCCTTCGGCGCCGCGGTCAGCCCCGTGCTTGGCACCGCCGCCCCCACCGTGTCGATCGACCCGCTTGCCGGTGGACTCACCTTCACCGCCGCCGCGTCCAACGCACCAAATCCGTTGAGCGACAGGCTCAACGTGGTGAGCAAGTGCATCAAGGCGGGTCTTCCGACCAGGGTGTACATGGTTGCCCTCGGCGGGTTCGACACCCACGCCGACGAACGTCCCACCCAACAGCACCTCCTCGAAGTACTCGATCGCGGGCTGACACCGTTCCTTCGGGACATGAGCACCGACCGGCACGGCAAGAACGTCGTCGTGATGGTGTACTCCGAGTTCGGGCGACGAGTAGTGGCCAACGCATCGCACGGCACCGATCACGGAACCGCGGGGCCGGTGTTCGTCGCCGGAGTGCCGGTGAAGGGCGGGTTCTACGGCGAGGAGCCCAGCCTGACCGACCTCGATGACGGTGACCTCAAGGGCAGCATCGACTTTCGCGACATCTACCACGAAGTCCTCTCCAAGACCGTCGGCGCCGATCCCGAGCCCGCCGTCGGAACTGGTCGCACCGACATCGGGTTCCTCGCGTGACCGTTCGTGATCACGGCAGCGAGTACTGGCGCACCCAGTCGACGAGCTGACTGCCCCCTGCGGCGATGTCGCCGCCGAAGTCGTCCACCTGAAGGCAGAGGTGAAGCGACCGTGGTGGGAAGTTGGCGGTGTTGGTACTGGTCCACCACGGTGTGCCGTCGAGGAAGTAAGTGATCTTCTCCGGCGTCCACTCGACCGCCCAGGCATGCCACTGGGTGGCGTCGACGCTGACCTGTGCCCCTACTCGGCGGTCGTCGGCACCGTAGTGCATCCAACCCTCGACCACCTGTCTGGTTGGTTCGATGGCTTCCATGAAGTCGACCTCCCCACCGACGGGCCAGTCTTCGGCGTCCGGCCACAGCAGCACTACGGAGTGATAGCCGGGCGCTGACTGTGGGGACCGAACGCACACCTCCCACCGTCCGAAGTGCTGACCTGCGTTCCACCCCATGCCCCCCGAATCGCCCGACCCGTCCCCCGTGATGGTAAGAACACCGTCGGACACCGAGATCGCCTTGGGGGTCCGCTTCCCGTTCCCCGCGTGGCCGATCCCTTCGTACAGATGCCAGTTCGACAACGACGCCTTCGTGTCGAATCCGTCCTCACGGTCCGGCACTCCCCAATCGTTCTCCAACGCGGCAGTGTGCTCACACGCGCCGGCAGGCGTGGCGCTCACGATCCCCGGGACGCCACAGCTCGGCGCCGCCGCGGTCATCAGCGCCGCGACGGCGACTCCGGCACAGCGACGCACTGACGCCTGCACGCTGCGTGAGGATGATTCCATCGGGGCGTCCCTCCCAGTCACCCGGTGTGAGTGCACGATAGGGCACACAATAGGCCGCTGCCGCCGTTCTCCGCCCAGCTCCAGGCGCTGGCGGAAGCGGATATCCGCCGTTCTCCGCGAGCCTGACGCTGTGGCGTCCAACACATGTGGGCCGATGCGTAACCGCCCGTAACGTTGGTCGACGGCTTTGATGCCAGGTTGTAGCAACAGCTTCGCCTGCTTCCGGTGGCCCGCCTGGCCCGCCTGGCCCGGGGGCCGGCCGGGGCGCCTTCGGTCACTGGCGGGTGATGTGGCTACATGTCGCGATCGCGGTGAGCCCAGGTCGGACCTGTTGGCCCACCACAGATCCCGGCCGCCGTCGCAAGCGAGAGAAGATGCGGTCGGTCGCTGGCTTTCAGCACGGTGATTGACGCTCGCAACAGTCCCACCCGAATCTCGACCCGCGGTGTGGTGACGGCAAAAGATCGCAGGCCTTGATGCCCCGATGGGCGCCCGAACTCACGACGCAGCTGTTGGTTTCCGTAACACGTTGTTGCCTCTGCACCGCTTGCAGGCGGGCGGCCGGTATGCCAGCGTTGACACAGCCGATGGACTCGCCAACGGGGACTGAGTCCGGTTCGATGCAGATAGTCGAGAATCGCAGGCAGTCCGTGGAGTTGGCGCGCCGTCGCGTCAGCCCATCTGGTCAGAATCGGGTGGCGCTCAACGCCGCTCGCGGGCAGTTCTAAGAAGCGCGGTCGATACCGCGCAGCTTTTGGGGGCCACACGTGTTGAAATCGTCCGTCGCATCTGCAGCCAAGGAAAGGCCCGAAGAATGGCCAAACTAGCCACCATCTGGGACGGGATCTCCCACGGTGCGGAACGGCCGCGGGTATCGGTGGTCATCCCCGCACTGAACGAGGAGAGAAACCTTCCCTTCGTCGCCGCGAAGATGCCGGAGGACGTTGACGAGATCGTCTTCGTCAACGGTGCTTCGGTGGACAACACCGATGTCGTAGCGCGTGAACTGTGGCCTGACGGGATCCACGTCCGGCAGACCAGGAAGGGCAAGGGCAACGCCCTGGCGTGTGGGTTCAAGGCCGCGACCGGAGACATCATCGTGATGATCGACGCCGACGGCAGCACCGATCCACTCGAGATTCCACGGTACGTTTCCGCCCTCGTGTCCGGCGCCGACTTCGCGAAGGGGTCTCGCTTCATCCTAGGTGGCGGCAGTGCGGACATCACGAAGTTCCGGCGGATCGGCAACTGGGGTCTCAATGCAATGGTTAATGCGTTGTTCGCCACCAAGTACACCGATCTGTGCTACGGATACAACGCCTTCTGGCGCCATTGCCTCGATGTGATGGAACTCCCCGAAACCAACGATGCTCAGCCGCAGTGGGGAGACGGATTCGAGATCGAGACCCTGATCAACGTGCGGGTCGCCGCGCGCCGACTGAGCATCGCGGAAGTCTGCAGCTACGAGGCGAGCCGGATACACGGAGTGAGCAACCTCAACGCGGTTCGGGACGGCACTCGGGTGCTGCGGACCATCCGCAGAGAGTTCTTCCTCTCGAGGAAGAACAGCGCAGCAGAGCGTCGAACGGGACGGCGCAACGTCCGTTCGGCAGGGCGCAACACCAAGCTTCTGAAATCCGAGCAAGCCTCCTAATACACCTTGAACGACACTGGGCGACTGAACAGGTCGCCCGACGACGGCTGATCGAATCGGGGGGATCGTGACTGGAAGTGATGCTGACGACGGAACGGACGTCGACATTTCGGTGGTGCTGGCGTGCTATGCGGAGCGCCGACTGCCGAGCATCCGGGCCGCCCTCGTGTCGTTGCGCAAACAGAGCCTCGAACCCGCCAAGGTCATCGTGGCGGTGGACAACAACGCACGGCTGGCAGACCTGCTCTCCGATGAGTTCAGTTGGATCAACCTGGTGCGCAACGACAATGGGCGTGGCGCATCCGCGACGCGCAACTGTGGGGTGAGCGCGGTGGAGACGGCATTCACCGCGTTCCTCGACGACGACGAGACTGCCGACCCGGAGTGGCTTCGGACTCTTACTCGGCCGTTCGTGGATCCGAGCGTCGTCGGAACCGGCGGCAAGTACGAGCCGTCCTGGCGTACCTCGAAGCCCGGTTGGTTCCCCGACGAGTTCGCCTGGGTGGTCGGCGGCTCCTATCAGGGGCTACCTACGGTGACCGCTCCGATCCGCAACGTCTGGTCGGGCAACATGGCGGTGCGTACCAACGAGTTTCGCGCAGTCGGCGGCTTCCGAACCGACTTCGGCAAGCGCGGCTCGATTCCGCAGCCGGAGGACACCGATCTGTGCATCAGGATGGCCGCCGCCAGTGGTGGCCACTGGATGTACGTCCCCGACGCGGTGATCCATCACGACGTGCCTGCCGACCGGGCGTCGCTGGGGTTCTTCGTACGCCGGTGTTATGCCGAGGGTGCCGGCAAGGCGGCCATGCAACGCGTTCTCGCCGACGGATCGGCGGTCTCGACCGAACACGACTACGTCAGAACCGTGTTCGTCGAGGCGTTGCGGCGGTCCACCGGTCGACGACCGTCCACCCGCAGGCAGGGTGCGGTGATGTTGGCCGGCCTGGCCAGCGCCGGGGTCGGCTACGCGCGAGGGCGGGTCGCTTCGGTGTCTTCGGTCTCCACGGGGAGCGCCGCAGCCTGATGGTGCGAACCAAGTCGACGCTGCAACCGCAGCCCGCGCGCTTCGGCGCCGCGCGGCTGTACCGCGATGCCGGCTCGATGGCGTCGTCGTCGGTGGCGAACGCCGTTCTCGGAATGGCGTTCTGGGCGGTCGCCGCCAAGATGTTTCCGCCAGAGAAGCTCGGTGTGATGACCGCCGTGCTCGCGGTCATCGTGTCCGTCGGCGTCGTGGTGGCCGCGGGTGTCGGCGATGCCTACACCGCCCTATTGCCTGCCGCCGGCCCGGATCGCCCTGTCCTGTACCGGCGCGGCCAGCGGCTGTTCTTCGGGCTGGCGTTGGTGATCGGCATCGCGGCGGCGCTCGCGACCACGACCTGGCTTCGCGAGGTGCGGGGATCGGTCGTGATCGCCGTGCTGGTCGTGGTGGGAATTCTGGCGTGGTCGGCACTGACACTGCAGAACTCGACTCTCGTCGCGTTGGGCCGGGCACGTTGGCTGCCTGCGGCGAACGTCGCCGTGAGCCTTGGCAAGATCGCGCTCCTGCCGCTGCTGGCCCTCGCCCACGTGTGGCACGCGGTCGAGTTCTCGTTCGTGCTGGCCGCGATCCTGATGGTGGCCATCCTCCGCCCGACGATCGTGCGCGTGATCGACTCCAGCGACGACCTGCCCGACGCGTCCACCGCCGGCGCGATCAGCACCCGTACCTTCGACCGCTTCGTCGCGCAGACGACGGTGTCGTCGGCGTTGAGCATGGGCTTGGTGAACGTGACACCGTTCGTCGTAACGGTCTTCTCCGGTCCGAAGGAGGGGGCACTGTTCGCGCTGTCCCTGTCCATCGTGCAAGCGGTGGACTTCATGGGTGCCGCCCTGGTGGTGTCCCTTGTCGTGCATGCCTCGAGCACGCCCGCCGAAGCGGGGGCGATGGCACGGGCAATCCTCATCAGGGTGGTGGTACTGGCGGTGACCGGCGGGCTGGCACTGGTGCTGGTGGCCCCCACTGCGCTGCGGTGGCTGAATCCGCACTATGGCTCGATGGGTGCGACGGCCGTCATCGGCGTCCTTGCGATGGGCACCGTGTTCCGGTGCACCTACATGGTGTGGGCGGGGTTGCAGCGTTCCCGGCGAAACATGAAGGTGCCGTTGCTGTTCAACTTCTTCTGCGCGGTTCTGCTGCTCAGCATCATGCCCGCTCTGACCTCCGAACACGGCGCGCTCGGTGGTGCAATCGCGCTCTTGCTGTCGCAACTGGCCGTCGTCACCGC
>NZ_JAVRPS010000709.1:0-9961 GCF_032162105.1 Mycobacterium sp. | reverse complement strand
CGCGAGCGTCACCGCGCGATGTGCACCGAAGGTGTCGAACAGCGCGTTGATCGCTCGCCATACCCCGGCGGGGTCGACGCGCGCGCCGGGCGTACCGCCCAGTGCCGCGTCGGCCGTCCGATCCGCCTCGGTGATCACCCGGTCCATCAAAGCGAGCAGCACGGCGTCCTTGGATGGGAAGTAGAAGTAGAACGTCGGCCGGGACAGGCCGGCGCCCTTGGCCAGGTCGTCGACGGAGATGTCGGCGAAGTCCTTGTTCTCCAGCAGCCGCTCGGCGGTCGCGAGAATCGCCGCCTCGCGGTCGTCACCGGACGGGCGCTTGGAGCGGCGACCGCGACCGGATCGGGCTGGGCTGGTGGTTGTCACGGCGGTTACTTTACTGCATGTCGAAATTTTCAACACTCTGTTGACCTATTCAACACAGTGTTGATAGCGTGTCGTCATGACCGAACACCTCGATGTTCTGATCGTCGGCGCAGGCATCTCCGGCATCAGCGCCGCCTGGCATCTGCAGGACCGCTCCCCTTCGAAGACCTACGCGATCCTCGAGCGCCGCGAGGGCATGGGCGGCACCTGGGATCTGTTCAAGTACCCCGGCATCCGGTCGGACTCCGACATGTTCACTCTCGGCTTCCGGTTCAAGCCGTGGACCTCGGCCAAGGCCATCGCCGACGGACCGTCGATCTTGGAGTACATCAAGGAAGCCGCGGCCGAGAACGGCATCGACAAGAACATCCGGTACGGCCATCAGGTCACCGCCGCCGAGTGGTCGGACGCGGACAATCAATGGACTCTGACGGTCGACCGCGCGGGCGAAGAGGTCACCATGACCTGTTCGTTCCTGTTCGCCACCACCGGTTACTACAACTACGACCAGGGGTACTCGCCGACGTTCCCGGGCTTCGAGGACTTCGCGGGCACCATCGTGCATCCGCAGCACTGGCCAGAGGATCTCGACTACGCAGGCAAGAAGATCGTCGTGATCGGTAGTGGCGCTACCGCCATCACGCTGATCCCGGCCCTGGTCAACAGCGGCGCAGGCCACGTGACGATGCTGCAGCGGTCACCGTCCTACATCGGCTCGCTGCCGGACGTCGACCCGATCGCGGTCCAGGCCAACAGATACCTCCCGGAGAAGGTCGCCCACGTGGTCAACCGGTGGAAGGCGATCGGCTTCAGCACCGTTCAGTACCAGCTCGCGCGCAAGTTCCCGAAGTACATGCGCAAGACGCTGCTGACCATGGCGCAGCGGCGCCTGCCCGCGGGCTACGACGTCGAGAAGCACTTCGGGCCCAAGTACAACGTGTGGGACGAGCGGCTCTGCCTGGCGCCCAACGGCGATCTGTTCAAGACCATCCGCAAGGGCAACGCCGACGTGGTCACCGACACCATCGAACGATTCGTCCCCGAGGGCATCGAGCTGACCTCCGGCGAGGTGCTGGACGCCGACATCATCGTCACCGCAACGGGTCTCAACCTGCGACTCTTCGGCGGCGCGGCCATCCGCCGCAATGGCGAGCCCGTCGATCTGACCACCACGATGTCCTACAAGGGCATGATGCTCTCCGGCATGCCGAACATGGCCTTCACCATCGGCTACACCAACGCCTCTTGGACGCTGAAGGCCGACCTGGTCTCCGAGTACGTCTGCCGCATCCTGAACTACATGGACGCAGGAGGTTTCGACACCGTCGTGCCGGAGCACCCGGGCGACTCCGTCGACGAACGTCCGTTGATGGACTTCACCCCAGGCTACGTGCTCCGCGCGCTCGACAGCCTGCCCAAGGCCGGGTCGAAGGCGCCGTGGAAGCTCAAGCAGAACTACTTCCTCGACGTCCGGATGATCCGTCAGGGCAAGGTCGACGACGAGGCGCTGCACTTCACCAAACACCGTGCGCCCGTGACGGTTTAGGCTCCAACGACGACTATCCCGTCCTCGTCGCAGTAGGCGACCTCACCGGGGACGAACGTGACACCGCCGAAGGTGACCGCCACGTCGCGGTCACCTTCGCCGGTCTTGGTGCCCTTGCGGGGATTGGTACCCAGCGCCTTGATCCCGATGCCGATGGTGCGCAGCGTCGACGCGTCACGCACCGCACCGTGGACCACCAGGCCGGCCCAGCCGTTGTCTGCGGCCAGGCCTGCGATGAGGTCGCCGACCAACGCGGTGTGCAACGAACCGTCCCCGTCGATCACCAGCACTCCGCCATTCCCCGGCTCGGACAGCACGGACTTCAGCAGCGCGTTGTCCTGGAAGCAGCGCACCGTGGTGATCCGCCCGGCGAACGTCGTCGTAGCGCCGTAGTTCTGCAGCTGCAGATCGCAGCTCCGGACGTCGGGGTAGATGTCGTCGACGAGATCAGCGGTGGCACGGGGTTCGATGGTCACGCCTCGATGCTAGCCACCACGATGTCGCGGACGAACTGGGCCAAACCCGGCTCGACGGCGTCGTAGTACCGGGTGAAGCGTTCGTCCGCGACGTACATCTCGACGAGACTGCGGTGCATGTCACCCCCGAAGTCGTAGAAGCGTTCGATCGACGCGCGGTGCCGCGCCACCAGGTCGTCGGCGGCTGACGAGCCGGGTTGGACGCCGTCCCGCTTGGCCCGAGCGAGCGCGGCCAGCAAAGCGTCACCCTCGGCCTTGACGTCGATCCAGTCCTGCTTGGACATCCGCGAAACCCGTTGACGGGACTGCTTCCACGCGTCGGTCTCGCCCCAGCGCCGTTCGGCCTCCTCGGCGTACTCACCGCCGAACGCGCTGGTGCCGAAGATCTCGACCTGCTCCTGAGCCGTCAGCTGGATACCGTCGTCGTGTGCGTTCATCAGTTCCTCCACTGCGTTGATCGTGTGGGCCAGCCGCTCGGACTGCTCGAGGAGCAGTCGGTGCTGCCGACGTAGGTGGGCGGGCACGTCGACGTCCGGATCGTCGAGAAGGGTGCGGATCTCGTCGAGCGGCAGGCCCACGGCCCGGTAGACGAGCACGAGATGCAATCGTTCGACGTCGGCATCGGTGTACCCCCGATAGCCCGCAGCCGTCCGCACGCTGGGCACCACCAGACCGATGTGGTCGTAGTGGTGCAGCGTGCGGACCGAGATCCCTGAGAATTCGGCAATGGTGCCGACGGTGTTGGCGTCCACGCGAAAGACTATGGCCCCTGACGTCGCGTCAGGGTCAAGAGAATTTCGTCAGTCTTCTTCGGAGTTGCGTCGCACCAGCAGAACCACGAGGATCGCCAGGATGCCTGCCGCGACGGCCGCGGCCACCGGCAGTCGAGAGTGCACGGGCCCTGGCGTGATGACGGGGATCGTCGCGGCGGCCACGGTCGACTTCGCTTGTGCGGCAGTCTCCTTCGCCGGACTGCTGGCCGGCCGTGAGCCGTTGGTTTCCGCGGCAGCGGGTGCGGGCTGAGCAGGCGGGACGGCGGGAGCCTTCTTTGCGGGTGCCTTCTTCGCCGGTGCGGCCTTCTTGGCAGCCTTGGCCGGAGCCTTCTTCGCCACCTTGGCCGGAGCCTTCTTCGCCGCCTTCGCGGGTGCCTTCTTCGCGGGTGGCGGCGGAGTCGGATCCGGAGTCGACGGCTGTTCGGTGGGCTCCTCGTCCGGTCGACCCTGCGGGTCTGCCATCTGGCTGCTCCTTTGCAGTTCTCGTCCAAAGCGCGGTCGGCGTGCGGTGTGGGGCCGGGCAGTGCACCCCATCATGCCAGTTGGGTTTTGGTGGCTACCCCGTGACCGCCAGGGCGGCGGCCAAGGTCAGCGCCACGGTCATGCCGGCCAACTCGATTCGGGACCGCAGCCGCGATACGTCGGCGGTGGCGCGGTGTGACCGGGCCGCGGGGAGCCACCAGCTGCGATTGCGCCAGGCGAGGACCGTCAACGCTGCCGTCAGCACGATCTTGGCCGACAGCAACCGGCCGTATCCCGTCGTGACGAACTCGGCGGGGGAGTGCAGCCTCAGCGCCGTCGCCGCGACGCCACACACCACCAGCGTCACCACGCACAGCAGGGAGGCCTGCGAGAAGCGCGGCAACATCCTGGCCCACTGCCCGCGATGTTCGACCACCAGCACCAGGGCGGCCAAGGCGCCGCACCACAACGCCGCGGCCAGTGCGTGCACGGCGACCGCAAGGCCGCCGCCAGGGCTCTCCGAGAGGTGACCGACGAGGCTGCGGCTGGTCAGACCGACCGCAGCCGCGCCGGCCACCACGACGCCGACCGCCGGTTTCCACTCCCCGCGGGACGCCACGGCGGCCACCACACCCACCAGGACGGCGGCCACCGCGCACATCAGCCCGGACCGCCCCGTGGTGGTGGCGACCGCGAACTCGACCGTGGTGTGCACGCCCACCCGCACCGCGGACACCCCCGCCGCCTGTGCCGCGGTGACCACCAGCCGAACCACTTCGGCCAGCGCCCACACCGCCGCCGCGAGGATCAACGGTCCGGCGGCGCGCTCGGCGACTTCGCGGCGATACCGGTGGGTGTCGAACATCGGGACCACCGCGAGGCCGAGCGTGACCACCGCCGAACAGTCGGCGACCGCCCGAATCAGCGTGGCGCTCAAGGAGTTCTGCGGAAACGCCAGAGCCCACGCCAACACGGCCGCTGCGGCGACGACGGCAGCGCCTGCCGCGACGGTCCGCAGCCGCGTCACGGCCGCCGCCGAACCGCCCACCACGCACCGGCACCCACGATCGCGACGGCCACCGCCACGAACGGCCAGACCGGGACGCCCTCGTCCTCGGGACCGTTCGCCGCCACCGGCGGACCCGGCGTGCCCGTCCCCGCTTCGGTGAGCCGAAACGACCACGACCCCGACACCACGTGACCGTCGGCGGAGGTCACCCGGTAGTTCACCGTGTAGGTGCCTGCAGGCCCCAGCGGGCGCAGCGCGACGCTGGCCACGGCCCCCTGGACCTCCGCCGTGCCGGTCGACCACAGGTTGCCGTCAGGGCCGACCACCGTCATGGCCGCGAAGCTGGTCTGCAGTTGCTCGTTGAACGTCGCGCTGACGCGCTCGGGTCCCTGGCTGAGCGCGGCATCCGGCGCGGGATCGGCGGAGGTGCGGATGGCGTGGGCGGAGGCCGTCCCGGCGCCGGCGAGCGCCAGGACGGCAAGCAGAGCTAGGACGGCCAACAGCGGGGCGACGAACGCCGCGCCTGGGACCCTGCGGATCACGTTCGGCGCCGTCCGACGACGGCCACCACGACGCCGACCGCGGCCACGATCAGCGCACCGCCGGCCAGCCAGCGGGCCGTGTCATCGGCGGTCTTGGGGGCGGCACCGGTGACGGGTTGCCCGGTCGGCGCTGCCGCCGCGACGGGTGACGGCGTCATCTGGTGCTCGGGCGCAGGGGCTCCCGACAAAGCGAGCTCCGGCACGGGGTACTCGGGTTCGCCGCCGCCCGGGAGCGGCGGCTGGTCCCAGTGGACCACCTTTCCGTCCGAGTAGGTCTGCGTCGCGGGGAAGCTGACCGACGGCTGGTTGGGCAGAGTCACCGAGATCCGGAACAACGCGAACTGGTCCGGTGATATCCCGACCGACGGCGCGGCCGACCAGGTCACTGAGCTCACGGTGCCTGCGGCGGCGTTTCGGTCAAGGCGGCTCGTCCAGCCGGGCATGACCTCGGCGCGCGCTGAGGCCACGTTCGGCAGCGCAACGCTGAACTGTGTTGTCAAGGCTCCTGTTTCGGATTCGCCGGGAACCCGGAACGTCAGCACCGCGGAGCTTCCGGGCGCGGCGTCGTCGGCATCGACGTGGACGTGGGCCCAGGCCGGCGCGGCGCCGGAGAGCAGGGCGATGGACATGGCCGCGCCCGTGGTGGCCGTCGTGACGAGGGCGTGCTTGTACGCCCGGCGGATGGATCGCATTTCGAGAGGTTTCCTTCTGTGCGTCGAATTGGGGGGTGGTCGGTCAGCGAACGGCGCCGACCGGCGGCCCTCGATGCGACATCGACGCGGCGAGAAGGAGCGCGGACCGCAGGGGCTGATCTGCGTGTCCGAGTGCGGCCGCAGGCGCGGCGGTCACCGGGCCGGGCGCGGGCGGAGCGGCCGCCCGCACTACCCGTGAGATCGCGGTGCTCAGGTATCCCGCCGCCGCGATGAGTGCGGCGCCGCACGTGACGGCGGCAACGTGGGCGGCCACCATCGCCGCGGCCGACGGGCTGGCGGCGTTCGCATGATGGTGGCCCACGGTGCCGAGCAGGAGATGGCCGAGCACCTGGCCCGCCGCCATCAGCACGAGTTGGATCTGGAACCGGTCGGCGCAGGAGATCGTCGCGGAGAGCCCTCCGATCACCACGGCCAGCAAAACGAGCTGGGCCGACGTGGCACCGGACGGGGTTCCGCCGCCCCCAGCGGCGTGCGCGGTGGTGGCCAGGGCGATGGTCAATGAGCCGGCAGCCAGCCCCCGCAATCGAATCGCGGGTGAGGCGGAGCCGGCGGTCACGTTTTTCTAGACCACGCCGAGCCGGGCCATCAGGTCGGCGTCGATGCCGTCCAACTGCTCGGTGATGGCTGCGTGTGCCGCCTTGCGGCGAACGGTGGGCATGTTCTCTGCAGCGGTCACGGCCGCGGAGAGATCCTTCAACCGGTCGTTGATCGCGGTCACGAACTGCTTGGTCTCGGCGTCCTTGGGCTTCGACTCGGTGACCTGGCCCAGCGACTGCTCGGCGCCGGAAATGCGGGCGGATAGCGCGCCTCCGGCGCCGGAGAACTGCCCGAGCTGGCTGAGCGGAACGCCGAGTCGGTCGGCCTTGCGCTGGTCGATGATGCCCCGCGCGGCGATCGTGGCGCGGTAGACGACGGGCACCACGACTGGGGCCAGCAGCCGGGAGACCGTCATGACCCGGCGAATACGGGACGCGGACAACAGCTTCCCCTCCTTGGCCGCCTTGAGCTGTGTCTCAGCAACCTTGAGTGCCGCCTTGTCGCTATCCCGCTGCGCCTTCAGGCCCGCCTTGATGGTGGCCGACTGGCGCCTGCCGTCGGCCCTGATCCGGCGAGCCTCGTTCTTGGCGGCGAGCCTCGCCTCCAGCTTGGCTTTCGCCTTGATCGCACGGGCCTCGGCCCGGCGGGTCGCGCGACTCTTGCGACGCGTGAACACGCCCATCCCGGCTGCCTCCCAGTCAATTCCGTCGAGATCCCGCGATTATGGCTGCGCTGATGACGCCAACCCTATCGTCGGACAGGCCGCCGGCGGGCTTTGCCCCTTACAGAATGAGGACGTTCGGTACACCAGCAAACAGTTGAGCATGTTTATGCGACAATCGTGGGACATCAAGAGGGCCGACCGATGACGCCGTGAGGGGTTGGTGAAGACGTGGTTGCGCGTATTCGCATCGCCGCGGCTGCATGCGTGATGGCATCTGGGCTGCTCATGGCGGGTACGGGCGCATCGCTGGCGCTTGCCGACCCCCAGGCCGGCAAGATCGGCGACGCCGGCGGTTCGCCGAACGGCAGCGCGGCTCCCGCGACCGGTGATCCCGAGGCGACCGCGACCACGGGAGCCGGCTCGGTGCCGACCGGCATCGGCTCCGCAGGCGGCCAACCGAAGCCCAGCTCGCAGGTCGGGGACGGGCGCAATGGCGTCCCCGCGGGCGGGACCACCGGTACGGCGACGACGCACGAGTCCACGCACGAGAGTGAGTCCCCGACCGATGCGGTGCCGACCACCGTGACCGAGACCTCCAGCAAACCTAGCGAGCCGGAATCCACGGCCGCCCCGCAAACCGGATCCGCGCCCCCCAGCGAACAACCGTCGGGCGTAACGACGCGGGTTTCGATCGACCCGTCGGTCCCCGCCGCGGACCTGCAGAAGGCGCTGGTGGAGGTTCCCGGTAAGGAAGCCGCCGCCAATGGGACGAGCAGCACCGAGACGACGACCAGTACCGCGGTTGCCGGCTTCGGGTGGCCGTGGTCGTGGTGGAACTGGGCTCCGCCTCCGGCGGCCGACGGTGGCGGTGGCGGCGTATCGGCGCCGGTCACATGGCAGTTCCCGGTCCCACCCGCAATGCAGCTGCCCATCCCGCAGTTCCCGACCATTCCGCGCGAGCTGCTCGCGCCGATCAACGGGTTCTCCTTCGACCCGTTCGTCGACGTCGTCAACGGGGTCCTCACGGGGGTCAACAACGTCGTCACGGGGCTGGCCACCGCCGCCTCCCAGCTCCCCTTCGCACAGATCACGCTGCCCGTCGTGGTCTTCCCCGGCGGTACGGCGGCCGGTGCAGGTGGTGGTGGGACGGTCGTCACCGGTGGTCCTGGCGTCGCTCCGCGCCCAGGCATTCCGGCCGCGCCGTTGCCCCCGGTGACCCCGGGCGCCGGCTCGTCAGCGCCACCGCCCCCGCCGCCTGCGCAAAGGCAACAGTCGCCGCCGGCGTTCAGCGCGGACAATCAAGCCTCGGTAGCCCCGTCGTACCGAATGGGCTATATGGAGTACCTGAGGGCGGCCGGGTTCGGCCAGGTCGCGGCCGTGGCCGTACCCGGGTTCACCGGAATCTTGATCCTCACCGGTGCCGGAGGGTTGATCGGATACCGCCAAGCGAGGGCCGGCAGCACCATGCGGACCGGGAACACGGCGCGATTCATGGGTTGACCGGATCGTTGGTTCCAAGCGGACCAACACGTCATAGTGGACCCGTCGAGAGGGGGTTTTATGCCTGCTAGCCGTCGCGTCACTCGCGCCGTCAACGAAGTGCTCGATCTCGCTCCCAGACGTGGTGAGGTGTCGCTCGCGCGCCTGGTCGACGCCGTGGCCGTGGACCGCGGTCGGCCCGTCGAACTCAAGATGGCGGATCTGCCGACGGGGGTGTGTGGCCAGTGGCGCCAGTACGCCGACCGCGACGTCTTCCTGATCCAGAAGGGTCTGCCCGCAGTTGACCGCACGCTGGCCCACGAGCTCGGCCACCTGGTTCTGGGCCACGACGGCATCTCGGTCGTCGAGGCCGCCCGCGACACCACAGAACTCGCCAGCTCGGACCTGATCGGGTACATGCTGAACCAGCGGACCGGTTGCATGGGTCCCAGCGGAGAGGATGCCGAGCAGGAGGCCGAGGATTTCGCCGCCCTGCTCATCTACCGACTCGGCCGCCTGCCGTCCGATCGCTCGTCGATGGTGCAGGTGCGGCTCGGAGAGGCGTTTGGTTGATCGTCTGGGTGATCGCCGGTCTTCTCGGATTGGCGACCGGCCTACGCATCGGCTGGGCACTGGTCAACAAGCAGTCTCTGGTCAGCGCGGCGATGATTCTCGCGCTGGGCAGTCTCGGGCTGGTGGCGGCCCTGAACTGGCAGCCGCTGACGCTGCTGATCGATACCCTGTTGCGCTGGCCGAACGTTTCCACGGTGCTCAGTCAGGTGGCGCTGATCGCTTGTGCCGCAGGCAGTTGCGTGATGATTACGTCGGCATCGTCGAGCCGCGGGCCCGCCACCATCCGGCGCATCGCGATCATTCAGTACGCGGTGGCGACCGTGATCGCCGGACTGACCCTGGTGGCCTTCTTCATCGCGCCACAGCAGCCCGAGATGGCGCCCGAGGAGTATCTGCAGCGCAACCTGGGCTCGGGGGGCACGTCGCTGTCGTGGCTTCTGCCGTTGCTCTACGTGCTGCTGGCGTTGACGCTGGTGGCATGGGCGGGGGCGCGCCACTCGAACCGCACCCGCCGCGGCCGGGCGCTGTTCGTCTTCACCGTCGGCATCGCGCTCATCGTGCTGGCGAGCGCCTTCTTCCTTCTCCGCGCGGCAGGCAATACCCGGCTCGTCGGTGTTGGCGCGGCGGCGACGCTGTTGGGCTGCGCGATGCTGGTGGTGGCCAGTGGCTCACTGCTGCCCAGCGTCGAGGACTGGTTCGGCGCCCGACGCGAACTGCGGATCATCCAGCCGCTTCTGGAGGAGTTGAACGGTCGCCACCCCAACATCGGGATCGGTGTACGTCCGAGGGGTCCCTTGTTGTTCCGTGTCGCAGAGCAGATG
>NZ_JAVRPS010000708.1:0-12485 GCF_032162105.1 Mycobacterium sp. | reverse complement strand
ACCTGCGGGCCGCCGAGACCGCGGGAGCCAAGAAGACGCTGGGCACCAACTGGCGCAGCGACGGCGCCCTCGTCGATCGGCTGCAGGCCGTGCTGCGCGGCGCCGAGCTCGGCGACCCCGCCATCGTCGTGCACGACGTGGACGCCGCGCACCCGGGTACCCGGTTGGCCGGCGCCCCGCACGACGACCCGTTCCGGTTGCGGGTGGTGCAGCGGCACACGTTCGGCCGCAGCGGAACTCAGAACCTCTCCATCGGCGACCTGCGGCGGCACATCGGCCAGGACCTGGCCAACGACATCGCCCGCCTGCTGACCAGTGGGGCCACGTTCGGCGATCGGCCCGTCCGGGCGGGGGACGTCGCGGTGATCGTCGAGACGCACAAGGACGCGCGGGCCTGCCAGCGTGCGCTGGGCAGCGCAGGGATTCCGTCCGTGTACACCGGCGACTCGGACATCTTCACCTCGGAAGCGGCCGACGACTGGCTGTCCCTGTTGGAGGCGTTCGACCAGCCGCACCGAACGGGGGTGGTGCGCGCCGCCGCGGCGACGATGTTCTTCGGCAACACCGCCGAGGATCTGGTGGCGGGCGGCGACGCGCTGACCGACCGCATCGCGGAGACGTTGCGGGAGTGGGCCGGTCACGCCCGCGAGCGCGGCGTCGCGGCGATCTTCGAGGCCGCGCAGCTTCGCGGAATGAGCGACCGGGTGTTGTCGTGGCGCGACGGCGAGCGGCACATGACCGACCTCGCCCACCTGACGCAGTTGCTGCAGGACGTCGCGCACCGCGAGCACTACACGTTGCCCGCGCTGCGGGACTGGCTGCGCACCGAACGCGACGACCGCGGCGGCAGCACGGAACGCAACCGTCGGCTGGACAGCGACGCCGCGGCGGTGCAGATCATGACGGTGTGGGTGAGCAAAGGGCTGCAGTACCCGATCGTGTACCTGCCGTTCGCGTTCAACCGCAACGTCCAGGAGCGCGACCTGATCCTGTTCCACGACGGCGACACCCGGTGTCTGCACGTCGGCGGCAAGGACAGTCCCGACTACCACGCGGTCGAGAAGCTGGGCCGCGCCGAGGCCGCAGGCGACGACAGCCGGCTGACCTACGTCGCGATGACCCGCGCGCAGGCTCAGGTGGTGGCGTGGTGGTCACCGGCCTACGACGAACCGAACGGCGGGCTGTCGCGGCTGCTGCGTGGTCGGCGGCCCGGCGAATCCGCGGTGCCCGACCGCTGCGTGCCCGGCAAGATCGGCGACGACGACGCCCTGGCCCGGCTCCGCGAGTGGGAGGCCGCAGGCGGCCCGGTGCTCGAGCAGTCGGTGCTGACGCCGACGCCTGCGCTGCCCGCCGGGCCCGTCCCACCGAATCTCGACGCCAGGCACTTCCATCGCAGCATCGACACCACGTGGCGGCGGACCTCCTACTCGGGTCTGATCCGGGTCGCCGAAACATCCGGTGTGAGTAGCGAACCGGAGCTCGTCGAGCTGGACGACGAGGTTGGTGACATCCCGTTGCTGCAGCCGTCCGCCGGTCCGGACGTGCCGTCGCCGATGGCCGATCTTCCGACCGGCGCCAAGTTCGGCACCCTGGTGCACGCCGTGCTGGAGACGGCCGATCCGTTCGCGCCGGACCTGGCCGTCGAACTGGAGTCGCAGATCCGCGAGCAGTTGGCCTGGTGGCCGCTGGACGTGGCGGCCGCCGACCTGGCGTCGGCGATGGTGCCGCTGCACGACACCCCGCTCGGCCCGCTGGCGGGAGGGTTGACGCTTCGCCAGATCGGATTGCCGGATCGGTTGCGCGAGCTGGACTTCGAGTTCCCGTTGGCCGGTGGCGATCTCAGCGCGGCGGCCCCCAACATCCGGCTGGCCGACGTCGGAGCGTTGCTGCGGGAGTACCTGCCTGTCACCGACCCGCTGGCGCCGTATGCCGAACGCTTGATGGACAAGGGGCTGGGCAACCAGCCGCTGCGCGGGTACCTCAGCGGCTCGATCGACGCGGTGCTGCGGATCCCCGACCACGAGATTTCCGATGGCAAGGGGCACCGCTACGTGGTGGTGGACTACAAGACCAACTGGCTCGGCGACGGCGACGAGCCGCTGACGGCCGCCGACTACGACCGCTCCCGCATGGTCGAGGCGATGCTGCACTCCGACTATCCGCTGCAGGCGCTGCTGTACAGCGTTGTGCTGCATCGCTTCCTGCGCTGGCGGCAGCCGGGATACGACCCCGACCGTCATCTCGGCGGGGTGCTGTACCTCTTCGTGCGCGGGATGTGCGGGCCGGACACCCCGGTGGTCGACGGCCACACCGCCGGCGTGTTCGACTGGCAGCCGCCGACATCGCTGATCGTCGGCTTGTCCGATCTCCTCGACGCGGGGAGGGCCGCCGCATGACGTCCGTCGAGACGGTCGACACCGCTGACTGGCGCCGGGCGGTCGGCGCGTCGGGGTTGTTGCGGTCTTTCAACGACGCGGCGGTGATCGACTCGTCGGACGTACTTGTCGCGCAACGGCTCACGGCTCTTCTCAAGGAGACCGACGAGCGGGTGACGCTCGCGGTGGCGTTCGTGGTCCGCGGGTTGCGGGGCGGTTCGGTCTGCGTGGATCTGCGGTCGCTGGAGGCGCAGGTCGACGTGCCCGACCTGCCGTGGCCGGAGGCCGACGGTTGGCTCGCGGCCGTCGCGGCCAGTCCGCTGCTGGGGCCGCCGCACGTGCTGCACACCCACGACGGCCTGCTCTACCTCGACCGGTACTGGCGGGAGGAAGAACAGGTCGCTCACGACCTGCTGGCGATGGCGTCCGCCGCGGGTGAGGCGTCGGCGGCGGAGGTCGACCGGCTGTTCCCGGCGGGATACGAGGAGCAGCGCGAAGCCGCCGAAATCGCCCTGTCGCAACGGCTCACGGTGCTCACCGGCGGGCCGGGAACCGGGAAGACCACCACGGTCGCGCGGCTGCTGGCGCTGTTCGCCGGGCAAGCGGGCGCGTCGCGTCTGCGCATCGCGTTGGCCGCACCCACCGGGAAGGCCGCCGCCCGACTGCAGGAGGCCGTGCAGACCGAGGTCGATAAACTGGAACCCGTTGACCGGCAGCGGATCTCCGGGCTTCGCGCGACGACACTGCACCGGCTGTTGGGCAGCCGCCCGGACAGTTCATCGCGATTCCGGCACAACCGCGGCAACCGACTTCCGCACGACGTCATCGTCGTCGATGAAACGTCGATGGTGTCGTTGACCATGATGGCCCGCTTGCTGGAGGCGGTGCGGCCGGAGGCGCGCCTGCTGCTCGTCGGCGACCCCGACCAGCTGGCGTCGGTGGATGCGGGTGCCGTCCTGGCCGACCTCGTCGAGGGCCTCGGCGGTCGGGCAGACGGCCGGATCGCGGAGCTGAAGACGTCACATCGGTTCGGTGAGTCGATCGGCGCTTTCGCCTCGGCGATCCGCGTCGGCGATGCCGATCGGGCCATCGCGGTGCTGCGGGCGGGCGGGGATCACCTCGAGTGGATCGACGCCGAGGATCCGACCGCCGATCTGCGCAAAGTGCTGCAGCCGCATGCGCTTCGGCTGCGCGAGGCCGGTGTGCTCGGTGACGCCGGCGCGGCGCTGACGACCCTTGCCGAGCACCGGCTGCTGTGCGCGCACCGGCATGGGCCGTACGGCGTGCAGCATTGGAATCGTCAGGTCGAGCGATGGCTTACCGAAGCGACCGGCGAACCGATCTGGTCGTCCTGGTACGCCGGGAGGCCGGTGCTCGTTACGGCCAACGACTACGGGCTGGGTCTCTACAACGGCGATGCCGGTGTGACGGTGGTTGGAGAGGCGGGACTGCGCGCCGTCATCGCCAGCGCGGAGGAGCCCGTCGCGTTCGCGACCGGCCGGCTGTCCGACGTCGAGACCATGCACGCGATGACGATTCACAAGAGCCAGGGTTCGCAGGCATCCGAGGTGACGGTGCTGCTGCCGCCGGTGGAGTCGCGGTTGTTGACCCGGGAGTTGTTCTACACCGCGGTGACGCGGGCGAAGGCCAAGGTGCGGGTGGTCGGGTCGGAGGCATCGGTGCGGGCGGCGATCGATCGGCGGGCGGTGCGGGCGACGGGGCTGGCGCTTCGGCTCCGCGGCTCGACGCCGGAGGCCTCATGACGGAGCAGCACCCGCTTACCCGCGCTTGTTCAGATACGCGGCGAGGCCGAACTTCTCAACGAGGATCAGCCAATCCGTCCCCGAGACCTCGTAATCAGCTCGCGCATGTTCGGTAGGTACGTTGTCGGGCCACGAGAATCGCCGGTCCAATCCCGACACGGTGTCGCGGCATCCGATGGTCAGAGGCGGCATCCCAGGAACGGATACGCGCGTGCGGCTACATCAGCTTGGTGCCCGTGCGCACTGCGCCCACCGGGCCCGTTTCGACCGCGGACAAGACGTGATCCAACCGGGCAAAGTGATCCGCGTAATTCGTTGCGGCATCGGGGGGAATGTCGGCGTGCTTGAGCGTGCGGGTTTTCCCGTCGGTGATCACCAGCGCTGCGCTTGACCCATCGAAGGCCCGGCCAATGTCGGCCATGGTCACGTCCCATTGCAAATCGACTGTGGAGCACCACCGTTCCCGCCAGTTGCCCATAAAGATCGGGTGGGGCTGATGGCGACCAGTGAGAACCGCTACACGCCATGATTTTCAGCCGCG
Organism: Mycobacterium sp.; assembly: GCF_032162105.1. Lineage (GTDB taxonomy): Bacteria > Actinomycetota > Actinomycetes > Mycobacteriales > Mycobacteriaceae > Mycobacterium. Next base: position 7,806 of record NZ_JAVRPS010000708.1, on the reverse strand, counting down.
ACCCGGGCTTACAGCTCTTTGACGCGCAGGCGGACCTGTTCAGCGACTGCTGCCAGTCGCGCTGACGGTCCAACGCCGTCGGCCACGAGTTGCTCAAGCGTCTGAAACACCTTTCCCAGACCCCGGCTCAACGGAAGAGCCAGGTGCAATTCATACAACTTCGTAGAGACAAGGGCTTCTATCGCGAGCAGCGCACTATCGAGATGCTCTCTGCGCAGGTCGATATGAGAGCGATGCGTGCGCGCTACGGGATGATCGCCAACAGCAAGCGCACCAACTCGGCTTGCCGGTGAGTGTCGGTCTTGTTGAAGATGTGGTGTAGGTGAGTCTTAACGGTGGCCATCGATAGGGCCAGATCTGCCGCGATTGGTTTCAGACCGCTGCCGCGCAGCATGAGTAGCGCCACGTCCGCTTCTCCACTGGTGAAGCCAAAGAGGCGTCTTAGCAGCACCTTTGGCGGCTCGGGCTCCTGCTCAGGGTCGATGATCATCAACAAAGCCCTCGCCGCTGGGGGATTCCCGGCTGGTTCGAGCGGCAGCACATGAATAGCGTAGGGGCGCTTTCCCGACGGGCGGCTACACGCGAACGAATCGCCACTGCCACAACCGTTTTGCGGGTCGACACAAGCGCACGCGATACTGACCTGTAACTCCGTGTTGGTGGACGTGCGCGTCGCCTCCACCCTCCCAGAGCGGGTGCACAGCCCGTCGCCCGAGGTCAGTATTCGCTCGGCCGCGGAGTTTAGGTGCACGACAACACATCCCGAATCGACGATGACGATGCCGTGTCGGATCGCGTCGATCACGCCGGTGATGTCCCCCACGCCGTTGCCCAACTGCGCTAGATGCTCCTGAGTGCGTAGCGCTTGTTGCATGTGTGGAACCAGCGCACCCATCACCTTCACGCGCTCGGCGGTATCGAATGGTTCGGGCCCTTTCGGCGCCGCAACGAGAAAGCTCGTGGGCGTGGTGCCGACGGTCAGTCGCATGAACAATCCGTCGGTCACTTCGAACGGGCGCATAAAGTCGGCCTCGAACTCTGAATGGGTCTTGAGCGCAACCAGTGCCTGCCCGCCTCGTATCAGACCGGCAGGACTCTTCTCGACGGCATCGAGAACGTAATCGATCGTGCGGTAGTACTCGCCGTAGGGTTGGCTGGCTTCCGGGGGGACGGTGGTCGTCATCGGGGAGCGGCTTGGCCCTTCGCCGGTCAGAAGCCCGCAGCCGGTTGCATCGAGAATGCGACTGATGTCGGCCAGAGCAACCGCCCAGTTCTCTGGATTGGTCGCCGACGCGTATATCTCGCCAACTAGGCGAGAAAACTCATCGATCGTAACCACGGCGCTCCCCCACGTTCACCGCTTGGCACCGCCAGCACGGCTTCACCGGCGGAATGTTTAGACACTGTAGACCGATCTCAACCGTTCGGATGAGGCATCAGCAGACCATGAGTGGTTAATTAACAACCAGTCAACATCGCGTCGACCGGGGGGTCGGCGCGATGAGGCGCGGTGAGGCATCGCTACTCGCGTGTGCAACACGGACACAGCCCGGATTGTTGGCTTTCATCGGGGGAGGAATTGTCTTGGTCGAGACGGTCGAGAAAGTCGAGGCTGCTGCATTACCACTGGCCCCGAAGAATCCGCTGCCCTATCGCCGGCAGGTCAGCGCCCTGCGGGCGGCCCATACCGGGCTTGAAGCGCTGCGCGACGCGGGTGGCCCGGTGACCCGGCTCAAACTGGCCCCGAGGTGGCTCAGCCCAGCCGTCGTCGTCGCCACTTCGCCGCAAGGAGCGCGGGACATCCTCGGCCGCACCGGCGCAGAGATTGACAAGACGAGGTCCCACGACGAATTCCGCTATGTGCTCGGGGCCAATTTGTTCGACCTCAGGCACGAACCGTGGCTGCCACGCCGACGGGCGCTACAACCCGTCTTCACCAAGCAGCACGTACGTGAATTCGGTGGACACATGGCTCAAGCCGCCGAGATGACCGCCGCCACTTGGCGTAACGGATCAGAAGTTGACCTGGATGTCGAGTGCCGCAAACTTACTCTGCGGGCGCTGGGCCGCTCGGTGCTCGGACTCGACCTCGACGAACACACCGGCGCCATCGCCGAACCGTTGCGTGTCGCGACGAAATACGCCACGGATCGGGGATTGCGGCCCCTGCGCGCCCCACGATGGCTGCCCACCTCGCCCCGCCGCCGAGCTCGCGCCGCCAGCGCCGCTCTGCACGCGTTCGCCAACGAGATACTGCAGGCCTGCCGAACCGATCCCGACCGAGAGGCACCTCTAGTCCGGGCGCTCATCGCCGCGACCGACCCGAAGACCGGGCAGACACTATCCAACGACGAAGTCTGCGACGAGCTCGTGCTGTTCATGCTCGCGGGTCACGACACCACGTCCACCACACTGACCTACGCGCTTTGGGCGCTCGGCGGCCACCTCGACATGCAGGACAAGGTCCGTGCCGAGGTCGCTCAGATCGGCGATCGCGAGCTGACACCCGACGATGTGTCCCGACTGGGATACACGATCCAGGTGCTGCACGAGGCACTACGGTTGTGTCCGCCCGCTGCGGCGACGGCTCGGATGGCGATGCGGGACATCGCGGTCGACGGCCATCACGTCGAGGCAGGCACCATGCTGGTTGTTGGCATCTATGCCCTGCACCGCGATCCCGCGCTGTGGGATCGCCCGCTGGACTTCGACCCCGAGCGGTTCGCCCCGCAGAAGTCCAAAGATCGCGACCGTTGGCAATACCTGCCCTTCGGCGCCGGGCCACGCTCGTGCATCGGCGATCACTTCGCCATGCTCGAAGCTACCCTCGCGCTGGCCACCATCGTCCGCAGCACCGAAATTCGCTCCATAGACACCGATTTCCCCGTGGTCGTGCCGTTCACCATGATCGCGGCAGCGCCCATCCGCGCCCGGGTGAGCGGCCGTGCCCATGCTTGAGGTCGGCTTGGCCTCAGGTGCACATGCCGAGGGGGCGCCGCCATGGTGAAGATCGGCGAGCACGCGGTTGTGCTTGGCGCAAGTATGGGCGGGCTGCTGGCAGCCAGGGTGCTGGCCGACTTCTACGAAGCGGTCACCGTGGTCGAACGCGATGTGCTCACCGATGATTCCGCGAATCGGCGGGGTGTGCCGCAAGGCCAACATGGACATGTCGTACTGCCGCGGTGTTCACAAGTCCTGAGCGAGTTGTTCCCCGGTTTTCTCGAGGGGCTCGTCGCCGACGGTGTTCCCGTCTGGGACGACGGCGACCTAGCCAGGGTTGACGTATCGGTGGGCGGTCACCGGTTTTGCCGCTCCGGCACCCTGAGCAATCGTGACGCTCACCAGTACTACCCGAGCCGGCCGTTTCTCGAAAGCCAGTTGCGGCGACGATTGCAGGCGATTCCGAACGTAAAGCTCCTCGACGGCCACGACGTCGCCGGGCTGACCGCAAACAACGACCGGGTCACCGGTGCCAGGGTGGTGAACCGCCACGGCGGCGGCGAGACGACGGTGACGGCGGACCTCGTGGTGGATGCGACGGGCCGCGGCTCACGAACCCCCACCTTTCTCGACGAGCTTGGTTACGGCCGCCCGCGCGAGGATGAAGTGGTTGTGCAGCTGGCGTATGCCAGTCAACTGCTGCGTATCCCACCGGGCACCCTCGACGTGGGCCTGTTCGGTGTCTTCCCCGGGCCCAGTCGGCCAACGACTTTCTCGTTCGTGGGCTACGAGAACGATACGTGGATGGTCACTCTCGGCGGGATGCTCGGACAGCAGCCGCCCACCGAGTGGGCCGCAATGCTGAAGTTCGGCGAGCAGTTGGCCTCGGCGTCGGTGCTCGCAGCGTTGCGTGATGCTGAACTACTGGAGGAGCCGGCACGCTACCGCGTCCCGTCCAACCGGTGGCGCCGCTACGACAAGATGCGCCGGATTCCCGATGGGCTGATCGTCTTCGGCGACGCCATCTGCAGCTTCAATCCGATCTACGGGCAAGGCATGACGGTGGCCTCAACCGAGGCGATCGTGCTGCGCGACTGCCTGCGCCGCGGAGACCGAGACCTGCCACGGCGGTTCTTTCGCGCCACGGCCAAGAAGATTCGCGTGGCCTGGCAGATGGCCGCCGGCTCGGATCTGACTCTGCCGGAAGTGGTGGGACCCCGGCCACTTTCGATGCGAATCACCAACGCCTATATCGACCGGGTTCTGACTGCCGCCGAAACAGACCCGGTCGTCGCCGAACAATTCTTGAGGGTCAGCGGAATGATCGACCCACCGGCTCGCCTTCTGCGTCCCTCCCTGATGATCCGAGTCGCGAGGACCAACCGCCGCCGGCGGCGGACAGATGACGGCCGGCGCAACGCTTTCCAGCAGCTCGGTGTTGGCAAACCGCAGCATCCGCTTTCGACGAGCCAGCTGGGCACCGATGTAGAGCCCGACAAACCCGAGGATGACGAGCAGGAACAGCAGGTGCCATTTGTGTTTCAAGCCCGAGAGCGTCATCGGGCCCAGCAACGGCAAGGTCATATCAGAAAGTCATTCCCCCGCTTGTCTTTTTGACGGGTGTGGTGAACGCCCTGCACGATCGGTGGTTAGCCATGACGCGCTCGACCGCCGGATTGCGGCTGGTCGAGTCGTCTCCCGATGGCGAGGCGGACGACCTCCACGACATGGGCGTCCGCCACGACATAGACCTGGCGCTTGCCCACCCGGCGGGCGCGTACCAGGCCGGCCAGCTTGAGCTTGCTCAGGTGATGACTCACCGTCGCGACGCTTTGACCCGTCTCGTCGGCCAGCGTGCCCACGTCGCGGTCGCCGCTGGCGAGCAGCCAGAGGATATGCAGGCGAACCGTCGCCGAGAGCAGGGCGAACATGGAGGCGGTGTCTTGCAGTAGCCGCGGCGGCAACGGCTCGGCTGATACGGCCGGCTGGGTCTTTGGCACGGGACTTCCTCTCGGTGACATCTGCCAGGCTGACCCATCGCAGATACTTGTGCAAGCGTTTGACCGTTCGGCGGTGTATCGGGTGTACTGGCGCCCGGCGTTTTGGAAGCGACGTGAGCGACACATGCCAGGCGACAGTATCGGCGCACGCGGCTGGGCTGCCCTCGCGGATTCGGCCACTCCAGCGTTGCGTTGATCCTGGTCTCAGCGGGTTGATCGGCAGGTGTGTCGGTTGACCGTGACTTGCCTGGTTTGTGGCGACCACCCCCGAAATCGAGGTGGGCGTTTCACGCGCAAACGGTTGGGGCGCAAGAGGTCTGGATCGCTGTGTGGCTGTGCTGGCCGCTCAACTTGGTAGGCGGCGGTTGACTGTCAGGCCAGCGAGCACTGCTAGGGCCAGCGCCAGCGTGCCCAGCCGCAGCCATCCGGCACTGGCGTCGCCCTTGATGGTCTCGTACCCGATTTGCTGCTGCAGGGTGGCGTAGATGTTCTTTAGCTCGGCGATGGTGGAGGCGTCATACGCGGTGCCGCCGGACAATTGCGCCACTTTCTTCATCGTCTCGTTGTCGACGGGTACCGGCTGTCGTGAGTTGTTGATTTCGACGTAGCCGTAGGGCGTGCCGAACGCGATGGTGGAGATCGGCACGCCTTGATCCTTGGCGGTGCGGGCGGCGGTGTAGGCGCCCTTGGGGCTGTCGGGGTTCGACGGCACCGTCTCCTTGCCGTCGGAAAACAGCACCATCCGTGCCGGCGCCGGGGTGTCACCGCCACCAATCACCGCCCCGACCGTGGCGATGGCCTGCAGCGCGGTGAAGATCCCCTCCCCGGTGGCGGTGCGGTCGGCAAATTGGAGCTTGTCGATCGCGTTCTTGGTGGCGGCGCGGTTGGTGCCCGGGGGCACCAACACGGTCGCTGTGCCGCCGTAGGCGACCAACCCCAGATTGATGCCCGGTGTCAGCTCGTCGGTGAACTGCTTGGCCGCCTCCTGCGCTGCGACCATCCGGTTGGGCGAGATGTCGGTGGCCCGCATGGACTGCGACACGTCGATCACGAGCATCACCACCGCGCGGTTACGCGGTATCCGCACGTCGTGGGTCGGCCCGGCCATCGCGACGGCGAGCAGCAGCAGGGTGGCCACCAGCAGGATCGCCGGCAGGTGCAGCCAGCGGGTCGGCCGTTTGGGCGCCACGCTTTCCAACAGCTCCATGTTGGCAAACCGCAACACCCGCTTTCGACGAGCCAACTGCACGACGATGTAGAGCCCGATCACCCCGAGGAACACGAGCAGGAACAGGAAATACCACTTGTGTTCGAAGCCCGAGAGCGTCATCGGGCCCAGCAACGGCAGGTTCATGTCAGAAAGTCGTTTCCCCGCTTGTCTTTTCGACGCGGGTAGTGAAATTGCCCGAGGCGGCTCATCAACGGTCACAAGCACGATCCGTTCGTTAGGCATGACGTGCTCGCCCGCCGGATGGTGGCGTCGAGTCGTTGCCCGATGGCGAATCGGACGACCTCCACGACATGGGTGTCCGCCACCACATACACGTGACGCTTGCCCTCGCCCCGGGCGCGGACCAGGCCGGAAAGCTTGAGTTTGCTCAGGTGTTGGCTTACCGTTGCGACGCTTTGACCCGTCTCCTCGGCCAGGGTGCCCACGTCGCGGTCGCCGCTGGCCAGCAGCCAGAGGATGTGCAGGCGAACCGTCGCCGACAGCAAGGCGAACGTGGACGCGGTGTCTTGCAGTAGCCACGGCGGCAACGGTTGGGCGGTCACTGGGCCGGCGGCGGTATCGGGCACGGGTCTTCCTCTCGGTGACACCTGCCAGGCTGACCTATCATCAACGCTTGTGCAAGTGTTTGACTGTAGGCGTTGTTTCGGGTCTACTGGGTTTGGGGTCAGTCGCGGTGGAACGCCGCGGCGTATTTTTGGGCTGGAGGTGGGCCGGATGGCCGAGGGATGTAGTACCTGCCTCCACGCGGATGTTCGGCTCAGTCGATTTCGGGGAGTGTCGGGCTAGCCGCAACGGTCCGCGTGGAGTTCGTCGCAATTGTTCGATACGGCTGACGCCTCCATTGGGATAGGGACCGGACATGACTGGAACCGCTGCTGGGCTCAATTCGCGCGAGCGCCTGGTTCTCGCCGATGATGCTCGGCTGAGGGAGCTGGCCGACGTGCCGGTGTTCACGCTTTTTCAGCGGGTGGCCAGTTCCCCGCGCGGCTTGACCGAGCCGGAGGCAGCGGATCGGCTGCGTCGATTCGGCGACAATGCTCCCTTCCACGCCGCGGATGACGGGCTTGGTGTGCGCATCGTCGCCGCGTTGCGGAGCCCGTTCGTGGCGCTGCTGACCGGTTTGGGTGTGGTGTTCGTCGTGGTCGGTGATGCCCGCGGCGCGGTCACGGTTGGCGTGATGGTTGCGCTGGCCGTGGTGCTGCGTATCTGGCAGCAGACCCGGTCGCTCCGGGCCACGCGTGCGTTGCGGGAATTGGTGTCCTCGACGGTAACGGTGCGACGCCGCGCCGGCGTCGACCAAGAGCCGCTGGATCGGGAAGTGTCGCTGCAGGATGTGGTTCCCGGCGACGTGGTGGTGCTGCACGCGGGCGATGTCGTGCCGGCGGATTTGCGGATCGTCTCGTCGAGCGACCTGGTGGTAGATCAGTCGGTGTTAAGCGGCGAATCGCTGCCAGCGTCGAAGACGTCAGTCTCGCCCAAGAAGGGACAGCGCCCCCTCGTGCCCGAGTCGGTCGTGGACACACCGAGTTTGTGTTTCTCGGGGACCGCGGTCGTGGCGGGCACGGCAACCGCAGTCGTGTTCGCCACCCGCGCTAACACGTATTTCGGGTGGCTCGCCCGCGCCGCCCGCCGCAT
>NZ_JAVRPS010000707.1:0-6586 GCF_032162105.1 Mycobacterium sp. | reverse complement strand
CAAGTCGTCGCGAATCGTGGAGGGCTTCGGCGGTTTGGCGGTGAACTCCCGTATTGCGTCACGTCCGGCCTCGGTCAGGGAGTACATCCGCTTGGTCGGGCGGCGCTCCTGGTGCACCACCCGCGCTGCAATGAACCCGTCGGTGGCCAGCCGGTCGAGTTCGCGGTAGAGCTGCTGCGGGGTGGCCGTCCAGAAGTTCGCGACGGACGCGTCGAAGCTCTTTGCCAGGTCGTATCCGGACGATTCGCCTTCAAGCAGGGCAGCTAGTACCGCGTCTCGTAACGCCACGCACGGAGGCTACCTCGATGCGAATAGTCAACAAAGTGATTATCAACACCTGGACAGAATGGCGACGGGTATTTAGTGTCAATCACACCTAATCAATGAATTGACTATGGAGTGTCGAATGCATCCGTTCCGTCGAGCAGTCGAGGCCCGTGACGAGGCGGCGATCGCCGCACTGCTGGCCGATGACGTCGTCTTCACCAGCCCGGTCGCGTTCACTCCCTACCCGGGCAAGCCGCTGACCGAGGCCATCCTGCGCGGTGTCATGCGGGTGTTCGAGGACTTCCGCTACGTCCGCGAGATCGCCGACGACAACGGCCGCGACCACGCGCTGATCTTCGAGACGACGGTGGCGGGCAAACGGATCACCGGCTGCGACTTTCTGCACACCAACGACGAAGGCCTGATCGACGACTTCATGGTGATGGTCCGGCCGCTCTCCGGCGCGCAGGCGCTAGCCGAGGCGATGGGCGCACAGTTCGAGCGGATTCAACGGGAAGCAGTCGAGGCCAGATGACCATGCGGATCGGACTGGGCATCAACTATGCGGGCGGGTTCAAGGAGGTGGCCGCTGAGGTCGCCGACCTCGAGCGTGCCGGCCTGGACATCGTCTTCGTGCCCGAGGCGTATTCGTTCGATGCGGTGAGTGCCCTGGGCTACCTGGCGGCAAGCACCCAGCGGGTGCACCTGGCGTCGGGCATCATGCAGCTCTACACCCGGACTCCCACGTTGACTGCGATGACGGCCGCAGGGCTCGATTACGTCTCCGACGGCCGCTTCACCCTGGGGCTGGGGGCCTCCGGGCCACAGGTCATCGAGGGCTTCCACGGCGTGGCCTATGACGCGCCGGTCGCCCGCACCCGCGAGGTGGTGGACATCTGCCGGCGGGTGTGGCGGCGCGAGCGTCTGCAGTTCGACGGCGAGCACTACACCATCCCGCTTCCCGCCGGCCGTGGCACTGGGTTGGGCAAGGCGCTGAAGCTCATCAATGAGCCCGTCCGGGAACGCATCCCGATCCTGCTGGCCGCGCTTGGCCGCAAGAACGTCGAGCTGGCAGCCGAGATCGCGGAAGGCTGGCAGCCCATCTTCTTCCTGCCTGAAAGGGCCAACGAGGTGTGGGGCCAGGCACTCGCCACCGGCAAGGCCAACCGCGACCCGGCACTGGGGGAGCTCGACGTCTACGCAGGCCCGGCTCTGGCCATCGGCGAAAACGTCGAGCCGCTGCGTGAATTCGTCAAACCGCACATCGCCCTGTACATCGGCGGCATGGGCGCCAAGGGCAGGAACTTCTACCACGCGCTGGCCACCAGCTACGGTTACGGCGCCGAGGCCGACCGCATTCAGCAGCTGTATCTGGCCGGCGACAAGGACGGCGCCACCAAGGCCGTACCCGACGATCTGGTGCGCGACGTATCCCTCATCGGCACTGCAGGATTCGTCAAGGAGCGGGTGGAGGCGTTCCGGGAGGCCGGGGTGACCACGCTGAATGTGGTGCCGATCGCGGAGACGCGTGCCGACCGCGTCAAACTCATCGAGCGGTTGCGGGGATTGGTCTAGGCGGTAGTCAGCTCAGGTCGATGAGCATCTTGCCGATCGCGCGACCGTCACCAAACGTGAATACGCGCAGGCATGTTCGGACGCCGTCGGGGTGGCGCAGTGGGTCACCCCGACGGGGAGACTCGGTCTGTTGCTCGGCGATCGACTGACCTCGATCACTCGGACGCTGCGGGTCCGCAACGCCCTGCTCCGCGACGTCACGGGGTGGATGCCGCGGTACCCCAGTGTTCAAGAGGGCTATCGAGTCATGGCCGCCTCGCCGCCGCTGTGAACCGATACAAACCACGACCGAGCAGCCGCAGAGTCAGTCGCGGATCGCGATGGCCTGCCGCGGACACTGCCGCACGGCCTCGCGCACCTGCGCCTCGTTCTCGGGCGTCACCTCGTCGACGAGCACGTGCAGGTAGTCCTGATCGTCGAGGTCGAACACCTCAGGGATGATGCCCATGCACACCCCGTTGCTCTCGCAGAGGCCGAAGTCGACGTCGATCTTGCGCGTCACCGCAACACCTTCACAGGCACGTTGTGAAATCCCGCGACGTTCTGCATGTGCACCTTCTCCAGGCCGTCGAAGTCGACCTCGTAGCGCGGCATGAAGTCCAGTAGGTGCTCCAGCGCGGCGGCGCTCTCCATCCGGGCCAGCGCAGCACCGAGACAGCTGTGGATCCCATAGCCGAGCCCGAGATTCTGTGCCTGCGAGCGGTCCCGGTCGATGTCGAACGTCTCGCCGTCGGTGAAGGCGTCGGGATCGCGGTTGGCCGAGGCGCCCATCAGGAACACCGCCTTGCCTGCGGGGATGGTTCCGCTGGGAACCGTCACCTCATTCAACGTGTAGCGGACGTTGTACTGCACCGGGCCGACATAGCGCAGCAGTTCCTCCACCGCGGCGGGGATCTTGCTGCGGTCGTCGAGCAGCTTCTGCCACTGGTCGGGGTGCTCAGCGAAGACCACGATGGCGCTACCCACCAGCTTGGTGACGGTCTCGGCCCCCGCGCCGCCCAGAAGTGTGGTGAAACCGGCGATCTCGATGTCGTCGAGGTTGCGCATCTCGCCGTTCTCGCACGGGATCTGCGCGGCGGTGAGCCGGCTGATCATGTCGTCCTGCGGGTTCTCCCGCCGCTCCTGCACCAGGCCGTAGTAGTACATGCCTGAGTCGATGTTGGCCTGCATGTTCTTCTCGCTGAAACCGAGTTGTCCCGGCTCGCGTTGCAAGCTGGTGTCGATCCAGTGCCGGAGCTGCTGGCGGAAGTCCTCGGGCACGCCCGCCATCCGGGTGATGACCTCGACCGGGAACGGGCCGGAGAAGTCCCGGACGACGTCGAAGTTGTCCGGATCCGCCTTGCCCAGGTAGTGCTGGATCAGCTCGATGACGGTCTCCTTCTGCGACTGGATCGCTCGCGGAGTGAACGCCTTGTTGAGCAGGCTGCGCATGTGGCGGTGGTCGGGCGGGTCCATGAAGATGATCGACATCTGCGGTACCTCGCCCGTGCGCACCATGGCCAGGTCGCAGCCGCGGGCCGACGAGAAGGACTCGTAGTCCTTGAACGCCGCCGCCACGTCTTCGTGACGGGTCAGGGCGTAGAAGTCCTCTTCCTCGTCGTAGTACAGGGGCGCTTCCACGCGCATGCGTGCGTACACCTCATACGGATTGTCGAAGTACTCCTGCGAAACGGGGCTGAACACCAGTTTGGACTTGGTCACTGCATTCTCCTCGGCGCTGAGGCCAGGGCCGGCAACATTACGAATGGCTGAGTTGCCGTAACGTCCATAGTATGCACCCTCGCGGGGTGAAAACCGGTGAATCGCCCACCGTTGTAACCGTTTGCTTACTTGGCGGTGTGCGGAATGGCTGCGTTCACGACGGCGTCCAGGAACACCCAGGTCGGTGCCGAGTTCCGCGACCGCTTCGCGGACGACGGCCACGTCCTTGCCGATGAACTCGCCGACCATCGAGGTGAAGCCCGATCTGCGCCGCGAACAGCGTGTTGTTCACCAGCTTCACCAGTTGGCCCGCCCCGGTCGGTGTTCGGGCTTCCAGTGGTGTGCAGGACCACCACCGAACCCGGCCGCATCGCAGCGAGCAGCCCGTCGTCAACGCAGGTCTGCCTGACCTGTTCGTCGGTGAAGACACAGACCACGACGACGTCGGCGTCACTGGCAGCCCCGGCAATCTCGTCAACGGCCTCAGCACCCAGTTCGGTTACCGCCAGCCGCCTTTCGTCGGTCCGCCCGAGTGCCCGCACGTGGTGGCCTGCGTCGACCAGACGGCGCACCATCGGTGCACCCATCCGCCCGGCACCGATGACCCGACGCGCATCACGCCGCTCTGTTCTTCGCGGAGCGCCCATCACCAGCAGGGTGCCCTCCCGAAACCGCGGGGGCGCCACCGCTCACCGGCGCATCGATCACCGAAATACCTTTGTCCGCAGCCGACTTGGCGATCTCGCGACAGGTGTCGGGATGCACGGTGCTGTGGATTTCGACGATGCCGCCCGCCGCCGGTCCGGCCAGCACTTCGGTATCGCCGTCGAGGACCTGCTTGTCGTCGTCGTCGCCGACGACGCAACAGGCAGACCAGATCGCTGGCCGCACCCAGTTCGGCCGGTGTCGCGGCCACCTTCGCCGCGGTGTCGGCATACGGCTCGACCGATGCGGGCCGGCGCGCCCACAGCGTCGGGCTCGAAACCTCCCTCGACGATCCGCCCTGACTGCCCGGTCCGATGAACCCGACGCGCATCAACCCGCCTCCACTTCGACATCCGTGCCCTCGCGGGCGATCACACATTCCTCGATGAACGACAACACGTGCTCGTGGTAGGCGCCCGCCGCTAGGCCGACGCTGAGATTGTGTCCGCTGTCGGCCACTTCGTTGATCACCACGCGGGGAGACGCGGTGAACAACGCCGCGATGTCCGTGACGGCGGCGGGCGAGGACTCCCACACGCTTTCGTGTTCGGCGACGCTGAACTCGACCGGCACTCGCACCCTGGCCGCGGTCGCCGGAAAGTCCGGCCGCGGCCAGCTCGCGGTCGCCTCGGCCTCATATGCGACGCCGGACGCCGACAGTGCTCCGGTCAACACCTCGGGGGGATAGAGGTCGGTGGGTTGCCACAGCAGGTCGCGCAGACCGACGGGGCGGTGCGTCGTGGTTGCCTGGCTCAGAACGGCTTTCGCGTTGGGGTGGTAGTTCAGCCCGGTGCCCGCCAACTCGACACCGAGCACGGTGGTGCCGCGGTCGTCGACTGCCATGCGTAGGGCCAGTTCGCAGCCTGCCGAGTGCGCGAACAGGAATAATCCCGCCCCGCGTCCGCCCGGCGGGGCGAGTTTGTCGACCGCGCCGACGAACAACGCGACGCGCCGCTCGGGCGTCGTCATCTCGTCCTGATACAGGGCTGACGCGCCGTAACCGGGTCGGTCCAGGGCGATCGCCGTATAACCGAGCGATGCGGCCTTGCGCAGCAACGACAGTCGCGGATGGCCGGGGCAGTCGAAGTACGCCGCGGAGGTCCCGCCGCCGTGGATCGCGACGATCACCGCGCGGGGATCGAGCACCTCGGCGACCAGTCCGGACATGGGCACGGCGCCGACCATCACCACCCGGGGTCGCGGGTCGGTGCTCATGACTCGGCCCGCGGCAGGATCGCACCGCTTGGCGTCAGCCAGCCGCTGCTGACCGCCGCGACTCGGACACCGGCGACCTGCCGTTCGTCGGCCTCGCCGCGCAACTGGCTGACGTCCTCGTGGATCAAGCCCATGCACTCGTCGTCATCATGTCCTCCCTGCCATCCCTCTACTGTGCAACAACAACGGGCAGCACCGCCTGGATGCAGAGGAAGACGCCGTTGACCAGGATCGCGACCGGGCTCGGTGACGACGGCGTTCTTCACCTACGGGCCTCCGTGCGACGGACCCGACGAATGCTAAGAATACTGCTCTCAAATATGAGAATCATGCTCTCGTAGTGCACCATATTGCCAAGATAGGAGCCCGACCTAGTCACCGCGAACGGGACCCACCGCGACACGCGCAACCCGCATGACTAGGTCGTCTACGCATTCTTGTGTTCTCATCAAGCGAATGTATGATTCGCCGGTGATGAGAATGAAATTTCCATCACAGTGAAGGAGTGTGGATGTCGGAGACGTCGACGGTCTCGAGTGGCGGGCATGCGGAGACGGGTTCCGCCCCGTCTCAGGCGCCCGCCGGTCGGCGCATGCTGATCGACGGAATCCTCGTCGAGACGCAGCGGACGTTCCCCTCCATCAACCCCGCCACCGACGCCGACCTGAGGATCCACTGCCTCGAGCAGTTCCACCAGGCGCTGGTCGATCAGCGCTCAAGGCGGTATCCGCGGTGACAATTCTGGAAGGACCCAGGGCCAATGGCGGTTAAGGGGCCGGAGCGCTGGTCCACGGGGATCGCGCTGCCCAACGGTTTGGCCGGGTCGATGGCGGCCGTCGGCGGACTGTTCAAGATGGGCGCGGACGCCGTCAGGTTCATCTTCGTGCGGCCGTTTCAGTGGCGGGAGTTCTTGGAGCAGTGCTGGTTCGTGGCGAAGGTGTCGTTGGCGCCGACGTTGCTGGTGGCGATCCCGTTCACGGTGTTGGTGTCCTTCACGCTGAACATCCTGTTGCGCGAGCTCGGGGCGGCTGACCTGTCCGGTGCCGGTGCGGCTTTCGGCGCGGTCACCCAGGTCGGTCCGGTCGTGACGGTGCTGATCGTGGCCGGTGCCGGCGCGACGGCG
>NZ_JAVRPS010000706.1:0-6599 GCF_032162105.1 Mycobacterium sp. | reverse complement strand
GCCGCCTCCGCGGCAGTCGCTGCCTGTCTCCGCAGCCGGATGGCCCGCGCCCTGGCGCGTGCGGCGGCGGCGACGGCTTCCGCTTCGGCGGCCTCGGCCTCGGCCTCATCGGCCAGCGCGAGAGCGTCGTCGCGGGTGGTTACCTCGTCGACGGGGTTCGAATCGTCGTCGATCGGATGGTCCTTGGCGTCGCCGTTGAGCACCGACGAGGTTCGCTTGCGGGGCGGCATGCGACCTCCTGTCTATCCGTGAAGCATTGCGCACAATGAGAATGGCATTTTCAATTTTCGGTATCGTATCGACGATACCCCATCCGCAAACCGGCCCATATGGCCGCATGTCCTGCGGAAATGCTGTTTCCGGGCTGTGCAAACGCTCAGCGCACCCGGTCCGTCACGACCTTGCCCGTGGCGTTCGTGGGCAGCTCGTCGAGGAACTGTACATACCGCGGGACCTTGAAACAGGCCATTCGCCGACGACTCCAGTCGATCAGATCCTCGGCCCCGAGCACGTCGGCCTGCGAGCGAAGCACGACGAACGCGGTCACAGGGCGTTCTGAAACTCGACGATCAGGCGGGCTCAGGCGCAGTCGTCACCGCGGCGCACCCAACGTTAACGGTAGTGCCCGTTGCCGATCAACGCCGGTCCGCCCTCCCACATCAGCCGGTCCTGCGCGGCCCAGACGACGTCGGCCCCGTCGGCGTTCAGCTCGATCAGCGGCGTGTGGACGTGATGCGCTGAGTTGGCGTTGGTCAACGACGACCGAATCAGATCGACGGCGGCGTCGCGACCGGTGACCACCGGGACGCCGGTACCCGGCATACCGGTTGAAGCCGGCCAGTAATCCTACTGGACGAAATTGGAGAATGCTGTTTCCGGATTCGTATAATCATTCTTGCACCTGCCGAGTGCCGAAATGATTTGATGGCGGCGAACGGAGAGCGAGCAGATGAAACTCTTGGCCTTGGGCACGGCGCTCGCGGCGGCTGCGGTGGCAATGGCACCGGTCGCCGAAGCGGACATGACGCTCGGCAACTACCAGGTGCTGACCAACCGGTACACCGATGCGTCGTGGATATGGTTCGTCACCACGTGCACGGACACCAGACCGGGTTGTTTTCAGGTGAGGGCGCGGCCCAGCCCAAGATTCGGCGCGTACTACAACGGCGAGGCAATACTGGCCAACGGCCGCTACACGATGGTGACCGACGTGCCCGATGGCCTGCGGTGCTTCGGCCAGGCACTGCCCGCCCGCGAAACGTGGTCATGGGACGCGGCCAGCCTGGCGGGAACCATCGAGTCGGCCTACGACGTGGGCTGCTCCAACGGCCCGCCAGGGGTCAACACGTGGACGTTCGCCTTGACCAGGTTCTAGTCGGCAACGCAGGCGACGTCCTTGCCCGTTCACGCCCACAGATCGCAAATATCGTTCTAACATTTGAAAATGAAATTTCCGAGGTGGCCTGGTTCGCTGGCGACAATCCTGCCGGTCGCAGCGATCGTGCTCGGCTGCCTCGTGGTGGGCGCGCCGCGGTCCACGGCCGACGAGCCGGTACTCCATCACGTGAAGTACACCGTCTTCACCGAGCGTCCCTTCTCCAACGCCGAGATCTACTACCGCGACGTCGACCCGCCGTCGTTCGCCGAGTACAGCCACAATCCGTATGTCTTCAGCCCCAACGTGGAGGCCAACCTCGGGCCGGACAGCATGTGGACCTTGGATGTCATGCTGGCCAATCCGGATCAGTGGGCGATGGTGACGGCCACCAGCATGCAGTCCCCGCAGACACCGAACTTCCACTGCGTCATTGCCGTCGACGGCGAGGTGGCGGTGGCCAATCAGGGCCCGAAGGGAGCGCTCTGCTCGCTGCGGAACTGGTAGAGCGATTCAGGCGGACGCCGTGGTCGCGACCGGTGCGCGTTCGCCTTCCAAGCGCCGCAGCCACCCCTCGCAGAAGGTCAGCATCTCGGCATGCCCGGCCGACATGCCCAGCGCCTGCTCCATCACCAGCACCTGGGACACGCTCGTCGCGAACACCCCCCACACCACCGGCGGGACGTCCGACACCTCGTATCCGTACCGCCGCAGCGCTGCGGTGATCGCTTCGACCTGCTGCGCGCGGAACCGTTCTGCGTACAGCGCGATTTCGGCGCGCAGCGCCTTGCGATGGTTGGCCAAACCCATGAACTCCATCGTCAGCCGGGTGGCCGCCGGGTCGGTGCCGAAGTCCCACAGCGCCCACAGCGGCTGCGGCGAGTCGAGCGCCTTGGCCTGGGCGTCGAGCCCCTGCGTGGCCCGGCGGCGAAACACCTCGATGAACATCTCGTCCATCGTGCGGAAGTAGTAGTGCACCAGCTGCGGCTTCAGGCCGGCCCGGTCGGCGACCCGCCGCGACGTCACCGCGGCGTATCCGTCTTCGAGCATCAGTTCCTCGGCGGCGTCGAGCAGTACGCTGCGGTTCTTGGCGTCCGGCCCCCCGATCCTCCGGTCCGATGCCATGCCGACACTTCCTTCGCTGCGTCCGTCAGTTCCGCCGCCCAAATGGTAGACGCCGGTGGGCCCCGTTCATCCCAAGGAATGACCACGGACTTCGATACGGCGTTGGCGTTGCCGTTGAGATTGCGGTGAGGGTTGCATCGATCCCTTGGACTCAAGCGGGAATCTACGACCGTGCGCGCAATGAACGCGGCGCGGCCATGACGCGGGCGTGCTCGGGCAGTTAGAGGTCCCCGCGCTCCCAGGTGGCCGCGCCGTTGCGCGCGACGCAGGTCAGGAACAGTCCGTCCGGCGCCTGGGCGACCTCGCCCTCCAGCGCCGGGCAGAGGCCCTTCTCGTTCTTGATGCCGTGCATCTCCGGCGACCGGAACCACCGCGGCTCGTACCGGCGCGGGGAGCCGCAGAACACCAGCCGCCCCCACGACGTCACGCCGAACGCGTAGTAGGTCGCGTTGTCGCAGTAGGAGCCAAGGACGATGTTCGGAGCGATGCCCGGGGTGCAATTGGGATCGTTGCACTCCGCCTCGTCCGCTGCGGCGGGCGAGGCCAGCAGCAGAGCGGCGGGCAGGATCGCTAGGGCAGCAATCAGTGAACGCACGCGCTTATGCTCCCACATGTGATAACGAAGTTCTCATTTTTCGCGAATACTGCTTCGCAGCACACTAGTCTCACAGCATGACGTGGGCTGGAGGAACGGTGACTGGTATGCGGGTGCTCGCAGGCGTGGCGACGGTTGTGACGACGGCGGCAGCCATCGGGATCGCCCCACCGGCCAGCGCCGCCTACGGCATCGAGATGAATGGCACCTACTCCGTCGTCTCGAACGGTGACTGGGCAAAGACCGGCGACGTCTTCATGTCCGAGAAGACCGTCCAGGCGACCTGGACGGTCTCCACCAGTTGCACCGGGCCGTGGGAGTGCACCGGACAGGTGACCAGCGACCAAGGCTGGACTGCGCCAATCAGATTCGACGCGGACCGGTGGATCCTCAAACACGACATCCCCAACTGGGCGCCCTGCCCGCAAGGCCCACCGGCCACCGGCCACCAGCAGTTCATCTTCTGGGGCACCAACCCCCTCAACTCCATGGTCGAGGCCACCAGCACCACCTTGATGACGGGCTGGGACGAGACGACCACGGACAGCGGTTCGTGTGGCGTCAACCGCCCGCTCGTCATCCGGTTCCCACTGAAACTCACCAAGATCTAAGGCGTCGCGCACAACGGCCGTGCCCGATCCGGGCGCGGCCGTGTCACGTCGGCAGCAGGTCCTGCCATGACTTCGGCGCCGCTCCCGCAACCAGATTCGTCTGCTGCTCCAGCCGACCGTCGGGCGTCATGTACTTGCCGGTGGCCGGGTCGTAATGCGCGACGGCGACCGTGCCACGTGACGGGTTCCCGCTGAATGCGCTGGGCGCGGCCGGCACCGCACCGTCGGCTGGTGGCGGAGGCTCGGCCGGCGGCAGCGCCTCAATCGGTTGCCCGTTCAGTGAGTTACCAGGAGGGGGCGGCGGTAGTTGCGGAGCCTGCACGGACGATGCCGGCATGGGCGCGGCCAGTGGCGGAGCGTCCGGCGGTGTGCCCGCGGGCACGGCACCCGGCGGCAGCGGTGTGCCCTCGACCGGTGCGTAGAGCCGGTCGCTGAAGTCCACCCGGTCGTCGGGCGGAATGCCTTGTGACACCAGGTTCGGATCGAACGGGTACGGGCCCAGCACGTGCTGGCGCGTCGCCAATGGCTCGTATGGCTTGTCGCTGTTGCAGATCTCCACCGTCGGTGCGCGCTTCCCGGGGTGGCCCATGCACGGAAAGTTGCGTGCACCGCGCACCGAGATCGGCGAATCCTGCGGCAACTTGCAGTACAGCCCGTCCGGCGTGTCGATCATGGTGGTGTCCGCTGGGTTGCGCCACTGCGACGGCGGCAGGAAGCCCACAGTGCACGGCGGTGGGTCACCCAGGGTCAGCGTGAAGTCACCCGACGCTAGGCCGGTGGGGTTGTTCTGCGGCAAGCCGAACGCCTGCTGCGCGGCAATGTATCCCGGGAACAGCAATACGGTCTGCTCCAGCGACGGGTTGTAGGTGACGAGTATCTGGCCGAGGGTGGTGAGGTTCGCCAGCAGCACCGGCAGGGTGGGCTTGAGGTCGGTCAACAACCCCGACACCTCCTGGGCGAACCCGGGTCCACGCTCCAGGATGGTGCGCACCTGCGGGTCGTTGTTCGCCACCTGTTCGGTGATGCCGGCCAGGCTGCGCGCCCAGGTGCGTATCGAGTCGGTGGTCTGCGCCTGCGTATCCAGCAGGGGCCCACTGTCGTCGATGAGCGATCTGAACTGATCCGATACCGAGTTGGTGTCGGCCGTCAGCTTGCTGCCCGAGTCGAGCAGCGACCCGAAGTCGTAACCCGCGCCGTTGAAGGCCGTGTACGCCTCGTCGAGGAGCCGGCTCAGCTTCTCCTTCGGAAAGCTGTCCACCAGCGTGCTGACCTGATCGAGCATCGGTCCGACCGCCTGCGGAATCGTGGTGTCCTGCACCGAGATCACCGAGCCGTCCGTCAGGAACGGACCCGAGTCGGTGCGGGGCCGCAGGTCTACGTACTGCTCGCCGACCGCCGACACGCTGAGCACGTTTGCCTGTAGATCCTTGGGAATCTTCGGCGAGGTGTCCAGCGTCAACGTCGCCTCGGCACCCGTGTCGGTCAGCTTCACATCGGTGACCTTCCCGACCCCGACGCCCCGGTAGGTGACGTTGCTGAAGCGGTAGAGGCCGCCGGTGGCGGACAGCTCGAGTTTCACGTCGATGCGGCCAAGGCCGATCAGGGTCGGCACCTGCATGTACCCGAACAGCATCACGGCCACGCCGACCACCGACGCGATCGCGAAGATGATCAGCTGGTTGCGGACGAAACGCGTCAACATCAGTTACCACCTCCGGGTGCAGGCGCGGCGCCGTACGGTCCGCCGAAGATCTGCGACGACGACAGGTCAACCGGAGCCGGGGCACCCAAGGGCGTCGGCGGCGGCGCCACCGGAAGCACCGGCTCGGTCACCAGCGGTAGTGGCCCGGACGGTGGTGGTGTCTCGTCCAGGGGGCCCAGGACGTCCGGTGCGGCGGGCGGCGGCCCCGTGCCTGCCAGCTTCAGTGGGTCGTACGAGTAGTTCAGGTACCACGGATCGCCGGGCGCCGGTACGAGTTTGGCGTCCTCTTGTCCCCAGCGGGTGCCGGCGAACAGGGTGCGCTTGAGCCGTGGGTAGGTGAGATCGAGGGTGACGAACAGGTTCATGTAGTCGCCCTTGATCGCGCGGTCGATGAGCGACTGGCTGTACGGGAAGGTGGTGGCGTACGCGAGCGATCGGTCCAGATCGGGTCCGACGTCGCCGAGCGACTTGAGCGCAGGCTCGAGGTTCTGCAGGTTGCGCACCAGATCCGCTTGGGTGTCGTTGACGAGTTGGGTTGCGGTGTCGCTGAAGTCGCCGAGCCGCTCGAGTGCGGTGGTGATCCGTGGCCGCTCCTGAATGAGCGTGTCGAGCGCGGGCGGAATCCGCTTGAGCGCCCGGTCGATGACGTCGCGCTGTCCCGCAAACGTGCTCGCGACCCGGTTTAGTTGCTCGATGGCCGCGATGATGTTGTCGTGCTGGGCGTCGAGCACGCCGACGAAGTCGTCGAGTCGGGTGAGCAGTTCGCGGATTTGCGGTTCGCGGCCGGACAGCGCCAGGTTGAAGCTGTGGATGACGTCGCCGATCTGTCCCAGCCCGCCGCCGTTGACGATCGTCGACAGCGACGACAGCGTCTGTTCGGTCGACGGATAGGTCGACGACCGATTCAGGGTCAGCGTCGAACCGGGCGCCAACGTGCCACTGGGTTGCTCACCAACGGGCGGGTTGAGCGCCAGGTGCATCGAGCCCAACAAGCTGGTCTGGCCCACGGACGCTACCGCGTTCGCGGGCACCGCCACGCCGGGTTTCACCCTGATCTCGACGTTGGCATGCCAGTCCTTGACGTCCATCCTGCCCACGCTGCCGACCACCACGTCGTTCATCATCACCGGCGAATTCGATTCGAGCGTAGCGATGTTGGCGACTTCGACGTGGTAGATGGTGGCATCCGAG
>NZ_JAVRPS010000705.1:0-20549 GCF_032162105.1 Mycobacterium sp. | reverse complement strand
CGAGGGAAGCCATCCGGCGGCGTGGCGCCGCGCGCACCGTCCGCCGAGCGAGTCGCTGAGCGGGCGCACGCTGACCCAGAGGGTGCGCGCGGCCGAGAATGCGGGTTTCACGTTGGCGACGTTCGACGATTCGATCGTGCCCCCGAAGACCGGCATCAGGGGACGCGTCGATGCGGTCAACCGGGCGTCGTTCGTCGCTGCCACGACGTCGACGATCGGCCTGGTTCCCGTCGTCGAAACCACATACGCCGAGCCGTTCCACACGTCGTCGCAGCTGGCCACCCTGGACTACTCGTCACGCGGCCGTGGCGGCTGGATCGCCGCTCGCGTCGCAGATCCGGCGGCGGCAGGCGCGTGGGGCAGGCCGATTCTCACCGAGGAGGTCGACCTGGACCGCGAGCAACGGGATTCCATCACCGTGGTCCGTAGCCTGTGGGATTCGTGGGAGGACGACGCCGTCATCCGCGACTACGCGAGCGGGCGATTCCTGGACCGGGACAAGCTGCACTACGTCGACTTCGAGGGTGAGGCGTTCACGGTGAAGGGACCGGCCATCGTGCCGAGACCGCCGCAGGGCCAACTGGTCGTGTTCGGCACCGAGGCCGACCGCGAACGGGTCGACGTCGTCCTGGCCACCGAGTCGGAGCGCGACGCAGCGACCAGCAGCAGCGGGTTGACGTTCATCGAGATCGCCGTCACGCTCGACACACCGCAGGCATCTGCCGCGGACCGTCTCGCCGCGCTGAACCGGCACGAGCAGGCCGCTGTGCACCCGCGGCTCGAATACTCCGGCTCGCCAACCGGATTCGTGGAGCTGCTGACCGATCTGGCAGGCCACGCCGATGGCGTCCGGCTGTTCCCCACTGTGATCGACGAGGATCTGCCAGTGCTCGGGCGGCACGTGCTTCCCGCATTGTTCGCCTCCGGCCTGGCACATCGACCGGTACCCGGGTCGTCGCTGAGGACCAACCTCTGTCTGGCTCGGCCCGCCAACCGTTATGCGAGGGTCTGATGAGTTCCAAAGCGCAGGTGCACTTCGGCGTCTTCTTCCAGGGCGTCAACCACACCACCATCTGGTCGGATCCGGCCAGCGGTTCGCAGATCGACTTCGAGACCTTCCGTCGCATGATCACGACCGCCGAGCGCGGATTGTTCGACGCGTTCTTCCTCGGCGAGGGTCTTCGCCTGCGGGAACAGGACGGCAAGATCCTGGACCTCGACATCGCCGGTCGCCCCGACGCCATCGCACAATTGGCCGCGCTGGCAGGCATCACCGAACACATCGGTCTGGTCGCCACGCAGAACACCACCTACAACGAGCCGGGCGACTTGGCTCGGCGCCTCGCAGGCCTGGACGTTCTCTCCGGAGGCAGGGCCGGGTGGAACGCCGTCACCACCGACAACGCGTGGACCGGGGAGAACTTCCGGCGCGGCGGCTTCCTCGATCACGCACTGCGCTACGAACGGGCCGGACAGTTCATTCGTGCGGCGCGCGCGATCTGGGATTCGTGGGACCAAGACGCCCATGCTCCACGGCACGTCGACATCTCGACGTCGCAGTTCGACATCTCGCTCGACGCGACCTTGCCCCGCAGTCCGCAGGAGCATCCGGTCATCTTCCAAGCCGGGGATTCGCCGACCGGTCGGGACTTCGCGGCGGCCAATGCCGACGTCATCTTCTCGCGCCACGGCACGCACTTCGACGACGCGCTCGCGTTCGCGAACGACATCCGCGCGCGGCTGCTCGCCGCAGGCAGGCCTGCCGACGACATCAAGATCTTGCCGGGGACCCAGATCGTGCTGGCGGAGCACGCGTCGGAGGTGGAGGAGAAGCGACGCTGGGTGCTCGACGGCCAGTACACCGGGCAGACCGCGTTGTCCCTCGTCGGTCAGGTGTGGGGGCGTGACCTCTCCGATCGCGACCCCGACGGTCCACTCCCCGAGGACGATCCGGTGCCCGCACCGATCTCGGTGACCCGCGGTGCGGCCAGGGACGGCAGGGACCCGATCGCCATCGCAAGAGAGTGGCGTGCGCTCGCCGAGGCCAAGAACCTATCGCTGCGCCAGGTCGCCATCGAGACGTCGGAGCGTTCTGGATTCGTCGGTACGCCGGGCCAGGTGGCCGACGAG
This sequence comes from Mycobacterium sp., assembly GCF_032162105.1. Lineage (GTDB taxonomy): Bacteria > Actinomycetota > Actinomycetes > Mycobacteriales > Mycobacteriaceae > Mycobacterium. The sequence continues at coordinate 18,419 of NZ_JAVRPS010000705.1, read as the reverse complement.
CTCGCACGTTGGGTACGCGCAGGCGCGACCGACGGCTTCAACGTCTCGCCGTACATCGTGCCCGGCGGGCTCGACGAGATCGTCGATTGGTTGGTGCCCGAACTCCAGGAACGCGGCGTATACCGGACTGAGTACACGTCGACGACACTGCGCGGCCACCTCGGGCTTCGCGAACCGCTGACGCGCCGACGGCGCGGTGAGACCGACAGCAGCGCCACGGGTTAGAAAGGAATCAAGGATCATGACCACTACCGATGACACCGCAGTCGCGACATTCGAGGCGGCGTGGAACCAATGGCACGGTGAACGCGAAAGCTACTACGGTGATCCACTCGGCTGGGTGAGCATCACCGGCTTGTACTGGCTCACCGACGAATTCGAGACAGTCGCGGATCTTCCTGGTCGTTGGCGAGCGGACGCCGAAGCGGTGTACGTCGAGGGGATCGACGGAACCGAGCGGCTCGAACCCGCTGAGGGCGCACCAGGTTTGTTCGTCGCCGCTGGGGATCGTCGCATCGAGGTCATTCGTCGCACTGGCTCAGTCGCGTTGCGGCTGCACGATCCGAAGTCGCCGCACCTGGAGCAATACAACGGCATCCCCGCCTACGCGCCTAGCGAACGGTGGCGTGTCACCGGCACGTTCACACCGTACGAGGAGCCAAAGACCGTAACAACGGGCGCCGTCGTCGAAGGACTCGAGCACCACCACACCGCCCTGGGCACAATCGACTTCGAAGTGGTCGGTACCGCCGCTCAATTGATCGCCTTCGGCCGCCCAGACGGGGCGTTGCACGTGCTCTTCACCGACGCCACCAGCGGCGTGACGACATACCCCGGCGCCAGGTCACTTTCGGTTGGCGTACCCGACGCCGACGGGACGGTGACGCTCGACTTCAACCGGGCGACGAACTTGCCGTGCTCGTTCACCGACTTCGCGACGTGCCCGGTGGCACCCTCCGAGAACAGGCTGACCATCGCCGTCGAGGCCGGCGAGAAGAATCCGCGATGACCCGGAGCTGAGTTCATGCGGATCCGATATGTGGTCTGACGCCCGCCGTCACGCGATCATGACGGTGCGGGTGCGGATGGGTGCTACCCGCCCGAGATCGGAGGACGCGCGATGGCCACGGCCAGCAGCTACGTGCCGACACGAGCGGAAGCCCGCCCGCCGCGGCCCATCGTCGAGGATTGGATGTGGCAGCGACGCGGCAGGTGCGTGAACCTACCGTCGGAGGTCTTCTTTCCAGAGGACACGAGGCGGCGGAATCGTCGCGCGAATGAGGAACGAGCCAAACGCATCTGCCGTGACTGCCCGGTCATCTCCGAGTGCCGCGATCACGCCGTGCGCACACCGGAGACCTACGGCATTTGGGGCGCAACGACCCCACGGGAACGTGCCAACTCGATCGCTGCGCCGCAATCGAATACGCTTCTACCCGACCAAGGGACGGCCCAGCGGCAGGGACCGCCCGCCGGTCTCCTCCCACAGTGACGCGGCGTAGAAGTAGACGACGATCGCGACGAACACGAAGACGAACCAACCGCCGGCCTTGGTGGCGACCGCACTGTCCGCGAGGTTGCCGATCAGGAGCAGCACCAGCGCGATGTCGACGACCAACAGCAGGACAGGGTACGTCCAGGGCAGCCGCAGCAGGAGCACGGTCAGCACTCCGATGGTGAACAACCAACTGCCCAGCCACAATGCGGTGGCCTGACCGGCGTCGGCCGCGGCGATCCCGAACCAGTCGTGAGTCAGACCCAGCGACAGCGCGGCATAGCTGCCGTAGAACCCGAAGAACACGCCGTACACCGTCGCATTGACGTTCTGACCCAGCGCGGCGGCCCAGATCGTCGCGATGAGAAGGCCGACCGCGGTGGCCGACAGCAGAATCGGGACGGCTGCGGCAGCGACGTCGACGATACCGGTGTTGGTGAAGCCCAGCCCGAATCCGCCCGCGATGACGAGCGGGAGCGCCACCAGCCCAGGGTTTCCCTCCTGCGGCGCCGCAGCCGGTTCGGCACCCGCCTCGGAGCCCGTGGCGGGCACGGTATCAACGATGGTGGTCGATTCGGCTACGGCGAGGTCGGTCATTGGCGGCATCCTTCTCCAGAGCGGTCGATGTCGAATCACTTTGCGGTGCACGCGGTTACATGGCCGCAATACCTCTGAAACCTATGGCGGCGCACTGCGGCAACCGAGGTTTGCGATCATTGCGAGGAAATCCACCCGCCCGGACTGGGTTCAGACCCGGGCGGGCAACGTCAGCGGTTCCGAGATCTTGTCGGCAAGTGAGTTGTCGGCGAATGCGCCGCGGTACTTCGCGGCAGGGTGCGTCGACGGCAGCCGGTCCCCGCCGCCGCCGGAGAGCTTGTGCCGCAACGTTCCCGACTTGTCGATGCTGATGAGGCCACGCTTGCGCAGTTCGGGGAACAGCAACTCGGCAATGTCGCGGAACGTTCCCGGTCGCGTTGCGTGGAAGACGTTCACGCCGTCGATGCCCGCGTCGCGCCACTCCTCGAGCTTGTCGGCGACCTCCTCCGGCGACCCCACGATCCGGCTGCTGCGCTCGAACGTTCGCCCAAGGTCGGCGATCGTCGGCTCGGCGGTGCCTGCGGCCTCCCCCGCCCACCGGGCCCACCCCTGCACACCGCGGAACTCGCCCAGCTCGGACACTGGTGTATCCAGCGGAAGCGCGCCTGCGTCGATCCCCGCGTCGCCCAGGATGTGGCAGAGGACGCCTTCGACGCTGACCAGTTCCTCCATCCGGGCTTCCTTTTCCCTGGCCTCATCGGTGGTGCGGCCCACCACCAGCGACAGCCCCTGGAAGAACTTCACGTCGTACGGGTCGCGTCCGTAACCGGCTGCCAGTTCCCGGGTTTCGTCGATCAGTCCGCGGGCCGACTCGGGGTCGGGACTGGAGATGAACACGCCCTCGGCGTTGCGAGCCGCGAAACGTTGCCCCACCGGTGATGCACCCGCCTGGAATAGCACTGGCGTCCGTTGCGGCGAGGGTGTGACGAAGTGCGGTCCCTCCACCGAATAGTGCGGGCCTACGTGATTGATCTTGTGGATCTTCGACGGATCCGCGTGCACCCCGGCCTGTTTGTCGGCGCGCAGGGCATCCTCGTCCCAGGATCCCTCCCACAGCTTGTAGGCCACGTCGACGTACTCTTCGGCGATCTCGTAGCGCAGATCGTGTTCGACGAGCTTGTCGTGGCCGAAGTTGCGGTAGGTGTTGTCGGAGAAGCTGGTGACGATGTTCCAGCCGACCCGGCCGCCGGTGTAGTGGTCGAGTGTGGAGATGCGGCGGGCGAAGTCGAACGGCAGAGCCTGGGCGATCGAGCTGGTGTACACCAATCCCAGATTCTGCGTGGCGGTGGCCAGCGCCGAGATCAGCACGGACGGGTCGTTGGTCGGGATCTGCATGCCCTGCTCGGCGACCAGCTCGTAGGACCCGTTCCACGGTGAGCGCAAGCCGGTGACGTCGGCGAAGAACATCTGGTCGTAGCCCGCGCCGTCCAGGTAGCGGGCGAGCTCGACCCAGTGGCTCAGGGAGTTGATCTCGTGGTTTGCCGCCGACTCGTCGCGCCACAAGCCGTGGATGACGTGCGACGGCGTGTTCATCACGAACGCGGAGTAGTAGAGCGGCCGGTCGTCGGCGGGCTTGGGCATGAACTTCCTATCCGGACCAGGTCAGGGATGGTCCGCTCGAGGCCTCGGCGTCATGGCGAGAACACCACCGCACCCGCGACGACGACCAGCGCACCGATCGCCAGGACGATCCACGGCCAGATCCGGCCGACTGATTGCCACAGCAGCTCGACCTCGATCATGTGCGCGGTGCTTCGAAACTCGTCCATCGTTGGGCAACCCCCTTACCGCGAAACGCTAGAGCGTCGCGGCCGCCGCAACGATCCGCAACGATCGCGGTCGAACCCACCACCGTCGAGTCGGCCCGAAGGACTCAGCGGCATAATGCCTTGTGAGGCCAGATGTTCCGTGGGCCGATCCAGCGCGTAGGCGCCCACCCGCCGGTTCGAATCACCGTGGTTTTGAACCGGTGGGTGACGCGCCTTTGGAACGCAGGCAATCAGGTTGTCAGGCCGATGCTTTCGCGTCTCTAGCGCAGGAAGCAGCCGAGGTAGTCGATGCAGGCGCGTGACATCTCCGCGAGCATGTTCTTGTCGCCCGCCGGGTCGTTGCGATAGGCGAGGTCGAGGCCCTTGTCGATCATGCCGCCGAACACCTGGGTGACGATCCCCAGCGGAACGTCCGGCGCGTCGGGTCGGGTAGCGGTGGCGGTGGCCGCCAGGTAGGCCGCGAGGGCGTCGTCGTGCAGCCGGTTTGCCTGCAGCATGCGGCCGGAGAAGTCGGCGGAGAACCACAGCGACCGGAAACCCGGGGACGCGTCGAAGAAGTCGATCACGACCTCGAGGCCGGCCGCCACCCTGGCCCGCCAATCGGGGCCGGCCAGGCTGAAACCCACTGCATCCCAGCGACCGTCGAGGTCGACCAACCCGGTGACCATGACCTCTTCGAGCAGCGCCTGGCGGTCGTCGAAGAAGTTGTAGAGCCAACCGATGGACACCTCGGCTCGCGCGGCCACCGCGGTCGTGGTGACGGCCTCGGCCCCGCTTTCGTCGAGGAGCGCCGCAGTGGCGCGCAGGACCCGTTCCATCTTTTCCTGGCTGCGGGACTGGGTGGCCGAGCGCCGCGCGCCGACCTGGGACATCACCGGGACCATCAGGTCCGCGAGCCGGGCCGGTGTAACGAGGCCCTTACTGTTCGGCAGCGCTTGAGAAACCTGAGACTGATTCACTTTCGCTGTCAACGACGCCGCCTCATCGGCGAGGTTTCCAGGCTGTTTTCACAGGAATCACCCTACCCCCGCGCCATCTCGCGATCGGAGTTGCTCAATGCCCAAATACCACCTGCCGCCCACCGCAACGTCTGCCGAAGTTGCCGCGGCGATCCGCGCAAACGGATTCGTCATCGTCGACAACCTCGTCTCGAACGAGGTCATGGACCGCGTCGCCGAGGAGCTCGAAGAGCACATCGACCTCACGCCCACGGGCAATGACGACTTCGTCGGCCGGCTGACCCGGCGAACCGGCTCGCTGATCCCGCGCTCGCTGGTCAGCCGCGAGCTCGTCACCCACCCGCTGGCACTCGGTACGACCGCCGATCTGCTGCACAAGGCCACGGTCTACCAACTGCACCTCACCCAGGTGATCTCCGTCCTTCCCGGCGAGACCCATCAGCCCCTGCACCGCGACGAGCTCGCCTGGGACTTCTTTCCCTTCCCGCTCGACTATGACGTGCAGTGCAACACCATGTGGGCGATGACCGACTTCACCGTCGAGAACGGTGCGACCCGCATCGTGCCGGGCAGCCACCTCATCGAGGGCAAGCAGACCTACGAGGACGACGATCCCAGGATCGTGCGCGCCGAAATGGAGCGCGGCTCGATGTTCTTCTACTCCGGCAAGGTGTACCACGGCGCGGCGGCGAACAAATCGGCGTCGGTTCGCCAGGGGATCAACATCACCTACTGCGTGGGCTGGGTCCGCCAGGAGGAAAACCAGTACCTTTCCACGCCGATCGAGGTGGCGCGCACGCTCGACGACGATCTGCTCAAGCTGATGGGTTACCAAATGGGTGGGCTGGCCGTGGGATACATCCGCGACTTCGAAGACCCGATGGTCGCGATCCGTGACGACATGCCGAAGCAACAGTACGAGTTCGCGTCGCTGACCAAGAAGACCGACCACCTCAACTCGGATTACATGGACATGTTCCACGAAGAAATGGTCAACGCCGAAACACCTGCCATTTCTGGTGGTGTCTCGTGATCACCCGCAACAACCCCGATGTCGGCTACCTGGATGAATCCACCTTCGCACTCCTGGGATTCAGTCAGGTCGTCCGCGCCGACAGCAAGTCACCGAGCTCGCCCACCCCGATCAACTCGTGGAAATCACCGCAACTGCAGTGGACCTGAACGTTGGAAAACCTGGCGCAGTCCGTCGAACCTGGGTGAGGTCGGCGGTCCGGAACAGGGCAGTTAGCCGGAAACGATGGCGGCCCTGCGTCCGGACAGCCGGCGCTCGGCGTAGGCGCGGCCCGCTTCGGGGTCGTCAATGATGTAACCGACGATGTCGGCCAAGGTGTTGATCCGGCCGGCGCCACCCCAGGTGCCGTCGGGAATCTCGTTGGTGAACACCCACACCCGGTTCGGGTCGTGGGGATGCGCGGCTCCTTCGGCGCGCAGTACCGCATCGGTCACCTCGCGCACGATGGCGGCGCGGCGCTCGTCGTCGAACTGCCCCTCCGGCACCGACGCGACGATCCGGTAGCGAGGTTCGGCCGCCGGCTTGCCTGCGACGTAGACGGTGGCGGGTCGGTGCAGGAACACCCAGGCGATGGCCCGGGCCCGCGGATCGGTCGGATCGGCGCCTTCGTGGCGCAACAGCAGGTCGGTCAGCTCGGACATCAGCGCATGTTCGGCATCGTGGCTGAGCGCGCCGGCGGGAATGTAGGCATCGAGCATGGGCATTGGTCATACCTCCACGGTGAGCGTTGGGTTTATTTTGTAAACCTAGAAGAGGTGGGTATAGAAAGTCAACCCAGCTATCATCTACAGGCATGCCCACAGAACGGTTCCGCTACAGCTCGGCCAACTGTTCGATCGCGCGGACGCTGAGCGTGGTCGGCGAGAAGTGGACCTTGCTCGTCCTGCGCGAGGCCTTCTACGGCCTGCGACGCTTCGATGACTTCCACGCCGCGCTGGGGTGTGCGCGAAACCTGCTCGCCGCGCGGCTGAAAACGTTGGTGGCACACGGACTCCTCGAGCGCGTGGAGTACCAGGACGACCGTGGTCGCGGCCGATACGAGTACCGCTTGACCGCCAAGGGTCGTGAGCTGTTCCCCGTCGTGGCGGCATTGATGCAATGGGGTGACCGCTGGACCGCGGACGAGGCAGGCCCCGCGGTGCGGCTCACCCACCGCGGCTGCGGCGAACCGGTTTCCGTGCAACTCACCTGCGACGGCGGCCACACCCGACTCGGCGCCCGCGACATCGAGGCGACGCCGGGGCCGGGAGCGCTCGAGATCTCCTGAGGGCTCAAATACTTGCCAGCACCTCGATCGTGCGGGCGACCGTGGCGGCGTCACCGACGGGGAACGCGCTGAACTCGGTGGCGCCGACGTCGGCGAACCGGCGTAGCTGGGCGGCCACCTGCTGCTCGTCACCGAAGACGCAGATGTCGGCGACGCCTTCGAGGTCGAGCATGACCTTGTAGGCGGGCAGGTCGCCGGGGCTGAACATGCCGCCGATCTCAGCGCGCGCGGCCGCCACGTCGTTGGTCACGCTGACCGGAAGCCCGACGATCACCTGCGGAGCCGGCCGGCCCGCCGCCTCCGCGGCCTTGGTGATCCCGGGGATGATCTGGCGCTCAACGGCTTTCAATCCGGTCCAGGCGGTCACCGTGCCGTCCGTGAGCCGGCCGGCGATGTCGAGCATCCGCGGTCCCAACGCGGCGGCGATCAGCCGCGGCGGCGGGGCCTGGGGAAGGTCCAGCTGCCCGACGGCGGTGATCCGGGGGCCGTGATGGTCGACCGGTGCACCGGCCAACGCGGGCGCCAGTACCTCGAGGTACTCCCGCAGGAACGCGGCAGGCGCCTCGTAGGAGTAGCCGAACATGTCCGACACCAGGAAGCGGTGGCTGACACCGATGCCGAGCAGCAGCCGACCCCCGGCGGCCGCCGAGGCGGTCAACGCCTGCCGAGCCAGCGCGAGCGGGTGCTGGGTGTATGCGATCACCACGCCAGTGCCCAATTCGATGCCTGCGGTGCGGGCTCCCGCCAGCGCCAACGTGGTCAACGCGTCCCAGCTGGCCATCCCCGCCGACGGCGGCAGCTGGGGGAACCAGATGCGCGGAAACCCGGCCGCCGAGGCGGCTTCGACGTCGGCGAGCACACCGTTGAGGCCGGACGGATCGGCGGGATTGGGAAATGCCGTCAAGGTGATCAACACGTACGGAACTCCTCGGGATAGGATGCGGAGACTGCCTCCGGTAAATATATGGAGACAGTCTCCGTTTGTCTACGGGAGGTTCGGTTGACCCCGGCATCTGATGTGCGGCCGATGCGCGCCGACGCGGCCCGCAATCGCCGCCTACTGCTCGACGCAGCGCTGGAGGCGTTCACGCGCAACGGAGTGACGGCTTCGCTCGACGACGTCGCCCGTGCGGCCGGAGTCGGGCCGGGCACGCTGTACCGGCACTTCCCCACCCGCGACGAGTTGGTGCTGGCGGTGATCGACGACGGTTTGGCCGACATCCATCGGCTCGGTACCGCACTGCTCGACGACGCAGATCCCGTCGACGCACTGCACCGTTGGCTGGGCGCCTACATCGCGCAGGGCAGCATGTTTCAGGGACTCGCCCAAACCCTGGCCAGTCCGCCACCGGCGGCGGCAGGCGAGCAGAGCACCTGCATGCTGGCGCGCCGCGCAGGCGCGGCACTGGTGGACCGCGCCTGTGCCGCAGGGCTCATCCGCGCCGACATCGACTTCGACGACGTGCTCGACCTGGCCGCCGCGATCGCGTGGGTCGGTGAACAACCCGAGCGCGACCAACGCCAGCGCGAACGGCTGGTCCGCGTCGTGCTGGACGGGTTACTCCCCCGCTGAGCGTGCGCGACCTACTTCTTGGCCGCGTTCTTGATCATTTCCTGGGCCATCTCGACGGCCTGGCCCTTGATGCCGAAGGCGCACGCCCACGTCTCGACCGTCACGTTGGACACCAGGGACAGCGCATGCTGGCACTCCCAGCCGCCGGAGTCCTCCTGAGTGGTCACCTGGGTGAGCAGATCGTCCTTGGCCCCCACGTCGTCGACCTCCCAGATGTAACTCGACTCGGAGTCGTCGACGGCCACCGAGAAGCCGCCGCACTGCTCCCACGTGGACTTGGAGTCGTCGAAGAACTTCTTGGCGTCAACCGCCGCGGGATAGAGCACCACCGTCTGCTGCACCCAGTGGTCCTTGTCGTCCCCAGGTTCGCGAGAGACCTGGTCGCGGACGGCAGTCCAGTCGCTGCCGTCGTACACCTTCTCCTCGGCACCGAAGATCACTCCGAGGCAGTCGGGGTCGGAGACGGCGTGCGAGTTGTCCGACATCTGTTTCGTCTCGTCGACCACCTCGATGTCGGTGGAGCCGAGGATGGAGTTGATCTCGTCGATGCTGAGCAACACGTCGTCGAGTTGCGATTCCTTCAACGGCGCGACGTCGAGCGGGGCGGCGTCCTTGTCGCGCAACGCGTTGCCAGAAACGGTGGTGGTGCACCCCGACAACAACATCGCCATCGCGACGGCGACACACACCGCAGACGCGCGGGCCACCGCACCGGGTGTCGCCGGGCCATGCCTCATCGGGTCATTGTGACGGACGGAGAGGCGCAATGCGTCCTTTCGGTCACCGAGCGCGCCGTGGCGCATCTGCTACTTCTTCGGCTTGTCGCTGGCGGCGTCGGAGGACAGCGCCGCGACGAAGGCTTCCTGCGGGACTTCGACCCGCCCGATCGTCTTCATCCGCTTCTTGCCTTCCTTCTGCTTCTCCAGCAGTTTGCGCTTGCGGGTGATGTCACCGCCGTAGCACTTGCTCAACACGTCCTTGCGGATGGCCCGGATGTTTTCGCGGGCAATGATTCTCGAGCCGATCGCGGCTTGGATCGGCACCTCGAACTGCTGGCGTGGGATGAGCTCCTTGAGCTTCGTGGTCATCTTGTTGCCATACGCCGCCGCGGAGTCCTTGTGCACGATGGCGCTGAACGCGTCCACCGGCTCGCCCTGCAACAGGATGTCGACCTTCACCAGATCGGCCTCCTGCTCGCCTGCCTCCTCGTAGTCGAGGCTGGCGTAGCCGCGGGTGCGCGACTTCAGCGAGTCGAAGAAGTCGAAGATGATCTCGCCCAACGGCATCGTGTACCGCAGTTCGACGCGCTCGGGCGAGAGATAGTCCATGCCGCCCAGCTCGCCGCGGCGGGACTGACACAGTTCCATGATCGTGCCGATGAATTCGCTGGGGGCGATCACCGTCGTCTTCACGACGGGTTCGTAGACGGCGCGGACCTTGCCGTCGGGCCAGTCCGAGGGATTCGTCACGATCAAATCGGAGCCGTCAGCCCCTCCTTCTACCTCGACCCGGTAAACCACGTTCGGCGAGGTCGAGATCAGGTCGAGATCGAACTCCCGCTCGAGGCGCTCGCGGGTGATCTCCATGTGCAGCAGACCCAGAAAACCGCACCGGAAGCCGAAGCCCAGTGCCACCGAGGTCTCGGGCTCCCACACCAGGGCGGCATCGTTGAGCTGCAACCGTTCCAGCGCGTCGCGCAGGTTCGGGTAGTCGGAGCCGTCGACCGGATAGAGCCCCGAGTAGACCATCGGCCGGGGTTCGCGGTAGCCGGTCAACGCCACGGTGGCGCCATTGCGGGCGGACGTCACGGTGTCACCGACCTTGGATTGCCGAACGTCCTTCACTCCGGTGATGAGATAGCCGACCTCGCCGACGCCAAGGCCGGTGGTGGGTTTGGGCTCGGGTGAGACGATGCCGACTTCCAGCAGTTCGTGCATGGTCCCGGTGGACATCATCTTGATCTTCTCGCGCGGGGTGAGCTGTCCGTCCACCACCCGGACGTACGTGACGACGCCGCGGTAGATGTCGTAGACCGAGTCGAAGATCATCGCCCTGGCCGGGGCGTCGGCGTCGCCTATCGGTGCAGGCACCAGCCGGACCACCTCGTCGAGCAGTTCGACGACACCGTCGCCGGTCTTGCCGGACACCCGCAGCACCTCTTCTGGCTCGCACCCGATGATGTGGGCGATCTCGCCGGCGTACCGGTCCGGGTCGGCGGCGGGCAGGTCGATCTTGTTGAGCACAGGGATGATCGTCAGGCCACGGTCGAGGGCCAGGTAGAGGTTGGCCAGCGTCTGGGCCTCGATGCCCTGGGCGGCGTCGACGAGCAGCACCGCTCCCTCACAGGCCTCCAATGCGCGTGACACCTCGTAGGTGAAGTCGACGTGGCCCGGCGTATCGATCAGATGCAAGACGAACTCTTCGTCGTTGACCACCCAGGGCAGCCGGACGTTCTGCGCCTTGATGGTGATGCCGCGCTCGCGCTCGATGTCCATCCGGTCCAGGTACTGGGCGCGCATGTCCCGGTCGGCGACGACGCCGGTGAGCTGCAGCATGCGGTCCGCGAGTGTCGACTTGCCGTGATCGATGTGGGCGATGATGCAGAAGTTCCGAATCCGGGCCGGCGCGGTGAAGGTCTGGTCGGCGAAACTGCTGATGGGAATCTCCTGGTCGGGCGGGGCCCAGGCGAAGACGTGGGCAGTACCAGGGTATCGAGCAACCATCGCGACGACACAATCGTGGCCCGCACCTATGCTCGAAATCATGGCGTCGCAGTGGAAGACGTTCCAACGTCTCGCGGAACACCTGGTGTTCAACGAGGCACCGAAGCTGATCCGGCAGCTGCCAAAGGCCGACACCCTGCAGCGCGGCATTCAGCAGGGCCTCAAGATGGGCCTCGACGCGGGCCTCAGCGCCCTCGCAGGGGCCTCGAGCGAGGTGCAGCCGGCGGTCACCGCCGGACGGCCGGTCACCGAGGGCAGTGTCCCGACCGCCCACCGGGCCCGCCGGATCGTCTACTCGCCCGATCTCGACGGCCGGGCCGACCCCGGCGAGATCGTCTGGACCTGGGTGGTCTACGAGGACGATCCGACCCGTGGCAAGGACCGCCCCGTGCTGGTAGTGGGTCGTGACAGCGCCACGCTGCTCGGGCTCATGCTGTCCAGCCAGGACCGCCACCAGGCCGACCGCGACTGGGTCGGGATCGGCCGCGGCGACTGGGACTACGGCGGCCGGGCCAGCTGGGTCCGGTTGGACCGGGTGCTCGACGTCCCCGAGGAGGGCATCCGCCGCGAGGGCGCGGTCCTCGGCCGTGCCACCTTCGAGGTGGTGGCGACGAGATTGCGGGCCGAGTACTCCTGGCGCTAGCGCGGCGCCCGCCACATCGGGACCAGGCTGGGGCCGGCAACGCCATCTCGGCCGGGCAGCTTGATCTCACCGGTGACCTCGAAGCCGAACCGCTGGTAGTAGGGCACGTTGTCCGGATTGCTGGACTCCAGGTAGGCGGGCGCGTGCTCGGCGTCGCAGCGGTCCAGCCGCGACCGCATCAACACCTGACCGAACCCCTTGCCGCGCACCGCCGGGTCGCTGCCGATGACCGCCAGATACCAATGCGGCTCCTCCGGGTGGGCCTTCTTCATGAGCTCCTCGGCCTCCAGACCCCGCCGCAGGGACATGCCGAACGCCAGTAGCAGCGACGGCATTGCCCGGAGCTCCTCGCCGCGGGTGTGCGCCCACTGTCCCGGCGGATCCCACAGTGCGGCGCCGCCGATACCGTCGCCGTCCGGTGCGACCTCGACGCCACCGCGGGACAGGTGGTGATACCGGGTGAGCGCCGCGAACAACCGATGCAGCTTGCGTCGGCGCTGGTCAGCGTCCGGCAGCATCCAGCACATCACCGGGTCGTCGAAGAATGCCCGGCCCAACGTCACGGACAGGGCACCGATGTCGGCGCGGGTGGCGGGTCGAGCCGCGACGCTGTTCACGGGCCTAGCGTATTCAGCCCTGCGTGATGTACGCCTCCAACTGCTCCTGCTGGGTCTGCAGTTCCTCCATGCGCGTCTTCACCACGTCGCCGATGCTGACGATGCCGGCCAACTCTCCGCTGTCGATGACCGGCACGTGCCGTACCCGGTTCGTGGTCATCAGGGCGCTGAGGCTGTCCACCGAATCGGCCGGCGTACAGGTGATCACCTGGGCCGTCATGATCTCCGAGACCGGCCGACCGAGGATCTCGACGCCCAACTCGTGCAGCTTGCGCACCACGTCGCGCTCCGAGACGATGCCCACCAGCCCGCGCGGGCCGACCACCACCATCGCGCCGATGTTGCGCGTGACGAGCCCCTCGAGCAGCTCGCTCACCGTCATGTCCGGGTCTACGGTCGATACCGAACCACCCTTGTTCTTCAACACGTCTGAGATCCGCACTGGGCGCCTCCTGTTGTGACATGACTCACATCGAGTTACCACCAAAATACGCCCCGTTCACAGCGAAGGAACAGATTCTCGGCCGAGCCGGTTGGACGAGGCTGTTGACCGCAAACGGCAGAAAAGAGCGCTTGATGACCGAAACAGTCACACTCGGCGATGAATTGACGGTCAGCGCAATCGGTTTCGGCGCAATGGCGTTGACGCCGGTGTACGGCGAGGTGGACGACGACGATTCCCTGGCCACGCTGCACCGCAGCATCGACCTGGGCGTCACGTTCATCGACACCGCCAACGTGTACGGCGGCGGCGCCAACGAGCGGCTGATCGCCCGACTGCTCGCCGACCGCCGCGACGAGGTGACGCTGGCGACCAAGTTCGGCATCGTCGGCAACCCGGCTGACCGGGCAGCGGGCCGGCTCGCCGCCCGCGGCGACGCCGCCTACGTCCGCGAGTGCATCGACGAGAGCCTGACCAGGCTGAACACCGACGTCGTCGACCTCTACTACATGCACCGCCGGGACCTGTCCGTGCCGATCGAGGAGACCGTCGGTGCGATGGCCGAACTGGTCGCCGCGGGCAAGGTCCGCCACCTGGGGCTGTCCGAGGTGACGGCGGGCGAGCTGCGCGCCGCCGCCGCGGTCCATCCGATCGCCGCCGTGCAGAGCGAGTGGTCGATCTGGAGCCGTGACGTCGAACTCAACGTGGCGCCCGCCGCGGCCGAACTCAGCGTGGGCTTCGTCCCGTACTCGCCGCTGGGTCGCGGGTTCCTGACCGGCACCGTGCGGTCCGCGTCCGACCTGGCCTCGGGATCGGACTTCCGGCGGGGGATGCCCAGGTTCGCCGACGGCGCCCTCGAGGCCAACCTGGCGGTGGTCGACGTGATCCGCGCCGTCGCCGACCAGCGGGAGGCCACCCCGGCGCAGGTCGCCCTGGCCTGGCTGCGCTACCGCGCCGACGAACTCGGGGTGGCGGCGGTGCCGATTCCCGGCACCCGCCGCGCGGCCCGCGTCGAGGAGAACTTCGGCTCGCTGGACGTGGCACTCACCGACGATCAGCTGGCGACGCTCGACGCGGCGGGCGCCGCGGTGTCGGGAAATCGGTTCGCCGACCTGTCGTGGGTGTCGGCCGGTCGCGAATAGCGGGCAGGTCCGATCAGTCCGGCGGCGGCTGGGCGATGCGCAGGGCGACGGCGGCATCGTCGAATTGGGCGGACTGTGCGCGGATGCGTTCGATCTCGCTCGGCCGCTTGAGCAGTCCGCGCACGGCGATGATCGCGACCTGTTCGCCGACGCGGATCGCCTCCTCCACCCGGTCGCCCTGGTCGGTGTGCAGTCGCGTCCGCTTCTGCGCACCCTCGTCGAAGTTGAGCAGTAACCCGGCGGTGTCCTGCTTGTCGCAGTCGATGAACTTGCCCTCGCTGATCGCCGCCCCGATGAGGTCGACGACCCAATCCTTGAGCCGTTCGTAATCCGTCCAGAACTGGTGGAATTCGCTGCGCTGCTCGTGGGCGATGCGCTGGATCTCGTTGAAGTCGATCGGTGACATCGCCAGTTGCATGGTGTCGAACCGCAGCAGCCGGTACAGCTTGACGGCCGGCGAGCCGGACCCGGCGCCCACCTCCGCGATGAACTTCAACGGCGCCCGGTTGACGAGCAAGGTCTCCTGCAACAGCTGTTCCTTGTTGCGAAACCAGTAGTACAGCGACGACTGCTGCAGGCCCGATGCGCGGGCGATGTCGCTCATCGTCGTTTGCGCATAGCCCTTTTCGGAGAAGAGCTTCGTCGCGGCATTCACGATCCCCGCGCGCGGGGAGGCCGTCGGCGCCGCGTCGGCGTCGTTGCGTGGACGTCCGATGGCGCGGACCTGCGCCCTGCGTTCGGGTGTCGGCACGACGTGCATCCTACGGCGGCCGCTAGCCCAGCGGCGGGAGCTCGTCGTGTGCGCGCTCGACCATGTCGCGTGCGGCCGAGACCACGTCGCGCCAGAGCTCGAGGCCGAACGACTTCGACGCCCGCGATGGGTAGCCCGTCACGCCGTTGGTCGACACGTGCTGAACCGCGTAGCGGAAGACGGTACCTTCCGTCCGATCGGGATCGTCGGCGGTTTGCATCTTGTCGGTGTCGACCAATTCCGGTCGCAGCACCAGCATGATCGACGTCTCGGCGGCGTTGGCGTGCCAGTCGACCGCGTCCTCGGTCGCGCGCCTGGCAATGTCGGCGGTCAGGTCCCACCACTGCATGACACCGATCCGGCGGTCGGCGAACACCCGGCGAAACCCGTCGCAGGCGATCCAGAGCGGGGCCGCGTTGCCGACGTGACCGTTCACGAACAGCACCCGGCGAAACCCCGAGTCGACGCACGCCTCGGCGACCAGGAGGGCCGTCGCGGCGGTCTCCTCACCCGAGAACGCCACCGTGCCTGCCAGTCTGGATCCGTGAAAGAAGCTGGCGCCGAAGGCGAGCGCCGGCAGCACCACAGCCGACTCCCCAGCCGCGGCCTCGGCGAGTTCGGTGGCGATGATCGTGTCGGTACCGACCGGCAGATGCGGTCCGTGTTGTTCGGTGGCCCCGACGGGGATCAGCGCCACGCAGTCCGGGTCGGCGTCGATGCGGTCGGCGAGCTGTGCCGAAGTGAGCTCATCCCATCGGTGCTTCAATGCAACGTCACCCCGGCGTTCACACAGATGGACTGTCCGGTCACGTTTTTCGCTGCCGGGCTCGCCAACCACGCAACCGCTTCCCCGACGTCCTCGGGCTTGCACAGCGCGCCGGTGAGCGTTTCGGCGGTGACGTCGGCGCGAATCCGGTCAATCGAAGTCCCCGTGATCGCCGATTCGGCGGCCCACTTGTTGAGCACCATATCGGTCTCGATGATGCCGGGACACACCGTGTTGACGGTGATGCCAATGCCGCCCAGCTCCAAGGCCGCCACCTGCCCAAGGCCTATCTGGGCGAACTTCGAGGGTGCATACGCTCCGTAGAGCGGCCAGGCACGGATACCTGCCTCCGAGGAGATGTTGATGATTCGGCCTCGGATACCCTTCCCCGAGTCGCTCGGCTCCAGCCCGCCGGAAGACCGCATCGCCTCGGCGGCACACTGAATGCCGTAAAACGTCCCCAGCAAGTTGATTTCGAAGCAGCGCCGCAATTGATCGCCGGTCAGCGTCAGGATCGACCCGGCCTCCATGTAGCCGGCGTTGTTCACCCAGCAATCCAGTCGCCCGAATTCAGCGAGGGCAGCTGCGGCGAGGTCGGCAGACGTCTGCTGGTCGGACACGTCGCCGCGAACCAGGACCGTCCTGGTCGAGCCGGCCTCCTCGATATCCGCCGCGGTTTGTTTCGCGGCGGCTTCGTCGGAGGTCCACCCGATCACCACGTGGAATCCATGCTGTGCGAGCGCCTTGCTGATACCCGCGCCGATGCCGCGGCCTCCGCCAGTCACCACCGCGACCGGGCATCCCGCCGTCATCACCAGAACCTCAGGTAGCGGTCGGTTTCCCATGACGACACGTGTGCGGTGAAGGAGTCCCATTCAGCGCGCTTCTCGGTAACGTACGAGTCGAACATGACATCGCCGAACACGTTGCGCGCCAGCGGGTCCGCCTCCAGCGCGTCGATCGCATCCCCGAGGGAGCGGGGTAGCCAGCCGATGTCACGCTCGAGCAGATCGGCCTCCGACAGGTTGTAGAGGTTGTCCCGGTTGGGGTCGCCAGGGTCGAGCCCCTCCCGGATGCCCTCCAGTCCTGCAGCGAGCATCAGCGCCGCACCCAGATAGGGGTTGTTGGCGCTGTCGGCAGCACGGCACTCGACCCGACCGCCGCCCCTGGGGATACGGAGCATGTTGGTGCGGTTGTTGTCGCCGTAGCAGGCGAAGATCGGCGCCCACGTCAGCCCGGACATGCTGCCCTGCTTGACGAGTCGCTTGTAGCTGTTGACCGTCGGGGCGATCACCGCGCAGATCGCCGACGCGTGGCGTAGCACTCCTGCGATGAACTGATAGCCGAGTTTCGACAGGCCGCAGTTGCGGGGATCGTGCGCTTCGGCGAAGAGGTTGACGCCTGCACTGTCGGCCAGCGACATGTTGTAGTGGGCGCCGCTGCCGGTCCGGTCGGCGAAGGGTTTGGGCATCCACGACGCGAACAGCCCGTGCTTTCGGGCGATCTCGCCGACCATCATGCGAAAGAACACCAGCCGGTCCGACATCGACACCGCGTCGGTATAGGTGAAGTCCGTCTCGAACTGGCCGTTGCCGTCCTCGTGGTCGAATGAGTAGACGTCCCAGCCCAGCTCGTTCATCGCCGAGACGATCTCGTCGACGACCGCGTAGTTGTGCAGCATGCCGCGAAGGTCGTAGCACGGCTTGTCGAGATTGTCATCCGGGCTGGCAGGCTGCGGTGTTCCGGCGCGGTCGTCGGTGAGCAGGAAGAACTCGGTCTCGATGCCGAGGTTGAACGTGTAGCCCAGCGTCGCGGCGTCCGCCGTCACACGCTTGAGGATCTGCCTGCTGCACGCCTCGAACGGGGTCTCCCCGATCCAGAGATCGCCAGGGAACCAGGCGATCTCGCGGTTGAACGGGGCGATGATCGCCGCGTCCAGGTCGGGGTGTGGTGCCACCTCGTCGTCGTTGACGTCTTGGGGTACCCCGTCCAGGGCTGCGCCGGTGAACATCTCCGAACCGCGCGACGCCTGATCGAGGTGGTTGAGCGGCACCATCTTGGCCTTCGGCTTGCCGTGCATGTCGACGAAGCTGATCGCGGCGTACTTCACGCCGGACGCCGCCAGCCGTTCGGCGACCTCCGTGACGTCGCCTGCCGTATGAGTCTGCGACGGCTGCCCATTCAGTGTGGTGGTCATGTGCGCTCCCCTACCCTGTCGACGCGAGATCGGCGGTGTTGCTGATGATTCCGAGCTCGCGGCCGAGGTAGCGGTAGAACTCCCACAACGGTCGCTCGAGGTGCGACAGCCGGCCGACTCCGGTCACACCGGAGCGGACGGCGCGCTGGACGGCAGTACAGGCGTCGATGTCTTCGCGGTGGATGTCGCAGATCGTCTTGATCAGCTGGCTACGGCGTTCCTCGACCCCTGGCGCGGCGAGCGCGGCCGGCGACATGCAGATGTCGAGCTGCAGCTCGATCTTGCCTGCGCCGAGCGGAAGTGTCTTGAGCCAGTACATGTAGGCGGGGCCCATCGCGATCTGCAGCAGCGGATACGCGATGAAGATCAGTGACTTGTCTTTGTGCTCCGCGGTGAGCGTCTCGGCGCCAGGCGACAGGAATGGCGGATCGGAGGGATAGCCGGC
>NZ_JAVRPS010000704.1:0-3116 GCF_032162105.1 Mycobacterium sp. | reverse complement strand
TGGCCGGGCATGGCGAACGGCTTGACGCGGTCCTGGCCGATGCCCGTCCCTCGGTGGTGCTCACTACCGTCGGCGCTGCTGAATCGGTCGGGGTGTTCCTGAGGAGACTTCCGCGGTGGCGGCGACCAAGGGTCATCGCCGTGGATGCGGTGCCGGACTCGGTGGGCGCGACGTTCATCCCCGCGGTGCTTGGCACCGATGAGATCGCCTATCTGCAATACACGTCGGGCTCCACCCGCACTCCGGCCGGTGTCCAGATCAGCCACCGCGCGGTGTGCACCAACGTCGTGCAGATGATCATCGCCGGCGGCCTTGACATGAACATTCGGAGCGTCAGCTGGCTGCCGCTCTACCACGACATGGGTCTGATGATGATCATGTTCCCGGTGCTGTGCGGTGGGCACATCACGCTGATGTCGCCGCTGGCGTTCGTGCGGCGACCGCAGCGGTGGATCAAGGCGCTGGCCGCCGAATCGGCGCACGGACGTACCTTCGCGGCGGCGCCGAACTTCGCCTTCGAGCACGCCGCCCAACGCGGCGTGCCGGTCGACGGCGAGACCCTGGATCTGAGCAACGTGGCCGGTCTGCTCAACGGATCCGAACCGGTCACCATGACCGCGATCGAGCGGTTCACCGAGGCGTTCGCGCCCTACGGTTTGGCGCCGACGGCGATCAAGCCGTCCTACGGAATGGCCGAAGCAACGTTATCGGTGGCCAGTATCGCGCCCGACGCCCGACCGAGCGTGATCTACCTCGATCGCGAGCAGCTCGGCGCCCACCGGGCCGTTCCGGTGTCGCCCGACGCCGCCGGCGCGGTGGCCCACGTGTCGTGCGGGCAGGTGATCCCCAGTCAATGGGCGGTCATCGCCCATCCCGACAGTGGTGTCGAACTCGCCGACGGTGAGATCGGCGAGATCTGGTTGCAGGGCGACAACGTCGGCCGAGGCTACTGGGGCCGAGAAGACGAGACCGAACTGGTGTTCCGCAACAAGCTGCAATCACAGCTGGAATACCGCAGCCACGCCGAAGGGTCCGCGGTGAGCGGCTTTTGGTTGCGGACCGGAGACCTCGGCGTCTATCTGGACGGCGAGTTGTACATCACCGGGCGGATCAAAGACCTCGTCATCATCGATGGACGCAATCACTACCCGCAGGACATCGAGGCCACCGTCTCGCAATCCTGCGCGGCGATACGCTCAGGATTCGTCGTCGCGTTCTCGGTGCCGGCCAACGAGTTACCCGGGGTCGTCACCGACGACACCGGTGAGCGGCTGGTGATCATCGCCGAACGGGCCGTCGGCGCGGGCCGAGCCGAGCACGCGCAGGTAGCCCAGGCGGTCCGGGCCGCGGTTTCACGCAACCACGCCCTTGCCGTGGCAGACGTGCAACTGCTCGCCGCCGGCGCCATCCCCCGCACCACCAGCGGCAAGCTGGCCCACCGCGCCTGCCGGGCCGAGTACCTCCGAAACGTTGCGAGCCACCCGACCCGGAGCATCGACAGCGGGCTGATTCCTGCCCGAGAAAGTGCCAGATGACCACCTGCACATCGATGTTCGGTATCAATGACCGACTCGCCGACATCGCCCTGCGGCACGTCACCGACACGGCCGCCCCCAAGATCCTGGACTTGACATCGGGCAATGGCGGGCTGTCGCGCAGACTGCTGGACAAACACCCCTACGTCGAGGTGACGGTCACCGACCTGGATCCGAAGGTTGTTGGTGACCTCGCCCTCAGCGACCTGGGTAATCATCCTCGTGCGCTGGTGTGTCATGCCTCCGGCATCGATGCCCCCGACGGGTATTTCGACCTCGCGGTCTCCGTGCGGCGATATTGCCACGTGCCACCTGAGAGGCTGACCTGGATCCTCGGCGAGGGGATCCGCGCCGCGCCGAAGTTATTGATCATCGACCTGGGGAGGTCACTATCTCCGCCACGGACGCGCTGGCGACCGACCGTGTGTCCGTCGCTTCGGCCCCCACCGGCCAGGCGCCACCTGCCTTCAACCTGAATGCCGGCTTCTAGAAGTGTGTCAAACTCCCGCCTGACTGCCACTTCCTGGAGTCAACACGGTCCGCGCCACCGCAGCGAACAGCGCGTCCTTGCTGGCGAAGTAGTGATACAGCGAAGGGGCCCGGATGGATTTCTTGGGCCGCGGCACCTGCGGCATCTTGCCGCAACCGACCAACGAAGCCTGAACCCGGTGGCAGCATCTAATGCACACCGAACAGCCGTGAGACCTGGAGCCGACCGGAGGACCATCAGGAAGATGAGCACCATGCGGTCTGTCGTCGCCGACACGGTGGGCGAACCGTCCGAGGTCCTGCACCTGCAGACTCGCCCGCTTCCGGAGCCCGGTCCCGGCCAGGTCCGGATCCGGGTGGTAGCTGCGCCGGTCGAGGCTAGCGATCTGCATACCATCCGCGGCAGATACGGGTTCACCCCGGAGTTCCCCGCCGTACCCGGAATCGAATCCGTCGGTGTGATCGACGAACTCGGCAGCGGCACAGACGGTCTGACCGTCGGCCAACGCGTCGTCACGGTCGGAGTGACGGGCACGTGGCAGGAGTATGTCGTCGCCGATGCCGAGCGGGTCTTGCCGGTTCCGGCCAGCATGAGCGATTCCACGGCCGCGCAGATTCTCAGCAATCCGCTCACCGCCGTGATCTTGACCGGCGATGAACTCGATGTCCGACCGGGTGAATGGCTCCTGCAGACCGCGGCCGGTTCGATCGTGGGCCAGTCGGTCATCCAACTCGGAGTGCACTTCGGATTCAAGACCCTCAACGTGGTCCGCCGTCGATCCGCTGTCGAGGACATCCTCGCGCTGGGGGGCACCGCGGTGATCTGCACGGAGGATGAGGACCTGCGCGAACGGGTGGCCGACATCGCAGGCCACGACGGCGTGTCCAAGGCGATCGACTGTGTCAGCGGTCAGGTCGGTGCGGACGTGTCGCGTGCGCTCGCACAGGGCGGTGAGCTGGTCGTGTACGGTGCGCTGTCCACGCACCGCCAAACCGATCCCGACAAACTCACCATCCCCGTCTTCGCACGTTCACTGATCTACGAAACCAAGACCGTTCGGGGGTTCTGGCTGTTCCGCTGGTTCACCAAGA
>NZ_JAVRPS010000703.1:0-5012 GCF_032162105.1 Mycobacterium sp. | reverse complement strand
CGTCGACGTCGAGGTGGCCTGGAATCCGGAGTTCCTCCGCGAGGGCTTCGCGGTCCACGATACCCTGCACCCCGACCGCATCGTGCTTGGCGTGCAACGGGATTCGGTGCGCGCCGAGCCGGCCGTGCGCGAACTGTACGCGCCGCTGCTCGGAGAGGACGTGCCGTTCCTGGTTACCGACCTGCAGACCGCGGAGTTGGTCAAGGTGTCGGCCAACGCCTTCCTGGCCACCAAGATCTCCTTCATCAACGCGATCTCGGAGGTGTGCGAGGCGGTCGACGCCGACGTCACGCTGCTGGCCGACGCACTGGGCTACGACCCCCGGATCGGGCGACGATTTCTCAACGCCGGACTGGGATTCGGCGGTGGCTGCCTACCGAAGGACATCCGTGCGTTCATGGCCCGCGCCGGCGAGCTCGGGGCCAACCACGCACTGACTTTCCTGCGCGAGGTGGACAGCATCAACATGCGCAGGCGCACCCGCATGGTGGAGTTGGCGATGAAGGCCTGCGGCGGGTCGCTACTCGGCGCCAACATCGCGGTTCTCGGTGCGGCGTTCAAACCCGAATCCGACGACGTCCGCGACTCGCCTGCGCTCAACGTGGCCGGCCTGCTGCAACTCAACGGTGCCACCGTCAACGTGTTCGACCCCAAGGCCATGGAGAACTCGCAGCGGGTGTTCCCCACCCTGAACTACTCGACCTCGGCGATCGACGCCTGCGAGCGCGCCGACGCCGTGCTGGTGCTCACCGAGTGGCAGGAGTTCGTCGACCTCGACCCCCACCAGCTCGCCGACACCGTGCGCGCCAAAGTCGTTGTCGACGGCCGCAAGTGCCTCGACGTCGACAGATGGCAGAAGGCGGGCTGGCGGGTGCACGCGCTGGGTCGCCGGATCGCAAACCTGGACACGACCGTCTCGACGTAATTTAGTAATGGCGCCCACCCGAGCGCGGACCCGCATCGGGGCCCCAATGACCGTGCGCGCACCCTTTACCAAACCTTGACCGCCCGTTGAATCGCCTCAATGACGATGACGATGTGACTACCCTTCAAACGGTGGAGCTGGGGGTTTTGGGGTCTCTTCAGGTCCGGCAGTATGGCCTGCCGGTCGCCATTCCTGGCGCCAAGCCGCGCGCCCTCCTCACGATGCTGGGGCTGCACGCAGGTTCGGTCGTGTCGGCCGACACGCTTCTGGAGCTCCTCTGGGGCGATGAACCGCCACGCACCGCGGCCAAGGCACTGCAGACCCACATCTCCTCTCTGCGTCGCACCCTTGGCGACGGCTTCGTGTTGACGGAGGGGACCGGCTGGACCTTGACGACGACCGAGATCGATGCATCGCGCTACAAGGCGGCGGCCAAGATGGGCCGCGAGGCCATCGCCTCGGGGGACACCAGCCAGGCGGTGGCCCGCTTCAACGAGGCGTTGGCGCTCTGGCGTGGGGTCCCCGAACTTCCGGAGGGCTCACGGGGCACATCCGAGAAGACGCGCTGGATCGAGGGCCATGCCGCGTTGGTGGAGGACCGGGCCGATGCGTTGCTCGCGACGGGCCGTGCTGCCGAGATCATCGGCGAGTTGGAGGCCGCGGTGGGCGACGCGCCATTGCGCGAGCGGCGTTGGGGGCAGTTGATGCTCGCCCTCTATCGCGCAGGCAGACAAGGTGAAGCCCTAGGCGCGTTCCAGCGTGCCCGGTCACTGCTGGCCGACGAGCTGGGCGTCGATCCCGGGCCGGATCTTCGCCGGCTCGAGGCCGCGATCGTCGCGCAGGACGACGCGCTGGAAATGCCCGTGTCGCAGCAACTTCAATCCGTGACCCGCGCGGTGACATTCCTGCTCACCGACATCGAGGGGTCAACCGCAGCGTGGGAGGCAGACGCCGACGCGATGGCGGTGGCGCTGGCCCGACACGACGAGATCGTCGAACAGGTCGTCACATCCCGCGGAGGGCGACTCATCAAGACGCGCGGCGAGGGCGATGCGACGTTCTCGGTCTTCGACCGGCCGTCGGCGGCGGCCGCCGCCGCCATCGAACTGCAGGAAGCGATCCTGCACGAACCGTGGGGGCTGGCGGAGCCCATGCGCATCCGCGTGGCACTTCACACCGGCGAGGTCGAGCTTCGCGACGGCGACTACTTCGGTCGGTCGGTCAACCGCGCCGCCCGCCTGCGGTCGCTGGCGGCCGGTGGTCAGATTCTGTGCTCGGGTGCGACGGCCGAACTCGTCATCGACTCGCTTTCGTACGATGTCGTGCTGGCCGACTTGGGGATGCGCCAGCTGCGCAATCTCGCGCGCCCGGAGCATGTGTTCGAACTCCGCTTGGAGACCGCCGACGATTCCCGCGATCTCACCAAAGATGCGCCCATGGAGCGGCCCGGCCTACCCGCTGTGCTCGCCGGCCCCGGCCCGTTCGTTGGGCGTGGCCCCGAGCTCGAGCGACTTCTGACCGCATGGCAGGCGACGCTCGCCGCGGGCATGCGCGCCGTGCTGATCGCCGGTGAACCGGGTGTTGGCAAGACCCGCCTGGCCGGTGAATGGTCCCGTCACGCCTACGAGCAAGGTGCGGTGGTTCTATACGGCCGTTGCGACGAGGATCTCGGGGCGCCGTACCAGCCGTTCGCGGAAGCGCTGCGGTCGCTTGTGCCCTGCCTCGATGCCAAGCGGCTGCGCGGGCTGCGCGGCGTCGAAGCACTACTTCCATTGGTCCCAGGACTCACCGATGCGCTACCCGATCTGGCGGCGCCTACGCGCGCCGACCCGGACACCGAACGCTACGCACTCTTCGACGCCGTCGTCGCGCTGTTGGGAGTCGCCTCCGCGAGTGCACCCGTCGTCCTGATTCTCGACGACCTTCACTGGGCGGCCAAGCCCACGCTGTTGCTGTTGCGCCATCTTCTGCGCTTCGGGGAGCACGCGCGCGTGCAGATCGTCGGCACGTACCGCAGCACCGACCTCGACCGCTCCCACCCTCTGGCGGCGATGCTCGCCGACCTTCACCGCGACGGCTCCGCCACTCGCCTTCAGCTCAGCGGCCTCGATGAGGGCGACGTCACCACCTACGTCGCCGAAGCCGGCTACGACGACGAGGACCTGGCCCGGGCATTGGCGT
The DNA here is from genome assembly GCF_032162105.1 of Mycobacterium sp. Lineage (GTDB taxonomy): Bacteria > Actinomycetota > Actinomycetes > Mycobacteriales > Mycobacteriaceae > Mycobacterium. Next base: position 1,906 of record NZ_JAVRPS010000703.1, on the reverse strand, counting down.
CGGTGACGGGCGGCAATCCGTTCTTCCTCATCGAGGCCCTACGCCACGTCGACGAAAGCGGCGGCCGCTGGGATCCGAGCACCCTGCCACAGGGGGTTCGGGAAGCCGTGAGCCGCAGGCTTTCTCGGCTTCCAGCAGAGACGAACAAAGCCCTTGCGGCGGCCGCAGTGGTCGGCAGCCACTTTGCGCTGGCGCTGGTTGAGCGTGTGGTCGGCGAAGACCTCATCGACGCGTTCGACGAAGCGTCCAAGGCGGGCATCGTCATCGAAGAGCCGGGCGGTCGCTACCGGTTCAACCACGCCATCGTGCGGCAGTCGCTGCTCGCCGAGCTGGCATCCGTGCGGCGCATGCGGCTGCATCAGAAGATCGCCGCGGCACTCGAAACCGAGCCGGGTGCCGACGACGAGGTGCTGGCTGAATTGGCCTACCACTATTTCGAGTGTGCGTGGGCGGGAAATGCGAGCAAGGCCGTCGAATACTGCAGGCGTGCTGCGGACCAGGCGATGGCACGGTTGGCATACGAAGGCGCAGCCGACCTCTACGACAAGGCATTGCACGCGCTCGAGGAGCTTGACGACGAACTGCCCGACCGCGCCGACCAGCAAGCCGAGCTGATGGTCGCCCGCTGTGAGGCGCTGCTGGCCGCGGGCGACGTGGTTTCGGCAACCGGCGCGGTCTCGCAACTGCAAGAAGCCGCAGGCGATTCCGGCCGCCTCGGGGCCTGGGGCACGTGTTTCGACGGCCAGCTCTCGATGCTCACCGATCCCGAACGATTGGACGAGATCGAATCCGCGGTGGGCGCGGCCGCCGAGAAGCTGTCCGGACTGGACGACGCCGCGGGGGAGGCCAAGGCGCACACCGTGCGGGCCGGGTGCCTGGCCCGCCTCGGGCGCATCGGCGATTGCGAAACCGCGTTGGACCAAGCGCTGACCGCGGCGCGACGTGCGGGTGAACAACGCCGAGTGAACGCCGTGCTGGCACAGGCGCCACTTGCCGCACTGTGGGGCCCCAATCCGGTTCCGCGAGCGGGCGGGCGGTGTCTCGACGTCGTGCGGCTGCTCCGCATCACAACTGGATCACCTGTGGTGGAGGCAACGTCGACGAGGTGTCAGGGCGTGCTGGATGCGTTTCGCGGACGCGCCGCGGCGGGCCGGCAGCTGATCGACTCTGCCCGACGCACACTCACCGAGCTCGGTATGCGGCACGCTCGGCTGGAGGTCGACCAGTTCGCAGGCATCGTCGAGTTGGTCGCCGATAATCCCGCAGCCGCCGAGCCGCATTTGCGGCGGGCGTGCAACGGCTTTCGTCGTATGGGCCTCGACGTTGACACGGCCGAGACCGCCGCGTTGCTGGCTCGCGCCTGTCTGGCGCTCGACAGAGACGCCGAAGCCGACGAATTGTGCACGGAGAGTGAGCGTCTTGCCGGCCACGCGTTGAAGCCGTCGATCGCGTGGCGGACGGTTCGGGCACAGTTACTCGCCCGGAGTGGGTTTCATGAAGACGCTCGGCGGGTAGCAGAAGAGGCCGTGACCCTGGCCGGATGTACCGATGCCTTGGTCGATCACGGAGACGCTTGCCTGGCGCTGGCGACCGTCTTGAGCATCGCCGGCGACACCGAGGGAGCGCGGGCCGCTTCCAACAAGGCCGTCGGGCTTTACGAACTGAAAGGTGCTGCGGCACTTGCCGAGGCGGCCCGCCGCACTCTCGGCACCCAACTTCCTGCGACCCCGGCTGCACCCGAGACGCCGACGGCGGAACCCGACAATGCGTGCGTACGAGTAGGCGAACGCGTGCGGGCCGCCGTTGATCGCAAGGCAGGCGACGAGTTCGAGCAGCTGTTCGCACCCAAGGCATTGGTCGAGAGCCGCCGAAAGATTGTTGGCTTTAAGCAGGCCGACTTCCCACT
>NZ_JAVRPS010000702.1:0-3043 GCF_032162105.1 Mycobacterium sp. | reverse complement strand
TGCGATGCCGCTACCAAGGTGAACATCTCGTGCTCGGTGCACACCATCGCCACCTTCCACACGTGGCAGTTCGCCGCCTACGCGTTTGCCGACGCGTTGCCGTGGTTGGCCGGACAGATCGGCACCCCTTCGCACTGAACCGTCGCGCACACCAGATCTCAGAGCACGGCGTGGACTGCACTGGCCACGACGAACGTGGCGAAGAAGCTGATGATCGCCCACACGAACGGGCGGCGTTGCTTCTCCATCGCGACGATCGCAGCGAACACGGCGGCGGCGACGCTCCCAACCAGGAACGCGATCTCGGCACCGAGGGGAGCGATCACGCCAGCACTTGTCACCATGCTCGGAACCGTAGGCAGCCAACCTCGTGGCCACCTCGGACCGGACTGGGAGGAGGCGCCTTAGTGAGGAGGCGTCGCGAGGTCGTAGACGGTGTCGGAGCCGACCTTGATCGGTGCGAAGGTTGCTGCGACCCAGTTGCTGATGTCCGAGTGCTGCTTGTCGCCGCCAGGTCCGCCGCGCTGGTCGTCCGGCGCTATGAAGTACGTGACCTGATGGTTGGCCACGTACTGCTGGAATTGGCTCAAGGTCGGGACGGGGTCCGAGCCGGAGAAGCCACCGATGGCCATGACCGGAGTGTTGGTCGACAACTCCAAACCAGCTGCGGTCGACGATCCGTCGACGGCCGCCGACCACGTGGTCAGGGTGCCGTCGAGCAGGCTGTCCAGTGCAGCGTTGTCGACGTTCTGGCCGTGCATGCCGCCGCCCGTGCGGCCCGCTTGGATTGGGGCCGCAGGCCCTACGTTGGCGTTGCCGCCGCCGTGGGACTGCCCGATGGTCGCCAGCGCATAGGCCGTCGACCCGGCCAGCGCCACGCCAAGCCCGAGCACCAGCGACGCAGCGGCCAGCCGTCGGCGCGCAGGTGCGGCAAGCGAGACCAGCAAGGCCACGACCGCCGCGATGGTCATCACCAGAATCGTCCATCGCAGCGCGGGCAGCCACTGTGCATTGCGGCCAAGGAGCCACCAACTCCACACGCCGGTCGACCCGATGAGCACCGCGAGCCCGACGCGGCCGAACCACGAGAACCGCTTGCCCCACGCCTCGCTGACTCCGACCGCAAATGCTCCCGCCACCGCAGGGGCCAAGGACAGGCAGTAATACGGATGGATCGTGCCGCTCATGTAACTCAGCACCAGTCCGTCAACGAGCATCCAGCCGCCGAACAGAATCGCGCCCGCTCGGACTAGGTCGGTGCGTGGGGCGCGCCGCCGTGAGACGAGCACCAGCGCCACGGCGAGCAGGGCGGCGGGGAGCAGCCAGCCGATTTCGAACCCGAACTCGCCGGAGAACAGCCGTCCCAGACCTGCCGCCTGACGACCGGGACCGCCGAACCCGCCGTAGTGGGCCGCTCCGGTGTCCATGTGCGCACTGGCCGCCGCGCCGCTCGCCGGCTGACCGGGATCGCCGTGGTTGCGGCCGAGGACGCGGGCGAATCCGTTGTAGCCGAGGACCAGGTTCATGAAGTTGTTGTCGGTCGAACCCGCGATGTAGGGCCGCGACGACGCCGGCCACAGCAGTGTCAGCCCGACGAACCAACCCGCCGACACCAGGAATGCCCCCAGCGCGCCGAGCAGATGCAACAGTCTGCGACGGACCGAGGTCGGCGCCGCGATCATGTACACCAGGCCGATCGCCGGCATCACCATGATCCCTTCGAGCATCTTGGCCAGGAACGCGAACCCCAACGCCACCCCGGCCAACGCGATCCACTTCGCACTCGCTCGCTCCAACGCGCGCACCGCGCAATATGCGGCCGCCATCATCAGCAACACCATCACCGCGTCGGGATTGTTGTATCGAAACATCAACGCCGCCACGGGCATCAGCGCCAACACCGCCCCAGCCAACAACGCCGCGCGAGGTCCACTGATCCGACGCACCGCGCCGTAGAGCAACGCCACCGCCACCACGGCCATCAACGCCTCGGGAATCAGCATGCTCGCACTGCTGAATCCGAAGATCTGCCCCGACAAGCCCATTACCCATTGCGACACCGGGGGCTTGTCGACGGTGATGAAGTTGCTCGAGTCCAGCGACCCGAACAGCAGAGCCTCCCAGTTCGTCGAACCAGCTTGCGCGGCACCGGCATAGAACTGATTGGCCATCCCGTTGACGGTGATGTTCCACAGGTACATGACCGCGGTCGCGACCAGGAGAACACCGAAACCAATCCGATCCCAGGTACCCGAACTGATCCGTCGGCGCCGGGACGGCTCGCCGTCGTCGGCAATCGGGGCTGGCGCAGCCGCGTCCAATGTCAAAGTCATGACACCATTGAGACACCCCAACTGGTGCGCAATCTATGTGAAACTTTTGCGTTTCCTATGAAAGCGACACCTCGACAAACGGGGGCACCGCTTCCTACCCCGACGCGCCACCCCCGCCACCGGAGAACTCATCCGCCAGCTCACCATCGACCCCACCCGCGACTACCAACCCCGAAACGTCGCCACCGGCCGCCCACGAAAAAGCTCTGAACCCACAAACGGGGGTTCAGAGCTCTTCGCATCTCTTGCTACATCACACGGTGGCAGGTACAGGATTCGAACCTGTGTAGGCGTTAGCCGACGGATCCCACAGTGGACCCAATCACCGGTCGAAAGCACCGGTTCCTGTCGTCAACAGTTCCTAACCCTTGCGTCCGCTCTTAAGCCTCGATGAGGCTGGCAGACCTCGCGCTATCGCGGTCGACACGTGCGGACGGAGTCATCTACTGACTCGTCAACGTGACCATGGAATGCTCTTACTTAGCTCGTTCAGGTGCAGTGCGACTCAAGCTTCTCAGCAGAGTGGCAGTTGGAAACCGAAGACTGTACGCGAGAACCACGGACGGTTGGTCGCCGCCCTCGATGCAGCCCGCAAGTAGCAGGTCAAGTCCAGGGACGTGGTGTACGTGGTCGTCGTGTGATTCTTCGACTGGGTGGTTCAGGCGGTTAGTGCCGCCGGTGTGGCCTCCTGTTCTGTTGGGGTGTCGTTG
>NZ_JAVRPS010000701.1:0-23595 GCF_032162105.1 Mycobacterium sp. | reverse complement strand
CCGCCGACGGCTGCCATCTGACCTGGGTGATGGCGATGAAGCCGAGCGGCGTGGCAGGCCGGCTCGGCATGACCTTCTCTCGGCCAGTGATGGCGTGGCTGTTCCAGCGCTTCCTGCACAACCTGCGAAAGTGCTGCCTGGCACCGACGCGGCGATGGAGACACGCGTCGGACCGGGCTGACTGGCCCGCGGTAAGAGGTTCTACCGCTGATGCGAGTCACGACGTATTCGGGTCGAGGGTGGGGAGGTCGTCGGCGTCGCGGACCAGTTGGCGGTTTGTGGCAAAGGACAGACACCCGGTTCGCGGTGCGGCATCGTTGTCGAGATGAGCCAGAAGGTTCCGAGCCCCAAAGACCTCGTTGCCGCCGCACAGGCGGCAGCGGCGACGGCGCAATCGGTCGCCAGCGGAGCGATGCGCATTCCACCCGCGTCGATTCAGCTCGCCAGTCAGCTGCCAGATCTCATCGAGAATCTGGCGACTACCACCGAACGCTTGAACACGGCCATTGATCGCGCCGAGCGCTACCTCGTGCTGGCCGATCCCATGATCCGGACGATGGACGCGTTGCTCCCCCAACTGGAAGCCCTCGTCGCAACGGGCAATGACGTGTACAACGCGGTGTCGAACGTGCCGGGCGTCTCCACCCTGACTCGACTCGCCACGCGCAGTTCAGATGCCCCGCCGAAGAGGACGCCGTCGCAAAGTGGGGCCAAGCCGAAGAAATCCTGACGGTGCCTGCGAGGACCCCGCTCAGGCGCCGACGTACGCCGCGAGGTGTTCACCGGTGAGGGTGGACTTGGCGGCGACGAGGTCGGCGGGCGTGCCCTCGAAGACGATCCGGCCACCGTCGTGGCCGGCACCCGGGCCGAGGTCGATGATCCAGTCGGCGTGCGCCATCACCGCCTGGTGGTGCTCGATGACGATCACCGACTTGCCGGAGTCGACGAGCCGGTCGAGCAGGCCGAGCAGCTGATCGACGTCGGCGAGGTGCAGGCCCGAGGTCGGCTCGTCGAGGACGAAGACCTTCGCCTTTTGGGCGCCTTGGTCCCCTAGGCGGGTGGCCAGCTTGAGCCGCTGCCGCTCACCGCCCGACAGGGTGGTCAGCGGCTGACCAAGGGACAGGTAACCGAGGCCCACGTCGGCGAGTCGTACCAGGATCTTGTGGGCGGCAGGCGTGTTCGCCTCACCGTCGCCGAAGAACTCGACAGCGTCGATGACCGACATCGCCAGCACCTCGGCGATGTTCTGGCCGCCCAGGGTGTACTCGAGCACCGACGCCTGGAACCGTCTGCCCTCGCACTCCTCACACGTGGATTCCACGGTGGCCATCACACCCAGCTCGGTGAAGATGACGCCGGCTCCGTTGCAGGTCGCGCAGGCCCCTTCCGAATTCGAGCTGAACAACGCCGGCTTCACATTGTTGGCCTTTGCGAACGCCTTTCGGATCGGGTCGAGCAGTCCGGTGTACGTCGCCGGGTTGCTCCGCCGCGATCCGCGGATGGGCGCCTGGTCGACCGTCACGACCCCGTCTTGCCCGGCCACCGAGTCATCGATCAACGAGCTCTTGCCCGAACCGGCAACGCCCGTCAGCACCACCAGCACGCCGAGGGGGATGTCGACGTCGACCTTCTGCAGATTGTGGGTCGACGCGCCTCGGATCTCCAGCGCCCCCGACGGCGCGCGCACCACTTCCTTCAGTGAGACTCGGTCGTCGAGATGACGGCCGGTGGTGGTGTCACTCTTGCGCAGCCCGTCCACGGTGCCTTCGAAGACCACCTCGCCGCCGGCGGTGCCGGCGCCGGGGCCGAGGTCGACGACGTGGTCGGCGATCGCGATCACCTCCGGCTTGTGCTCCACGACCAGCACGGTGTTGCCCTTGTCGCGCAGTTGCAGCAGAAGATCGTTCATGCGCGCGATGTCGTGGGGATGCAGCCCGATCGTCGGCTCGTCGAACACGTACGTGACGTCCGTGAGCGCCGATCCGAGGTGGCGAATCATCTTGACGCGCTGCGCCTCACCGCCCGACAACGTCCCCGCCGGACGCTCGAGCGACAGGTAGCCCAGTCCGATCTCGACGAACGCGTCGAGGGTGCGTCGCAACGACGCGAGCAGCGGCGCAACCGACGTCTCTGTGACCGCGCTGACCCATTCGGCCAGGTCGCTGATCTGCATCGCACTGACATCGGCGATGTTGCGTCCCTTGATCTTCGACGACCGGGCCGTCTCGGACAGTCGGGTGCCGTCGCAATCGGGGCACGTCGTGAACGTCACCGCCCGCTCCACGAAGGCGCGGATGTGCGGTTGCATCGCCTCGACGTCCTTGGCCAGGAAGGACTTCTTGATCTGCGGGATCAGCCCGAGGTAGGTCAGGTTGACGCCGTCGATCTTGAGCTTGGTCGCCTCCTTGTGAAGGAGGGCGTCCAGTTCCTTCTTCGTGAACTGGCGGATGGGTTTGTCCGCGTCAAAGAAACCGCAGCCGTTGAAGATTCGCCCGTACCAGCCCTCCATGCTGAAGCCGGGGATGGTGAGTGCGCCCTCGTTGAGCGACTTGCTGTCGTCGTACAGCGCCGTCAGGTCGATGTCGTTGACCGAGCCGCGGCCCTCGCAGCGCGCGCACATGCCACCGACGATGCTGAAGTCACGGCGCTCCTTGACGGTCCTGCCGCCGCGCTCCATCGTGACCGCACCGGCCCCGCTGATCGAGGCGACGTTGAAGGAGAACGCCTGCGGTGAGCCGATGTGCGGCTTCCCGAGCCGGCTGAACAGGATGCGCAACATCGCGCCCGTGTCGGTGGCGGTGCCGACGGTGGAGCGGGGATCTGCACCCATGCGCTCCTGCCCCACGACGATCGCCGTCGTGAGGCCCTCCAGTACGTCGACCTCTGGACGGGCCAGCGTAGGCATGAAGCCCTGGACGAAGGCGCTGTAGGTCTCGTTGATCAGTCGCTGCGACTCAGCGGCGATCGTGTCGAACACCAGCGAGCTCTTGCCCGAGCCCGAGACGCCGGTGAACACGGTCAGCCTGCGCTTCGGGAGCTCGACGCTGATGTCCTTGAGATTGTTCTCGCGCCCGCCGTGCACGCGGATCAGATCGTGGCTGTCGGCAGTGTCGCGCGCGGGCGACGTGGTGTCCGTTCTCTTCGCCATAGCGGCTCAGCTCACCTCCTGGATGCGAACCGTATTGCCCGCCGGATCGCGGAAGGCACAGTCGCGGGATCCCCATGGCTGGTCGGTGGGCTCCTGCATGACCTCAGCGCCGCTGGCCTGCACCTGCTCGAACACACGGTCGACGTCGGTGGTGGCCAGCATGATGCTGGCGTAGGTGCCCTTGGCCATCATCTCGGCGATGAGGCGGCGCTCGTCGTTCGTGATGCCGGGGTCGGCGGCCGGCGGCGTCAAGACGATGTTCATGTCGGGCCGGCCGGCGGGACCGATGGTGATCCAGCGCATGTCTTCGTATCCGACGTCCTTGCGGACCTCGAAACCCAGAGCGTCGCGATAGAACGCCAGGGACTCTTCCGGGTCAGAGTGCGGGAGGAAACTTGCGTTGATGCTGATGTCCATGGCGATCACGTTAACTGCGACTAGGAGACCGACGCTTCTCGATTCCTGATCGGTCTGGTGACTTGTTTCGCCACGCAGGGCGGTATCCCCGCCGTCTCGCCGGTTGCCTGACTCCGGTACGTGCTTGGCGGCACCCCGACCAGTTCGGTGAATCGGGTGCTGAAGGTGCCCAGCGACTGACAGCCGACAGCAAAACACACCTCGGTGACGGACAGATCGCCAAGGCGCAGCAGCGCCATCGCACGCTCGATGCGCCGCGTCATCAGATACGAGTACGGCGACTCTCCGTATGCGAGCTTGAACTGGCGGGACAGGTGCCCGACCGAAATATTCACACCCTGGGCGAGTGCCTCGACGTCCAGCGGTTGCGCGTACTCCCGATCGATCCGGTCGCGAACGCGGCGCAGTAGCGCGAGGTCGCGCAGGCGCTGCGCGTCGTCGGGTGTGCTGGTCACCTGGGCGATGGTGCCACGTCGCACCACGGTTGCCTAGCACTGCTGACCTCCACCGCACTCTGCGAATCACCGGAACAACGGGTGCCATCACCGATACCGTTGGTGGGTCACGGAAAGGAGCGCACCATGGCGATCGATCTGACGCTCTATCTCGATGACCAGCCCGGTGAGCTGGCCCGACTCGGGGACCTGCTCGGCGAGGCCGGCGCCAATATCGCCGGCCTGTGCGCGCTCACCAGCGGCGGCGGGCAAGCCGAGGTTCACATACTCGTCGACGATCCGACGCCAGCGTTCCAGGCGTTGGAGCACGCCGGAATCAAGATCATCGCGGAGCAGGAGGTGCTGGTCCTCGACGTCAAGGACCAGCCCGGTGCACTCGGCGAGGTCGCACGCAAGCTTGGCAACGCGGGAGTCAACCTGACGACGGCGTACCTCGCGACGAACACCCGCCTCGTGCTCGCGGCGGACAACCTGGCTGCCGCGAAGTCCGCGCTCGATTGATCGGTGCCCAATCTCACTGCCTCACTCCATATTTGACGGCGAACTTCGCCGCGTCCGCTCCCACGGCCACGTCATCAGGGCCCACACGATGAGGACGAGCGTGGCCGCGGTCAGGACGTACACCGGCCACGGTCCCAATAGATCCAGCAGACTCGCGGTGGCGGGTTTCGCGTTGAGGAAGCCGTAGTTCGTTCCGGCGACGCTGTTGAAGGTCAACGTACCGGCCGCCCACACGACCGTGACCGTGACGGTGATGCGGTAGCTGCGCCATGTGGGGCGCATCCCCCGGCCCCAGGTGAGGTAGATCGCGGCCCAGACGACGAGCAGGTGGATCGCCCAGAAGGCGAGGAATGTGTAATGCGGAAAGTCCGGGCCGACGAGGACCGGCGAGATCAGCGCCTGCACGCTCAGAACCAGGCCCCAGTAGTAGGTGAGCGCAAAGGCCCACTGGCGCTGGGACCACAAGGCGCAGGCCGCCGCGATGGTCGCGAGATCCGTCAAACGCAGGGGTACCGACCGGTCGATGGACGGCGGGATCAGCGAGTAGATCAGAACCGAACCGTAGATCGCGGCCGTCAGGGCGCCGAGGACTCGTCCGAGGCGGAGGGCCTGCGATTCGGTCTGCCTGCGCCCGATCCACACCAGCAGCGCTGCGACTGCCACGAACACGACGATGGCGGCCCAATGTGACGGTCCGTAGACGGAGAACTCCCGTTGTGCAGAGAACAATCACCCTCCCACCCGCAGACGTTCGCGATTCGTCACGGTGACGTTACAGGCCGCCCACCGATAACATTGTTACACAACGATTTTGGCAGCTGAATGGCCCGTGGAGGCGACCGTGCCGGTGCAGGTCCCGAGGCGCATTCCCGACGAAGACGTTCCGGATCGACTCCATGTTTGGCATGCTCTGCAACATGACGCGTTGGTACCCGCTGGAGCCCTCCGATGCCGGTGTCCTCGCCTCGGCCCCGCACGTGTTCCGATACCGAATGCAGTATGCGGCTACGCCGGAGCGGGTCTGGGAGTCGCTGGCCTCCGATGCCTCGCTCTCGGCCTGGGGCTCGTCCGTCAAGCAGTTGAATTGGCTGTCCCCCCGCCCCTTCGGCATCGGCACCACCCGCGAGGTCGTCCTGGCCCCAGGCGCACCCCGCGTTCGCGAACGCTTCATCCGGTGGGACGAGGGCAGCGGATACTCCTTCGTCGTGTATGAGGCGAGCGTGCCGGTGTTTCGGCATTTCGTCGAGGATTACGTGGTCGAGGCCGACGGCGACAACACGCTGTTCACGTGGACGGTCGCGATCGAGCCGAAACGTGCCTTCGCCGTGCCGTTCAAGCTGCTGAGCCCGGTGTTGAAAGTCGCCTTCGGCCGCGCGGCCTCCGACGGCAAGAAGTACTTCGCCAAGCAGTCCTGACGCCGCCGGCGGCGTCGGCCCGCGGGTCACTGCAGCAGGAGCGTCACCGCATCCTCGACGATCTGCAGATGCTCGGCCATGGCGGCCGACGCACGTTCGGACGATCCGTCCGCGATCGCGTCCACGATGGCACGATGCTCGACACCTGATGCCTCCTTGCGCCGCGGGACCGTGTTGAGCATCTTCGACTGTTCGGATAGGGCTTCCCGAATGTCGTCGACGACGGAGGCGAACACGACATTGCCGCTCGACTGTGCAACGCACAGATGGAACTCGCCGTCGAGACGCACCCATTCGGACGGATCATTCACCACGTCCATGCCGCTGACGAGTGCGCGCAACCGCTCGAGTTGTTCGTCGGTCCGGCGCAAGGCCGCCAGTCCGGCCGCCGGGATCTCGATGTGCGGTCGCGCCTCGCGCAGCGCCTGCACCGTGTGTCGGCCGAAGACGGGTTCGGATCGGACGCGATCACCGATGACGAACGTGCCGCGGCCGGTCAACGTCTCGGTCAGTCCCAGGGCGTTGGTCGAGCGCAGCGCTTCGCGGATGACGGACCGACTGACCCCGTAACGGCCGGCCAGCGCCGCCTCCGACGGCAGCTTGGCCCCGACCGGCAGGTCCTTCTCCTCGATCGAGGTCCGAAGATCCGTGAGGACGGCCTCCGCAGCCCCGATCCGGGAGGTGCGAGGCTGTCTATCGGTCCAGCTGTCAGACAAGCTCATGCTTCGCAACTATACCTGCAGGTCCATGACATGCATGCGGTGCAAACCCGCGAGTTTGCCCCTTCCGGTTGCGAGGTGCTCGCTGTCGTACGACGATATAGCAATGCACTTGTCTGACAGCATGACAGTCAGTTATCCAGACTCCTGGCTACAGGATGCGTGGGCGGCGCTGTCGCTGCTCGCCACGCAATCGGCGGTCGAGGCCGCGGGGCACGCCTCCGCCGAACAGATCCGCTCGCTGCGCATCCTGGTGGGACAGTTGCCCACCTTGACCGAGGCCGGGGCGTGGGAATCCGTCACCGCCGCAACCTACTTCGGCATCTCCGAAGCCAGCGGCAACCAGATCTACGAAACCCTGTTCTACGACCTCTGGCAGGCGCTCGCGCAGTACGGCGAGCGCTGGGACGTCGCGGCGCGGTTGTGGCCGGTCCGGCAGTGGGCAGAACACTCACTGGAGGCGGTCGTTACCGGGATCGCCAGCGCCGAACCCGATTTGGCCAAGTCGGCGATGGAGAGCCACATCCGTGGCGCGGTCGCCGCGATCGATGTGCCGGAGCGTTAATCGCGGGACAACACCGCGCGATCGTCGACGCGCACGGCAATCACCACGGCGCCGTCGACATCGGCCTGCCATCGGTAGGCGACCCCACCGCCGCACAGGATGCGATCGCCGACTCCGAGGCTATGCGTGGACTCGCCGTCCCCGGCCCAGATGGTCACGGTGACGGCGCCCCGAACCACATACAGGACGACCTCGTGGATGTGGGACTGCCACTCCTCCCCTGCTCCGGCCTGCCGGGTCACCTCCGTGACGTGAACCTGCCCACCCAGGATGCCGAGCGACCGGTCGGCATCACCGGCTGCACCGCCGGACCGTCCGACGTCGACGACGCTGTCGGCCTGGGCGGCGCTGATGACGTCGTTCATGTTGCACCCCAACGCCGTGGCGATAGCCGACAACGACTGCAGCGACGGTTTGGCGCGGTTGTTCTCCAGTTGAGACAGGAAGGGAACCGAGAGTCCGCTCTGCTCGCTGAGCGCGGCGAGCGTCAGGCCCCGTTCGCGCCGCAACCCACGGATGGCGCGTCCGAGATGCTGGCCGCCCGACGTCCGAGGATCGAGATCGCGGGACATCTTACGCATTGTTTACCTCGCCCACTTCCGTCGTAATGAGCCCCCGGCTAGTTTCTCAAAAGTCTAGTTCAATCAAAAGTTTGACAGCCCGGCCACGTGGAGGTGGACCGGCGACCACAAAATTCCGTTTCACCACACTCCCGAGGAACACGATGAGCACACCTCCGGTATCTAGCACGGGGTACGACAACTCCGCCCTCAGCCACGAGGACGAGGGTTACCACAAAGGACTGAAACCTCGCCAGATTCAGATGATCGCGATCGGCGGCGCGATCGGTACTGGCCTCTTCATGGGTGCCGGAAGTCGACTACACAACGCGGGACCGGGGCTCTTCATCGTCTACGCGATCTGCGGGGTCTTCGTCTTCTTCATTCTGCGCGCACTCGGTGAGCTCGTCCTGCACCGCCCGTCATCGGGTTCGTTCGTGTCCTACGCGCGTGAATTCTTCGGTGAGAAAACCGCTTTCGTCACTGGCTGGTTGTACTTCTTCAACTGGGCGATGACCGCCATCGTCGACGTCACCGCCATCGCGCTCTACGCGCACTACTGGGGCATGTTCGAGGTGATACCTCAGTGGTTGATCGCCCTCATCGCCCTGGTCGTGGTGCTCGCGCTCAACGTGATCTCGGTGAAGCTGTTCGGCGAGCTCGAGTTCTGGGCGTCGATCATCAAGGTCGCCGCACTGGTGACCTTCCTGGTGGTCGGAACCATCTTCCTGGCCGGCCGATTCGACATCGAGGGCAACCACACCGGTTTCAGCGTGCTCAGCGACAACGGCGGCCTGTTCCCCGAGGGAATGTTCGCACTGGTCATCGTCACCTCAGGCGTGATCTTTGCCTACGCCGCCGTCGAACTCGTCGGCACCGCCGCAGGCGAAACCGAGAACCCGGCCAAGATCATGCCGCGCGCCATCAACTCGGTGATCGTGCGAATTGCGGTGTTCTACGTCGGCTCGCTGATCCTGCTCGCCCTGTTGCTCCCCTACACGACATACCAATCCGGTGAGAGTCCGTTCGTCACGTTCTTCTCCAAGATCGGCGTTCCGGCAGCCGGCGGGATCATGAACCTGGTCGTGTTCACCGCAGCACTCTCGAGCCTCAACGCCGGCCTGTACTCGACCGGCCGGACGCTGCGGTCGATGGCGATGAACGGCAGTGCCCCGGCGTTCACGGGAAAGATGAACAAGAACGGCGTGCCGTTCGGCGGTATCGCGCTGACCGGCGTCATCACCCTGGCCGGTATCGCACTGAACCTGGTGGTGCCGGCCGAAGCGTTCAACATCGCCCTCGACCTGTCCGCGCTGGGCATCATCTCGACGTGGGGCATGATCGTGCTCTGCCAGATCCAGCTCTACCGGTGGGAGAAGAAGGGCATCCTGCAGCGGCCCGCATTCCGGCTGCCGTGGACTCCGTACACCAGCTACGCGTCGCTGATCTTCCTCGCCGCGGTAACGGTACTGATGTGCTACGAGAACTACTGGAATCTCATCGCGATCATCATCATGGTGCCCGCGCTGATCGGCGGCTGGTACGCGGTGCGCACGAAGGTCATGGCGATGGCGCAGACCCGCGTCGGCTACACCGGCGAATACCCGGTGGTTCCGGGGTTGATAGCGCCCATTCCGTTCCCCGAGCACGACAAGGGACCCGACGCCGAGGGCTGAGCAGAGCCCACCCGATCGATGCCCGGCCACGGAGGCAGACGTGGCCGGGCATCGATCCGTTCGGACGGCACCGCGCGACCGCCCATCCTGAGTGACGGCCCAGCCGGTCGAGAGCTTCCGACGGTTATGGTGAGTTCTGCGGGCCATGCGATCCCACCACAAGGCGAAGACTCCACCTGGTTGAGTCGATCTCACATCTCACCGCTGGGATGCGTCTACAGGATGTGAGTGTGCGACCGTTCGAGGACGTGGTGGCCGAATACGGCCCGATGGTGCTGCGCGTGTGCCGCGCGGTGCTCGGGCCGGTCGATGCCGACGACGCGTGGTCGGAGACGTTTCTGTCCGCCATGCGGGCCTACCCGGGTCTCGACCCGGCCGCCAACGTCGAAGCGTGGCTGGTGACCATCGCCCATCGCCGCGCGATCGACGTCGGACGCGCGATTTCGCGCGCACCCGTGCCAGCTGAAGCACTTCCGGAACAGCACACCCGACCCGGCAACCGGGTAGCCGACGACCCGGACCTCTGGGCAGCGCTCGAATCGCTTCCGGACAAGCAGCGCAAGGCAGTGGCCTACCACCATCTCGCCGGGTTGCCGCACGCCGAGATCGCCGAACTGCTTGGCAACTCCCCCGCCGCCGCCCGCAGAGCCGCCGCCGACGGCATCAAGACATTGAGAAAGATCTATCCGAAGGACAACCCATCATGAAACTCGAGAACCTCTTCGATGCATTGGGCGGAAACGACGCCAACACTGCCGCCACCCTGGCACGGTTGCATCGCCGCCTCGAACGCGATGCCGAGCAGTCCGATCTGCTGGACGTCGGCTACCGGACGCTGGACACCCCGCTCGGACCGCTGCTGCTCGCCGCGACGCCCGTCGGCCTGGTGCGCGTCGCCTACGCCAGCGAAGGCCACGATGCGGTACTCGAGTCACTGGCCGACAAGGTCAGCCCGAGAATCCTGCGGGCACCTGCCCGGCTGGACGGCGTGGCACGCGAGATCGACGAGTACTTCGCCGGGACCCGCACCCATTTCGACCTCCCGCTGGACCTGCGCCTCACGGACGGCTTCCGCCGCGAGGTGATCGAGCACCTTTCCGAGATCGGCTACGGGCACCGCGAGAGTTACGCGGCCGTCGCGGCCGCGATCGGTCGCCCTCGCGCCGTGCGCGCCGTCGGAACCGCCTGCGCCCGCAACCCCCTCCCGGTGGTCATCCCGTGTCACCGGGTGGTCCGCACGGACGGCTCGATCGGCCAGTACGTCGGTGGCGTCGACGCAAAGCAGACCCTGCTGACCCTGGAGGCGGCATGACGATAACGATGAAAGCATCTGTGGCCGAACGCATTTCCGCACAGGACTGGCCCGCGCTGACCGACGAGATCGATACCTTCGGCTGCGCGCAGACCGGGCCGATCCTCACCCCCGCCGAATGTGCGGAGTTCACCTCGATGTGGGATGAACTACAGCGGTTCCGCTCGACCATCGACATGGCCCGGTACCGGTTCGGGCAAGGCACCTATCGCTACTTCGCCAACCCGGTGCCCGAATCGATCATGCAAATGCGAGCGGCGTTCTACCGGCTGCTCCTGCCGGTCGCGCGCCACTGGGCCGACCGCCTGGGCGACCCGGCGCCCTGGCCTGACGAGTTCGAGGATTGGCTCGACGCCTGTCATGCGGCCGGACAGATCAGACCGACCCCAATTCTGCTGCGCTACACCGCCGGTGACTGGAACGCGCTGCACCGTGACCTCTACGGCGACCTCGTCTTCCCGCTGCAGGTCGTCATCGGGCTCGACCGGCCGCGCGTCGACCACACCGGCGGGGAGTTCCTCCTCGTCGAGCAACGCGCCCGCGCCCAGTCGAAGGGTTCGGTCACCGTGCTCGAGCAGGGCCACGGACTGATCTTCACCACCCGCGACCGCCCGACACCGACGAAGCGGGGCTGGTCTCGATCCCCGGTGCGGCACGGAGTCAGCCGGGTCCGGTCCGGACGCCGCCACACCCTCGGCCTCGTCCTGCACGACGCGCAATGACGAACGCACACCGCGATGTTCACGCTGACCGGCGCAGACGGTGAACGATACGAGTGCTCCACACCGGGGCAGTTCGGTGGGCACCGACGCGGGAGACTGTACGGCCGGCTCGACTGTCCCGCCGCACTGCGGGCCATCGCCCGCGGCGGATATGTGCGGCATCGGGTGTTCTTCGCCGACCAGCAGACGGCCATCGCGGCCGGATACCGTCCGTGCGCGGTGTGCCTGCCCGAGCAGTACGCCCTCTGGACATCGGCCGACATCTCACATTCCGGCGATCGCCGTCGTCTACCCGGTAAGAGCCCCAACAGAAGGAGCGAAGACCCATGACGACCATCCCCATTGCCAGGACCGTGCACGCGACCCGACTCGGCAACCTGACCATCGAGGCGAGCGACTTCGGCCTGACGCGAGTCGCCTTCACCGGAGATACCGCACCGGCCACGGACACCGGCATCGGCGTCGGGCGCGCCCACGTCTTCGAAGCCGGTCGGCAGATCGACGAGTACCTCGGCGGAGTCCGGCGTGACTTCACCGTCCCGATCGACTGGTCGGGGGTGAGCGACTTCGACGCCACCGTCCTGCAGATCCTGCCGGCGACCGGCTACGGCGAGACGACCAGTTACGGCGCGATCGCGCAGCGCATGGGCCGCCCCTCGGGCGATGCCCGCAAGATCGGTGGCGCGTTGGCGCGCAACCGGGTGCTGATCATCGTGCCCTGCCACCGCGTGCTCGCCGCCGATGGTTCCCTGACCGGCTACGCCGGCGGACTCGCCGTCAAACGAGCACTGCTCGACCTGGAATCCCCGGCCACCCGTCTCGCTCTGGACGGCATCTGAGCGCGCCCACCTCCCACGGCTGTAGCAGATTGCTACAATCGGTTGCACATTGCTACAGCCGTGGGAGGTGGTCATGTCCGAGGCAGCCGACCGGGTCACTCGGGTCGCAGCCGACCTGATGGACAGTGCCACGATCGAGGGAGCCCGTCAGAGCCGCTCGGCCAAGCAACAGCTGGACCACTGGGCCCGCGTGGGTCGCGCGGTGTCGAGCCAACACACCGCGGCGCGACGCCGCGTCGAATCGGCGCTCGCCGGTGACCTCGACACGAACGACCTGAGCGTCGAGGAGGGCGTCGTCTTCAATGCCGAGGTCTCCGCGGCCATCGAGGAGAGCCTCGCGAGCACCAATTACGGCGACGTCCTCACCGCCCGCGGCATCACGATGGTCGCCATGAACGACGACGGACAGATCGTCGAGTACTGGCCGGACGGCACCTCGGCCGTGATCACCGGTGAAGCGCGCTGACCTCGTCGTCGGACCGAACGGGGCGGGAAAGTCGACGTTCGTCGCACTGACCCTTGCGCCGCTGCTACCCCGCAGCGTGTTCGTCAACGCTGACGAGATCGCCAAGCAGCGCTGGCCCGACGATCCCCTCTCACACGCCTATGACGCGGCGCGCACCGCCGCCGAGACTCGGTCCAGGCTCATCGAAATGGGCCGGTCGTTCGTCGCCGAGACGGTGTTCTCCCATCCATCCAAGCTCGATCTCGTCCGCGCCGCCCACGCCGCCGACTACACCGTCGTCCTGCACGTATTTCTGATCCCCGAGGACCTCGCCGTGGAGCGCGTCAAGCGCCGGGTCCTCGCGGGCGGTCACGACGTGCCCGAGGACAAGATCCGCCAGCGACACCGCCGGCTGTGGGCGTTGGTTGCCGCGGCCGCCAGGCAGTCCGACACCGCGACGGTCTACGACAACTCACGCAGGGAGGGCCCGCGGATCGTCGCCCAGATGAGCCGCGGCATCGCTGTCGGCTCACCGTCGTGGCCGAGCTGGACGGCGGAGCCGCTGCCGTCGCGGTGGCCGGCCTGAGGGGCATGACATCGGCGTCCAACGCCCGCACCCGCTTCGACTTAGGCTTGACCGCATGCCAAGTGTGTTGACGGTCAATCTCGCCCGGCCGCGGCCGAACCCGGACAAGGAGTCGGTGCTCACCGGTATCGACAAGCAACCGACGGACGACGCCGTCGCCGTGCGCTCGCCAGGACCCATGCGCGATGGCGCCGGGAGCGGGCTGGACGCAGATGCGATCGGCAACAAGAAAGTTCACGGTGGAGACGATCAGGCCGTGTACGCATACGCGCGCGAAGACCTCGACAACTGGCAGACCGAGCTCGGACGCACGCTGGCCAACGGCAACTTCGGCGAAAACCTGACGACGTCGGGCATCGACGTAACGGGTGCGCGAATCGGCGAGCGATGGCACGTCGGGTCGGACGGCCTGGTGCTCGAGGTCACGTCACCCCGTACCCCGTGCCGGACCTTCGCGGCGTTTCTGGGCATCCCGGACTTGATCAAGACCTTCACCAAGGCGGCGATTCCCGGTGCCTATCTTCGGGTGATCAGCCCTGGCACGGTGCGTGCCGGTGATCAAGTCGTCGTGTCGGATCGCCCCGATCACGACGTCACCGTCGCCCTGGTGTTTCGCGCCATCTTGGGCGAACCCGAGCTGTTCCCACGACTTCTTCACGCCGACGCATTGCCCGAGGACATCAAGGAGCTCGCGCGCCGCCGCGGCGGGCAGCCAGCCTGACGGCAAAGGGTCGCGACACTGCGAAGGA
The DNA here is from genome assembly GCF_032162105.1 of Mycobacterium sp. Taxonomy (GTDB): domain Bacteria; phylum Actinomycetota; class Actinomycetes; order Mycobacteriales; family Mycobacteriaceae; genus Mycobacterium. Next base: position 9,486 of record NZ_JAVRPS010000701.1, on the reverse strand, counting down.
CCGCGGAACGGGATACATCAGGCCTACGCCTGTACGCTCAACCTGCGTCGTAACAACCGCGATCGCCTGCCGCTGCACATGGGCTTGCCCCTCGACAACGGAGACATCCTGAACGACCGCACATCGGCGACAAGTACCACGATCTACGGACGAGCCGATCCGCAGACGCCCTCTCGCGCGAGCGATCGGGCGGCAACCGTCATCGACGACGACCTGCCGCAGAACACCGGCGGCGACGACGACCTACCCCAGGTACTCGCCGACACGGTCACCGACTTCCTCGGCAGGCCACGTGCCCGCGGCTGGATCCACTTCTGCTCCGCAGCCGCCGCGATCGTGGCAGGCGTGGCGCTGGTATCGGCGGCGTGGATCACCTCGTCCACGGAGGCCGTCCTGGCGGCCCTGATCTACACCGCGACCATCGTCGCGATGTTCAGCTTCAGCGCTCTCTACCACCGCGTGCACTGGAAATCACCGACCACGCTGAAGTGGATGAAACGTATCGATCACTCGCTGATCTTCGTTTTCATCGCGGGCAGCTTCACCCCCTTTTGCATGTTGGCGATGCCGCCGCACACCGGGAACGAGGTTCTGATCATGGTGTGGGGTGGGGCGGGGGCAGGCGTTGCGCTCAAGATGTGGTGGCCGTCGGCGCCGCGATGGGTCGGCGTGCCCCTGTACCTACTGCTCGGCTACACGGCGATCTGGTTCGCAGGCACACTGCTGGACGGCGCGGGTCTGGCCGCCGTCGTCCTTCTCGCCGCAGGCGGGGTGCTATACAACATCGGCGCCGTGCTCTACGGCGTTCGCTGGCCCAACCCATGGCCGCGAACGTTCGGCTATCACGAGTTCTTTCACGCGTTCACCGCTGCCGCAGCGGTCTGCCACTACATCGCCATCTGGTTCGTCGTCGTCTAACTCGGCGACCGGCAGCGGCCAGGCCGAGTCGCTATGCTGGCGAATTCCGATGACCGAGGAGCGACCATGTCCACCGACGCCGGTGCCGCCGTCCCCTCGCCTGCCACGGTCTCCAAGTCCGCCGCCGGCCACATCCGGCTGACCTCACACAGCGGTGGCTCCGGCGCGCCACCGATCCACTGGGGCGCATCGACGGCCGCCGAACGCGGACCGGTGCTCGGCACCACCATCAAGCGGTCGCATCGCAACGTGATCGGCACGCACAGTGGCTCCTACAGCGTCTACCGGGCGCTGGCGATCGCCGCGGGCGCGCTGTCTCGCGAACACAGGGCCGATCTCACCAACACCTCACCGACCGACGTCGTCGGCCCGCACCCGCAGTGGAGCGAGCCCGGCGCGATCGTCAGCCTCGACCCCTGGGGTGCCATGGTGGCCGACGTCTTCAGCGCCGAGCTGGCCGCGGGCTACGACATCCGCCCCACCATCGCGGTGACACAGGCGCATGTCATCCTGCCGGAGATCATCGAAGCCGTGCAGAAGGGCCGATTGCGCCCGGACGGCAGCACGCTGCTGCCCAGCGGGGCCGCCCTGGTCACCAAGGCAGCGATCGAGCCGGTCTGGTATCTCCCCGGCGTGGCGCACCGCTTCGGCTGCAGCGAGACGGATCTGCGGCGCGTGCTGTTCGAGGAGACCGGCGGCATGTACCCCGAGTTGGTGACCCGCGGAGACCTCGAGGTGTTCCTGCCTCCGATCGGTGGCCAGACCGTCTACATCTTCGGCGATCCCCAAGATTTGGCCGACCCCTCGGTGGAGCTGACGGCCCGAGTCCACGACGAGTGCAACGGCTCGGACGTGTTCGGCTCCGACATCTGTACCTGCCGGCCCTACCTGACGCACGCGATCGAGGAATGCATCCAGGGCGCACAGCGCGGCGGCGTCGGCCTGGTCTCGTACTCGCGCAAGGAAGGCCGCGCACTGGGCGAGGTGACGAAGTTCCTGGTCTACAACGCGCGCAAGCGCCAGGAGGGCGGCGACACCGCCGACCAGTACTTCGCCCGCACCGAATGCGTTGCCGGCGTGCAGGACATGCGCTTCCAGGAACTCATGCCCGACGTACTGCACTGGCTGGGCGTCCGCAAGATCCACCGGCTGGTGTCCATGAGCAACATGAAGTACGACGCCATCACCGGGTCGGGCATCGAGGTCGGCGAACGCGTCAACATCCCCGACGACCTCATTCCGCTCGACGCCAGGGTCGAGATCGACGCCAAGATGGCCGCCGGTTACTTCACTCCCGGCGCAATCCCGGACGCCGACGAACTGAAGCAGGCCAAGGGCCGAGGTTTGGACGGATGAGCTCGGTGCGGTCCGTGGGCAGCGAGGTCGACGTGGACACCACCCGAGTCGACGGAGCCGCCGCCGCGCTGCGCAGCACGACCGCCATCCGCGAGCGGGCCGGATATCTGCTCCAGCGCGCACGAAGCGGCGACTCGGCCTGGTTCAGTGTGGACGACGGTGCCCTCACCGTGGCCGCCGCCGAGGTCGCGGACGTCACGCGCACGCGGTACCCCGATCTGTTGGTCCCGTTCCACAGCCGCTGGCGTCATTTCGAGGCAGGCGGAATCGACCGAAGGGCCCAGTGGGGCACCGGACTCGATGCCCGCGCGATGGTCGACCTGGCCGTGGTGAGCGTCTTGCTCGACGCAGGCGCCGGTCCGGATTGGGGGTACGACGAGGCCGCCACCGGGCAGCGCTTCGTACGGTCCGAAGGCCTCGGGGTGGCCAGCTGGCACGCCTTCACCGGCGGGCTGTTCTCCAGCGACACGACGGATCCGCTGCGAGTCGATGCGGCCGCGCTGTGCGACCTGGACGCCGACCGGCTGGCCGAGGCGTTCCAGGTCGGGCAAAAGAATCCGTTGGTCGGCCTCGACGGCCGCGTCACCGTGCTGCACCGCCTCGGTGCGGCGCTGACCGCTCGACCGGAGGTGTTCGGGGCGCAAGGACGGCCAGGTGGATTGTTCGACGTGCTGGTCACGGCGCATGACCGGCGACCGGTTGGCGCGCACGACATCCTGTCGGCACTGCTGACCTCGTTGTCGGGAATCTGGCCCGCGGACAACACCATTGGCGACGAACCGCTTGGCGACTGCTGGCGCCACCCCGCCGTGCCCGGTCCCGGCCTGACGCAGGGGTGGATGCCCTTCCACAAGCTCTCGCAGTGGCTGACCTACTCCCTGCTCGAACCGTTTCGCTGGGGCGGCGTCAGCGTCGACGGGCTCGATGCGCTGACCGGCCTGCCGGAGTATCGCAACGGCGGTCTACTGCTCGACACCGGCGTACTGCGGCTGCACGACCCCGACTGGACCACCCGCGAGTGGACGGCGGGCGACGAGCTGGTGGTCGAGTGGCGGGCACTGACGGTGGCGCTGCTCGACGAGCTCGCCCCGCTGGTGCGTTCCCGACTCGGGGTCGACGCGGAGCGGATGCCGCTGGCCTGTGTGTTGGAGGGCGGCACCTGGGCCGCGGGGCGTGCGCTGGCACAGCGGCTGCGCGGCGGACTGCCGCCGCTGACCATCGTCAGTGACGGCACGGTGTTCTAGCGATGGACGATGTCTACGTGATCGATCATCCCCTGGTGCAACACAAGCTCACGCTGATGCGTCGAAAGGATGCCTCCACCAACAGCTTCAGGCAATTGTGCAACGAAATGGCGGCGCTGATGGCCTACGAGGTGCTGCGCGACATGCCCATGCACGAGATCGAGATCGACACGCCGCTGGAGCGGACCACCGGCAGGGTGATCGACGGCAAGAAGCTGGTGTTCGTCTCCATCCTGCGCGCGGGCACGGGCATTCTCGACGGCCTGCTGAACGTGGTGCCCGCCGCGCGGGTGGGCCACATCGGCCTGTACCGCGACCCGAAGACGATGGTGGCCGTGGAGTACTACTTCAAGATGCCCGGCGACCTGCACGAGCGCGACGTCGTGGTGGTCGACCCGATGCTGGCCACCGGCCACTCGGCCGTCGCGGCGGTGGAGCGGCTCAAGGAGTTCAATCCGAAGTCGATCAAGTTCGTCTGCCTGTTGACGTGTCCGGAGGGCGTTGCCGCACTTCACGAGGCCCACCCCGACGTGCCGATCTACACCGCCGCCGTCGACCGCGAGCTCGACGAGCACGGCTACATCGTGCCCGGCCTCGGCGACGCGGGCGACCGCATCTTCGGGACCAAGTAGCGCCGGCCCTACTTGAGCGGCAGGCCCGTGATGGCCCTGGCCATGACCAGGCGCTGAATCTCGCTGGTGCCCTCGAAGATGGTGAAGATCTTGGCGTCGCGGTGCATCCGCTCTACGGGGTAGTCCCTGGTGTAGCCGTTGCCGCCGAGGATTTGGATGGCCTCGTCGGTGACGTAGACCGCGGTCTCGCTGGCCGCGAGTTTCGCCATCGAGCCCTCGGCGTTGGTGAACGGCTTGTCGTTGCGCGCCATCCAGCCCGCGCGCCACACCAGCAGGCGCGCCGCGTCGATCCTGGTCTTCATGTCGACCAGCTTGAACGCGATCGCCTGGAAGTCGCCGATCTTGCGGCCGAACTGCTCGCGCTGCTGGGCATAGTCCAGGGCGTACTCGTAGGCGGCGCGGGCGACGCCGAGCGCCATCGCGCCCACGGCGGGGCGGGTCCGCTCGAAGGTCTTCATCGCCGCCTGGCCCGCCGAACTCTTGCCTTCACGGGAGCGGGCGATTCGCTCGTCCAGGCTGTCCTTGCCGCCGATGACCAGCCGACCGGGGATCCGCACGTCGTCGAGCACCACCTCGGCGGTGTGCGACGCCCGGATGCCGTGCTTCTTGAATTTCTGGCCCTGGGTGAAACCCTTTGTGCCGGGCGGGATGATGAACGTGGCCTGACCGCGCGAACCCAATTCGGCGTCCACCGAGGCGACGACGATGTGCACGTTGGCGATGCCGCCGTTGGTGGCCCAGGTCTTGGTCCCATTGATCACCCACTCGTCGGACGCCTGGTCGTAGCGGGCGCGGGTGATGATCGCCGACACATCGGATCCGGCGCCCGGTTCCGACGCACAGAACGAGGCTAGTTGCGGCTCGTCGATGGTGCCGAACATCTGGGGCAGCCACTCGCCCAGCTGCTCGGGTGTCCCGGTGGCGGCCAGCGACGCGGCCGCGAGGCCGGTACCCATGATGGACAGGGCGATTCCGGCGTCACCCCAGAACATCTCCTCGAAGACCGTCAGCATGCCGAGCCCGCTGGGTTCGGCGACCTGGGTGGCGAACAACTCCATGGAGTACAGCCCGACCTTTGCCGCCTCCTGGATGATCGGCCACGGCGTCTCCTCGCGCTCGTCCCACTCCGCGGCCGCAGGCCGGACGACGTCCACGGCGAACTCGTGGACCCAATCCCGGACCTCGATGACGTCCTTGGACAGCTCGAGCGAAAACGACATGGCACGTGTCCTTTCAGACGGTCCGGGGCCAGCAGCAATCAGGCGTAGGCCAACGCGCAAACCATTGGGTCTCAAACTCAGTGAACGACTGTACGCTGCGGCGTGCGGCCATCAAAGTCATCCACCCCCCACCCGCACCGTGTCGTGCTATTCGTACCCGATCTGACCCGGCTCCGCAGTCCCGACGCGCGGCCGGTTCAGGCGACGGCCCGCCTCACCCGTACACGGCGAGGCGGATCGTCCGGCCAGGAAGGAATTGGAGCGGAATCCAGGTGAGCACCGATTATTTTGGTCGGCGACGACGCCGTTGCCAATCGGCTGGCGCGAGAATCACTTTGGGGCAACCGAGCGCCGCGCGGCCGCGTGCGCAATCATCATTTCGGTTTGACGATTATTACGGTCGGCCGTAATAATTTGACACATGTCGATCCCGTCCCTGATCCTGCTGAGCGCGGTCGTCCTGCTGGCCTGCGCAACCCTCGGCGGCGGCCTCTACGAGTACCTCGTCCTCGACCCGGTCTGGCCCGGCAGGCCCGCGATCATTCAGGCTCCGTACGGCGGCGTATCGCGCCGGCGATTCTGGATCCCGATGCACAGTGCGTTCGAGGTGACGCTCGTCGCGGCCGTGGTCGTCACCTGGGGCCATGCGGACGTCCGGACCGCGATCCTGGTCGCGCTGGCCAGCCACGTGGTGATGCGGGTCTGGTCGCTGATCGACTTCGTCCCCAAGGCCGTCGCGTTCGAGAAGGCCGACCCTGCCGTGATCGAGCGGGCCGCGGCGGTCCGGTGGACCCGCCGCAGTCTGCTGCGCCTGCCGCTCGACGTCCTCACGTGCGTGGCCGCGCTCGTCGCGCTGGTAGTGGCGGCATGACCGGAAACCGCTCGCGTACAGAGCTTCTCGCCCAATTGCGGAGAGTCGGTCGCGAACACGGCGACGCGACGGTGCTCTTCCACTCCGCGTTGGCGGCCGAGGCGGGCCTGCACCCCACCGACTACAAGGCTCTCGGCGTGCTGGACCGACTCGGGCCGATGAGCGCAGGTGAACTGGGCCGCCACATGGGGCTCGCGGCGGCGTCCGTGACCAACCTGATCGACCGCCTGGTCGCCAAGGGCTTCCTGCGCCGCGAACCCGACCCGCTCGACCGTCGCCGGGCGCTGCTCCATGCCGACGTCGCCGAACTCGCCGACAACGACTTGTTCGCGTCGTGGCAACGGACGGCCACCCAGTTGTGGGAGCGTTACTCCGACACCGAACTGGCCGTCATCCTGGACTTTCTGGCCGACGCCGCCCAGTGGCTGCGCACGTGTACCGAGGAGAAAAGTAGTCGAGTCCCGCGGTGACGATAATGGCGAGCATGACTGACGTCCGACCGTTCCGCATCGATGTTCCCGACGACGTTCTCGCCGACCTGCGCCGCCGCCTGGCCGCCACCCGCTGGCCCGAAGCCGAATGCGTAGACGACTGGAGTCAGGGCATGCCGTTGGCGTACACCCGCGACCTCGCCGCGTATTGGGCAACGGAGTATGACTGGCGGACAAGCGAAGCCGCGCTGAATCGCTACGCCCAGTTCACCACCGAGATCGACGGCCTCGACATCCACTTCGTGCACCAGCGCTCCCCGCACGCCGACGCCTTCCCACTCGTCATGACCCACGGCTGGCCCGGATCGATCGTCGAATTCGGCAAGGTCATCGCGCCCCTCACCAACCCGACCGCCCACGGCGGGCGCGCCGAGGACGCGTTTCACGTGGTGTGCCCGTCGCTGCCCGGCTACGGCTTCTCCGGCAAGCCGAGTACGACCGGCTGGAACACGGGCAGGATCGCCCGGGCGTGGGAGACCTTGATGGTCCGCCTCGGCTATGACCGTTACGGCGCCCAGGGCGGGGACTGGGGCGCCGCGGTGACCACCGACATCGGTCGCAACGTGGGGCACTGCGTCGGAATCCACACCAACATGCCGATCGGAAGGCCACCGTCGGGCGCGCTGGAGAATCCCACCGACGAGGAGAAGGACGCGCTGGCGGCGCTGGCCTACTACCAGAAACAGGACTCCGGCTACTTCAAGGAACAGGCCACTCGCCCGCAGACAGTCGGTTACGGCCTGGTGGACTCCCCCGCAGCCCAGCTGGCCTGGATCGTGGAGAAGTTCTGGTCGTGGACCGACTGCGACGGTCATCCGGAGAATGCGCTCAGTCGCGACGAGCTGCTCGACAACGTGACGCTGTACTGGGTGACCGGCTCCGGCGCGTCGTCGGCGCGGCTGTACTGGGAGAGCATGGCGGCCTTCGGGCCCGGCGGACGAGTGGAGCTTCCGACAGGTGTGGCGTCCTTCCCCAAGGAGATCGGCCGCACGCCCAGGTCGTGGTGCGAGGCGAACTACAACATCACCCACTGGACGAAGATGCCGCGCGGCGGACACTTCGCCGCCTTCGAACAACCGGAGTTGTTCGTCGAGGACGTGCGAAAGTTCTTCGGGACGGTGCGCTGAGTGCAGCTAGGTCGGGGCGGCCTCGCCGCTGCCGCCACGCCGTGCCCGTAATACGAACGCCGCCAACGCCAGAACGAGCACCACGGCACCGAGCACACCGATCTCGACCACCGCGCGGGAGAACTCGGGCCCCTTCTCCAAGAGGGTCGCGGCCTCGACCGAAAGCACCACGATCTCCTTGATGCAGGCGAGGATGCCCACGATCAGGAACGGCTCGGCGACGATCTCGTGTGACCGCAGACAGACACGTACGGCGTAGAGCAGTTCCACGAAGATGAAGATCAGCAGGAGTCCGTCGAGGATCTCCAGCATTACGGTCGATGCAGGCGCGCTTCGAAGTCGCAACATGGTGTTGAACTGCGACACCACCAACGCCACTGAGCCGATGACCAGGACGACAGCGATCGCCCAGTACACGGTGTCCTCGACAGCGCCCAGCACCCGATCGGCCAGGCGTTGCCGCTCTTCCTCGTTCTCGCTCTCGTCCGTGGTCTCAGTCTCAGCCATCAGCCACCTCGGCGGTTGAGCCACCAGATGCGACCGGATAGCGCGGTCGCGAACGCACACCACAAGGGATACAGACCGAGCACCCCGGCTCCGGCGCCGCGCGTGCGGACGGCGCGCCGGGTCAGATCGGCGCTGCTGGCGATCAGCGCAGCGGCAGCGAAAGCCGAGGCACCGAGCTCGCGGCGGCTGAAGAACAACCACGTCCACCCGCCGTTGAGGATCAGATTGAGCGCCAGCAGCTCCGAGTAGGCCCGGGCCTCGTCCTGTCGTCCGTCGTCGTTGAGTTGGTCCACCGTGCCGGCTGAGACCGCGGCGATGTCGGCGTAGAGCAGCGGCCACACGATCGGGAAGGCCTGCCGGGGCGGCTGGAAGCTCGGCTTGCGCAGTTTCTCGTACCAGTCCGACCGGGCGGGTCGACTCGCCAGACCGCCCAGCGCGGCGGTGAGCAGCACCGCACCGGTCGTCTTGGCGAGAGTGGCGGGACGCATGCGGGGCCGCTTTCGCGGGCCCAACGGCAGCACCCGGCCGACCCGTCGGCCAAACGATCGCCGCCCCGTTAGCGTCGGACACATGACCGACGCCCCCGAAGTGCGCCTGGCCACTGGCGGCGACCTGAATCTCGTTGAGCCGTTGTGGGTTGCCGTTGCACCACCAGCACGCCGAGACCATGCCTGAGTTGGCGCCCTACGTCAGCGACGCCGAGACCTGGGCGATCCGCAGGCAGCTGTACGAGGAGCTGCTGGCCAAGCCGGGCACCTTGCTGCGTCATCGGCGTCGGTGGCAGCGCAACCGGCCAGGGGCCGCTAGTTCTTACTCCGCGAGACGCAAAAGTGCCCCAGAACCGGTGTTTTGGGGCACTTTTACGTCTGCTGGGCGGAAGCAACGACCCTCGCTACAGCGTCACCGGCCGACCTGGACTTACTTGTCGCGGTTCGAGGGCAGGGACTGACCGGTCATCGCCGCAGCCGGACGAACCGGTAGCCACCGTAGATCGCCAACGCGACAAGGAAGTTGACGAAGTACGCGACGTCGGCGCCGTGCCACGCCACGGCGATCGGCCCCTGATAGATCGAGGTGTCCATGAACGGGACGGCCGCGGCGTAGGCGACGACGAACGCCA
>NZ_JAVRPS010000700.1:0-4280 GCF_032162105.1 Mycobacterium sp. | reverse complement strand
AGCACCGGCGTGCCGTTCCTGGAACCGTTGACGGACAAGGACATCGCCGACGCGCTGTCAGCCGCATCCTCGGTCGGCGACGACCGCATCCAGAAGTCCTCGACGGGCCGGGTCAACCCCGAAACGTGGACGCACGGCTCGTCGGCCGAGCGGCAGAAGTGGTTCACCACCGGGTACCAGACGGGCGACCCCAACAAGTGCGACACGTTCTCCGCCCGCGACCTCGGCTGAGCGCCGCGCAGTGACTGCAAGCGACGACGTCGAGCCCGACGACAAGGACTGGACCTGGGTCCTTGGCCGTCCGTGTCCGGAATGCGGTTTCGACGCTGCGGCCGTGCACGCGACCGACGTCGCCGGACGCATCCGCAAGGACGCAGTCAACTGGCTGACCCGGCTCGAGCGCCCCGGGGTGGCCGAGCGGCCGCGGCCCGGCGTGTGGTCGGTCCTGGAGTACGGCTGCCACGTGCGCGATGTGCACCGGACCTTCGGTCAGCGGGTGCGCCTCATGCTCGACGAGAACGCTCCCCACTTCCCGAACTGGGACCAGGACGAGACGGCTTTGGCCGACGACTACGCCTCCCAGCGGCCCGACACCGTCGCCGCCGAACTCGCCGAGGCCGCCGAAGCCGTCGCCGACACCTATGCGACGGTGCCCGACGGCGCGTGGTCGCGCCGTGGACTGCGTAGCAACGGCAGTGAGTTCACCGTCGCGTCGATCGCGGTCTACCACCTGCACGACATCGTTCACCACGCCTGGGACGTCGATTCAGCGGACTGACCGCGACCACTCCTTCCACCTCGCCACGACACACGTCGTGTCCGTTCGCTGAAGCGCGCGATGGGCCGACACACCGAACGTCGAAGATGAGTTTGCTGTGACTCGCTCTCAGCAATCTTTCGTCAAGCCGACCCAGGCGCCGCGCATAGTGCCTGCGCCGAGCCGCACTAGATAAATAGCGAACCCGTTGATTAACCCTCCACCAGCCACATCGCTAACCCCGACTGGGGATATTTGGCAGCCGTCGACAGATGCCAATCCATGCCTTAACGGTGGTGTCAACTGCAGTTCAGTTGGCATATCGTACAGAGGGCACCATACGTTACTGCGCGCACGTCAATCATCAGCAATGCGCTGACCACTTGACGAGGCCACGTCATTGACGCTGGAGCAAATCTCCGTGATCGCCTTGAAAGATTGAACATTTCGTAATCATTTCGTTGGAGACTCGGCCACATCTGGTGTGGTAACTTATGGTAGGTCGGAAATACTTTGCTGAAGGGAATTGATCATGGGCAAGATCCAGGAGAAGTCGACACGTAGGTTTTTCGCCGCGGCCGCCATGGCCACGGGCACCGCAGTACTCGGCGCCGCGCTGGCGCTCGGCTCGGCAGGATCGGCGTCGGCCGACCAGAAGGTCGTGACGAACACGGGCAACAAGATCACCCCCGGCCTCGTCAACGTTGGCGTCTTCGGCGGCAACCTCCTTGGCGGCCTCGGCGGCCTGCTGAGCACCGCGCAGATCAACCTGGGCACCGTGGGCAACAACGCGATCAGCCAGACCGGCACCGCGGGCACCAACGCCATCACCCAGACGGGCACCGCGGGCACCAACGCCATCAGCCAGACCGGCGCCGCGGGCAACGGCGTGATCTCGGCGGTTGGCACCGCGGGCAACAACGTCGTCGGCAACCACTGATCGAACGCTTGAAAACGAGGGTATGACCCGGCCCGCCTCGCGCGGGTCGGGTCAGCCTTCTGACACGACATGGACACCGCTTCTGGCGGTGTCCATGTCGTGTTTCTGGGTCCATTCGAGGCATTGACCACATTGAACACATATCGCTAATGTGTTCAAATGCGCACCGAGCCGGTTCCCCTGACCAGAACGGTGTCCCCCGCGCTGCTGGCCGCCACCACCGACACCCTGCGGCGGATGGGTCCGCGGCGGTTCAGCCTCACCGCCGTCGCCGAAGCCGCCGGGGTCTCACGGGGGACGGTGCACAACGCATTCGGTAGCCGCGACCACGCCATCAAGATCGCCCTTGATCACCTCGCTTCTGCGTTCGTCGGCGGGATGGCCGCCGAGATCGACGAGGCCGGGACCCTGGCTGAAAAGGTCTCGGCTGCGGCGGTTCTGATTTGCGCGCATCGGCAGAACTCCGACTCGATCGCACCGGGCGGCATCAACGAGGGCATCGTGGTGCTGCTACTACGCAACACCGGCGACGACCTCATGCGCCGCGCCATCGAACTGTGGAAGCCGCTGGTGAAGGCGGCCCAAGCCACCGGGGAGGTCGGCGCCGGCGTGGATGCGGCGCGAGCGAGCGAGTGGATCGTGCGCATGCTGCTGAGCTTCGAACTCCTGCCGCCCGTCGGCGTCAACCTGAACAGCCCACGGTCGGTGAAGCGATTCGTGAGTGACCACATCGTCGCAGGATTGAGCGGAAGGATGACATGACCCGACCCGACTTCGAGGTAGCGATCATCGGCGCCGGGCCAGGTGGTATCGCCGCCGCGCACCTGTTGCAGCGCAGGGGCATCGAGGACTTCGTCATCGTCGAACGTGGCGACGACTTCGGCGGGACATGGCGAGACAACCACTACCCCGGTCTCGCCGTGGACATTCCGTCGATTTGGTATCAGCTGTCATTCAATCCGAATGCCGAGTGGAGTCGCCTGTTCGCACCGGGCCCAGAGCTCTACCGCTACTTTCAAGACACCGCGTCGAAGTTGGGGCTCTACGACCAGCTGCAGGCGAATTCCGAAGTGATTCGCCAACAGTGGGACGACTCGGCTGGAGTCTGGCGGCTGACGATCCGCGGGCACCCCGACATCACCGCACGGTTCGTGATCAGCTCGGTCGGTGGTTATGTCAACGCCAAGGCCAACATCGACATCGACGGCGTCGACGAGTTCGAAGGTACCGTTCTGCGGCCCAACGCATGGGACGACGAGTACGACGCCCGCGGCAAGCGGATCGCCGTGATCGGAACCGGATCCAGCGGCGTGCAGATCGCCGCGGCGCTCTCTGGGCAGGCCAAGACACTGGACGTCTACCAGCGCACCCCTGGTTGGGTGCTCCCGAAGATCGACTTCGAATTCTCACCGTTGGCGCGGAGGTTGTTGCGTCTTCCCGGTTCCAGCGCCGCCATCAACGTGCTCGGCCGGTTGTCGATGGATGCCTTCATGGTGGTGCCCATCGTGCATCTGCTGCCGCGGCTGCCTGCGAAGGTTCTCGCCCGCGTTCTACCGCTCTACGACAAGTGGTCCCGCCTGTTGTATCGCGTACTGCTCCGCGCGACGGTCGACGACCCGGCGTACCGAAGGGCGCTCGTTCCCCGGATTGGGATCCTCGCCAAACGCCCCGTCATTTCCAGTGCCTTCTTCAAGGCGCTGAACAGTTCCAACACCGCGTTGATCACCACCCCGATCGAGCGGATCACGAGTACCGGGGTGCGCACCACGGACGGCGTCGAGCACGAGGCCGATCTGATCGTGGCAGCCACCGGCTACGAGTTGTGGACCGATCCCGAGACCTACCGGCGGGGAACAGTGCTTGGCGCCAACGGTTTCGACCTTGCCGAGTACTATCGCGCGCACGGGATGCGCAGTTATGCCGGCACTGCGCATCCGCGTCTACCGAACCGTTGGGAGATCGTCGGGCCCACCGGCTACGTCGGCTTCGCGTGGATGGACTACGACGAGACGATCGCCGAGCACGCGGTCCGGATCATCGATGAGACCCGTAGACGCGGCGCCCAGGTCGCCGAGGTGAGCCAGGACGCGTTCAACCGTTGGAACGATCAGATGCAGCGTCGTGGCAAGGCGATTCAGGTATACATCGTCGATTGTAATCGCGGTCAGAACAGTTACTTCGTCAACTCGCAACGAGAAGTCGTCTACTACCGGCCCCAGACCATCACCGCGTCACGGCGATTCGCCCGCCGGTCCCCGCTCGCCGACTACGAGTTCACCCAGCGGACGGTGCGCATCGCGCCCGTGCCGGTACCGAAGGAGCAACCCGCATGACCGACAACGACACCCCGCTGGCCGGACGCGTCGCCTACGTGACGGGAGCGGCTCGCGGGCAGGGCCGTTCGCACTGCGTGCGACTCGCGCGGGCCGGTGCGGACGTCGTCGCGATCGACGCCTGCGGGCCGGTCGCCGCGCACAACGGCTACGAGCCGGCGACGTCGGAGGATCTCGCCGAGACCGTGAACCTCGTCGAAGGCGAGGGACGCAAGATCCTCGCCAGGGAGGTCGACGTGCGCGACGCCGC
>NZ_JAVRPS010000699.1:0-5680 GCF_032162105.1 Mycobacterium sp. | reverse complement strand
CGCCTGGAGGACTTCTGCTGGATCGCCACCCAGGAGCCCAACGTGCACGCCGGACTTGCGGTCGCGATGCCGTTCATTCACACCCGGCCGAAATACTTCGCGCAGATCATGGGCGAACTGCTCTACTGGGTCGGCGAGGACCGCATCCAATTCTCCTCCGACTACGCACTGTGGACACCGCGCTGGCTCGTCGAAGCGTTCGTTGATTTCCAGATTCCCGACGATCTCGGCGAGTACCCGGCGATCACCACCGAGCAGAAGAAGAAGATCCTCGGCCTCAACGCGGCGAAGATGTACGACATCGCGGTCCCGGCCGAGTCGCGGCTGCCGGCTGCAGACGAACCCGCGGTCGGCCCGCGCGGCGCCGACAACGTCACCGAAGCGGCGGACCATCTGGTCGGGGCCTGATGTGAACCTGCACGACGAGGCGTACGCGGCGCTGGGGGCGGTAGTTGATCCCGAGCTCGACGAGCCGATCACCGATCTGGGGTTCGTCCGCTCGCTCGTGACGACTGGCGGCGACGTCGAAGTCCATCTTCGGCTGCCGACGTCGTTCTGCGCGCCGAACTTCGCTTACCTCATGGCATCCGACGCCAAAGACGTTCTCACGAAACTTCATTGGACCGAGCAGGTGGTGGTCGAGCTCGACGACCATCACGATTCCGACATCATCAATGCCGGGCTCGCCACGGACGCTGGTTACCGGGGCACGTTTGGTCACGAGGCAGACAGCGACCTCGACGACCTGAGGCTCACATTCCAACGCAAGGCGCACACGGCCGCGATGGAGCGGTGCCTGACCCAGCTGCTGCGCTCTGACCGAACTCTGCCCGAGGCGTCGCTCGGCGAGGTACGTCTGCACGACCTGCCGGACAATGAGACAACGCGCGCGTTGCTGCGTCGCCGAAGCGCCCTCGGCCTCTCGCTCGGGCCGGACGCGTTGGTGATGGTCGATCACGACGGCCACGGCTACGCCTCAGACGATGTGCCGCTCGGGTTGCGCCGCGCCCGATCCACCCGGATCTCGATCGACGGCAATGCCCATTTCTGCCGCGGGCTGCTGCGCACTCGCTATCCCGAACCGTCCGACGAGCTGCGTGATCCGGCGTTCGTACCGTCGGCCGCGCTGACTCTCCCCGGCTGAATCTGATTGGAAAGGAACAACACCCATGAGCACCATGCGAGCCGTCCAGGTAGTGGGCTACCACCAGAACCTCGAGATGGCGGAGGTACCGGTCCCCACCCCGACCGGACCCTTCGACGTCATCGTGAAGATCGGCGGAGCGGGCGTCTGCCGAACCGATCTGCACATCCTCGAAGGCCAATGGGCCGAGAAGTCGCAGGTCCAGTTGCCCTACACGATCGGGCACGAGAATGCCGGCTGGGTCGACACGGTCGGATCCGCGGTGACCAATGTCCGCGAAGGCGACAAGGTGATCGTGCACCCATTGATCACCTGCGGGCTGTGCCGCGCTTGCCGCTCCGGCGACGACGTGCACTGCGAGGCCAACGCCTTTCCCGGCATCGACACCAACGGGGGCTACGCAGACTACCTGAGAACGTCGGCCCGCAGTGTCGTGAAGATCGACGACTCACTGGAACCCGCTGATGTCGCGGCACTCGCCGACGCCGGCCTTACCGCTTACCACGCCGCCGCCAAGGCCGCGCGTCGCCTCACGCCCCGGGATCGCTGCGTGGTGATCGGCGCAGGTGGGTTGGGGCACATCGGCATTCAAGTGCTGAAGGCTCTCACGCCTGCCGAACTCATCGTCGTGGATCGCAATCCCGACGCCGTCAAGCTCGCGTTGTCCATCGGCGCCGACCACGCGGTCGTCGCCGATGGGTCACAGGTGCAGCAGGTTCTCGAACTCACCGGCGGCAACGGCGCGGAAGCCGTCATCGACTTCGTCGGCGAGGGCGGCGCCACCAGCGAAGGGGTGCAGATGCTTCGCGGTGCCGGTGATTACCACGTCGTCGGCTACGGCGAGAACATCGACGTCCCGACGATCGACATCATCTCGAATGAGATCAACTTCATCGGTAACCTCGTCGGCTCGTACAACGACCTCTGCGACCTGATGGTGCTCGCCGCCCGCGGAGCCGTCCATCTGCACACCGTGAAGTACCGGCTCGACGACTTCCAGTCCGCCATCGACGATCTCGACGCCGGAAAGATCCGCGGCAGGGCGATCCTCATGCCCTGATCGGGCCCCGAACGCTTTCGTTGACTTCCAAACTCCAAGACACTTCCAAACTCCAAGACACTTCCAAACTCAAAGACAAAGGTGCGTGCGACATGGCAAAAGAGCTCAGATTCAGCAAGGACGCTAGAGCACTGCTCGAAGTGGGCGTGAACGCGCTAGCGGATGCGGTCAAGGTGACGTTGGGGCCCAAAGGCCGTAACGCGGTGTTGGAGAAGCTCACCGGAGCACCGACGATCACCAACGACGGCGTCACCATCGCCAAGGAGATTCAGCTGCGCGATCCCTTCGCGAACATGGGCGCTCAACTCGTCAAGGAGGTCGCCACCAAGACCAACGGCGTAGCCGGTGACGGGACGACAACCGCGACGGTGCTCGCGCAGGCGATGGTTCGCGAAGGCCTGAGGGCGGTCGAGGCCGGCGCCAACCCCATCCAACTCAAACGAGGCATCGAAAGGGCAACCACAGCCGTGGTGGACACCCTGCGCCAACGCAGCCGCAACACCACCGGCGAGGCCGACCTGCGCCATGTCGCGACCCTCTCGGCGAACAATGACAGCGACATCGGTGACGTCATCGCCGCGGCACTGACCAGGGTCGGCGCCGGGGGAGTCGTGACCGTGGAGGAATGGCCACAGTTCGGTCTTGGGCTCAGCTACGTCGACGGCGTGGAGTTCGACCACGGATTCGTCTCGCCGTACTTCGTGACCGACAAAGACCGGATGGAAGCGGTGCTGGAGGACGCCTGTGTGCTGCTGACCAACCAGAAGATCTCCACCGTGCAGACCCTGATGCCGGTTCTCGAGCAGGTGCAGCGCGCCAAGAAGCCGCTGCTGATCCTGTGCGAGAACATCGACGGACCGGCATTGAGCATGCTCGTGACCAACAATGTTCACGACACCTTCCGCTCAGTCGTGGTGCGAGCACCTGGCTTCGGCCACCGCCGGGTGGCCGAACTCGAAGACCTGGCAGCCCTATTGGGCGGCACGGTGGTCAGCCCCGAGTCCGGGCTGGCACTGGAGAACGTGCGCATCGAACACCTGGGAAGAGCGGCGAAGGTGACCGTCACCGAGCGCTTCACCACCCTCGTCGGCGGGGCGGGCTCCAAGGCCGACGTGGAGGCACGGATCGGCCAGATCGAGCGCGAGCTGGGCCGCGCTGAAAATGAACACGACCAGGACAACCTGCAGCTACGGATCGCCCGGCTGTCCGGCCGAGTTGCGGTAATCCACGTCGGCGCGGCAACCGACGTCGAACTCAAGGAAACACTCCACCGGGTCGAGGACTCGCTGTCGGCGACCCGCGCCGCTCTCGAGGAGGGCGTCGTCGCGGGCGGCGGAACCGCGCTGCTGCAGGCGCAGCCCGCGCTGGATTTGCTCGAGCTCACCGGAGATGTGGCCGAAGGGCGCGAGATCGTGCGCCGAGCAGTGGAGGAGCCACTGAGGTGGATCGCGATCAACGCCGGCTTCGACGGCGACGAAGTGGTTGCCACAGTCGCGAAACTGCCTGTCGGACAGGGCTTCAACGCCGTGACCGACAGCTACGGGGACATGTCCGAGGCCGGTGTCATCGATCCACTGAAGGTGACCCGATCCGCACTGCAGAGCGCGGCGTCGATCGCTGCATTGCTCCTCACCACCGAGACGCTCGTCGTCGAGGAGATCATGGTGAACCCAGGCGCGATCGTCGCCCCCGGATTCGGTGATCTCGCCGAAGGCATGGTTCGCCCGTCCAACATCTACTGACGCCGACCCCGGCAACGGTTGGGAGGTCGAGATGTGCTCGTATCCAACGGCTTTGCGGCGGTTCACGCTGGTATCGCACGATGCAGGTGACGGCAGTAAGTTCGACACGCCCCAACTCAGCGGTCTACTCGGTGCGGGCGGTCACGACATCTCACCACATCTTCGGTGGCAGGGTGCGCCCACTCCGACGCGGAGTTATGTCGTCACGATGTTCGACGAGCACGGGCTCGGCGACTCCGGATTCTGGCACTGGATCGTCGTCGACATCCCACCCGGAATGACCGAACTCAGGTCGGACGCGGGACATCCGAGCGGGCGTGGGTTGCCGAACTGTGCCCGCCAGCTCCCCAACGATCTCAAGCTCAACCGGTACATCGGAGCTTCCCCGCCACTGGGCGACCGGTCACACACCTACCGCATATCGGTTCATGCTCTCGACGTGGCGTGCCTGGACATTCCCGATGACGGCACGCCCGCTCGGTTGCTGTCGCAGCTGTACCGGCACGCCATCGGGCGAGCCAGTATCAGTGTGACCGGCGAGTATCCGCAACTCGCGTCCTCCAACGCCGGAGGCCGCATGACTGTGAAGGAGCAACCGTGATCTTCATCGTCGTTCGATTCGAGACAAAGCCCGACTGGTCGGACCGCTGGCCGGAACTGGTGGCCGGGTTCACACGAGCCACCAGGGCCGAGGAAGGGAATCTGTGGTTCGACTGGTCGCGCAGCCTGGACGACCCGGCTGAGTACGTTCTCGTCGAGGGTTTCCGTGATTCCGCAGCCGGCTCCGCGCACGTCAGCAGCGATCACTTCAAGTCCGCGATGCGCGAACTCCCACAGGCGTTGGCGTCGACGCCGAGAATCATTAGCCAGACCCTCGATGCGACTGGGTGGTCGGAGATGGCGGAGATGTCGGTGCACTGACCGCTGCGTCGGTACTCGGCCAACGCGCGCAGCCAACGCTGTGCGAGTACCGGCTTCTCGCATTGCATCGATGCCAGTCGCGCGGATCTGCGAGTCGGCAGTCGGCCGCGCTGGACGATTAACGGTAGGTATCGATTCCAGTTGGCGGGGGGCATGGATGGAGGTCAGCGGTGACGACATGGCTTCGCCGACAGTCAATTCTGGATTGGGTAAGGACAGAAAGGTTTCGAAGGGATACCAACATGCGAACTGGAATGAAGTACGTCACATCGGCGTTGGCAGCCGGTGCTGCCGCGGCAGCCATCGCCGCCGCACCCGTGGCGATGGCCGACCCAGCTCCGGCTCAGCCGGCAGTGGTCGCCGCCGCAACGACGGGCACGACCGGCGAAATCATCCCGGCCGGCCACGGCGGCGGCGGCTTCCACGGCGGCGGCGGTTTCCACGGCGGCGGCTGGGGCGGTGACCGCGGCGGCTGGGGCGGTGACCGCGGTTGGCACGGCGACCGCGGCTGGGGCGGCCCCTGGTTCCCCTGGGGCTGGCGGTAGCGGTCAAGAATCACCCACCTCAGACAGGCCCGCACCGGCGACCCCTCGCCGGCGCGGGCCGTCGGCTTCCGAGCCGCCGACCACGGTCGGCCCGTCCGACGCCGCGAGTTCCGAGCTCCTAGGATTGCACCGATGACCGCCCCGTTCTCCTGGGACCTCCCGTACGCCTGGCCGCGCAAACCCGTGCTGGCGCGCAACGTGGTCTGCACGTCGCAGCCGCTGGCCGCACAAGCCGGTCTGGCGATGCTGGCCGACGGCGGCAGCGCAG